>USML01000053.1 GCA_900555855.1 uncultured Eubacteriales bacterium | reverse complement strand
GCAGGGCAGGCTTTGCGCGGTGATGGACCTGATCCTGGGCTATCCCCAGCCGCAGACGGCCTTTTTCGGCTTTTTCATGGTGGACTGCGCCCTGCAGGGGCAGGGCTTCGGCCGGCGCGCCATCGAACAGTGCCTTGTGGCGCTGAAGGCCCAGGGCTTTACAAGGGCGCGGCTGGCCGTGGACGAGGGCAACGCCCAGAGCCTGACCTTCTGGCAGCGCTGCGGCTTTTCTCTCACGGGCCAGCGCAGCCCCGGCCCCACCTCCGTCTACCTGCCCATGGAGCGGCCCCTCTGACCCGGGGCCCAATACAGAAAAGGAGCGTTTTTTATGCAGAGACCCACGCTTTTGGTTTTGGCTGCCGGCATGGGCAGCCGCTACGGCGGACTGAAGCAGATCGACCCGCTGGGCCCCCAAGGGGAGATCATCATGGATTATTCGGTGTACGACGCCATTTTGGCCGGCTTCGGCAAGGTGGTCTTCGTCATCAAGCGGGAGCTGGCCGAGACCTTTCATCAGGTGATCGGCAGCCGCTTTGCCGGCAAGGTGGAGGTGGAATATGCCTTTCAGGAGCTTTCCGACTGCCCCGCCGGGGCGGAGATCCCCGGGGACCGGGTCAAGCCCTGGGGCACCGGCCACGCAGTCTTTGCCGCCCGGAAGCAGATCCGGGGGCCCTTTGCCGCCATCAATGCAGATGATTTCCTGGGGCGGGACACCTTCCTGCAGCTGAGCCGCTTCTGCGCCCAGCACTGCGACGGCAGCCATGCCGCCATGGTGGGCTTCCGGCTGGGCAACACCCTCAGCGAAAACGGCACGGTCTCCCGGGGCGTCTGTCAGGTGCGGGACGGCTATCTGGTCTCCGTCACCGAGCATACCGCCATCCGCCGGGAGGAAAGCGGCGCCATCGTCTGCCAGAATGAGGCGCAGCCTGTGGTGCTGGCGGAGGACACCCCCGTCTCCATGAATGTCTGGGCGCTGCACAGCGATCTTTTCCCCGTTCTGGAGGAGGACTTTGCCCGCTGGCTGGCGCAGCCCGGCGGCGACCCGCTGAAGCGGGAGTTTTATCTGCCGGCCTTTGTAGACGGGCTGGTGCGCTCCGGCCGGCTCTCCGTGCAGGTGCTGGACACGGCGTCCAAATGGTATGGCGTCACCAACCGGGCGGATAAGGAGGGCGTTCAGCAGGCGCTGGCACAGCTCCATGCAGCGGGCGTTTACCCGCCCCTTCGCTGACAGGATCAAAAAAAAGAAAACACCGGCTGAGCCTGCGCTCAGCCGGTGCTTTTTATGTTGTTTTCTTATTTCACCAGATTCATGGTGTCCATGGCGATCATCAGCTCTTCGTTGGTGGGGATGAGCAGGACCTTGACCTTGGAATCGGCGGCGGAAATGACGGCTTCCTTGCCGCGGACATCGTTGGCGGCGGCGTCCATCTTCACGCCCATGAATTCCAGACCGGAGGCGATATCCATCCGCTGGGACTTGGAGTTTTCTCCGACGCCGGCGGTAAAGATGATGGCGTCCACGCCGCCCATGGCGGCGGCATAAGCGCCGATGAGCTTCTTCACGCCGTAATTGAACATATCCACGGCCAGACCGGCGCGCTCATTGCCCTGCTTGTGGGCGTCTTCCAGATCGCGGAAGTCGGAGGAAACGCCGGAAACGCCCTGAACGCCGGACTTCTTGTTGAGGATGTTCAGCATCTGGTCGATGTTCAGGCCATGCTTGTTCATGAGATACTGCAGGATGCCGGCATCCAGATCGCCGGCGCGGGTGCCCATGGGCAGACCGGCCAGGGGCGTGAAGCCCATGGAGGTATCCACGCTCTTGCCGCCGTCCACGGCGGTGACGGAGGAACCGTTGCCCAGATGGCAGGAGATCAGCTTCAGCTCCTCGGGCTTCTTGCCCAGCATGGCAGCGGCGCGGGCGGCTACATACTTGTGGGAGGTGCCGTGGAAGCCATAGCGGCGGACCTTGTCCTGCTCATAATATTCATAGGGCAGGGCGTACATATAGGCCTTGGCGGGCATGGTCTGATGGAAGGCGGTATCGAAAACGGCCACCATGGGGACGCCGGGCAGCACCTGCTGGCAGGCGCGGATGCCGATCAGGTTGGCGGGGTTGTGCAGCGGAGCCAGGGGATTGCAGTCCTCGATGGCCTTGAGCACTTCGTCGGTGATGACCACGGAGGAAGCAAAGGCTTCGCCGCCGTGCACCACGCGATGGCCCACCGCGTCGATCTCCTTCATGGAAGCGATGACGCCGTTTTTCTCGTCCACCAGAGCGTTCAGAACGGCCTGGATGGCCTCGGAATGGGTGGGCATGGCCACATCCACCGCGTCCAGCTTTTCCTTGCCGGCCAGCTGGGGCTTATAGGTGAACTTGCCGTCGATGCCGATGCGCTCGCACAGGCCCTTGGCCAGCAGCTCGCCGCTCTGAGGATTCAGCAGCTGATATTTCAGGGAAGAGCTGCCCGCGTTGATGACTAAAACATTCATTTTTTGCACACTCCTGTATGTTTTATTTTCAAGTTTTATGCTACAATGATGGCACCACATTATTTTACACGGTTTTTTCCGGTTTGACAACCCTTTCGGAGGTATTTATGCGGATTTGCGGCGTGGTTTCGGAATATAATCCTCTACACAGCGGCCATGTGTTTCATTGGAAGGAGATCCGGCGGCGGCTGGGGGCAGACTGTGCCATTGTCTGCTGTATGTCCGGCGATTTTGTCCAGCGGGGCGAGGGAGCGCTTCTGCCAAAGCATCTCCGGGCCCGGGCAGCCGTGGAGGCGGGGGCAGATCTGGTGCTGGAAAACCCCGCGCCCTATGCCCTGCAGTCGGCAGAGGGCTTTGCCGGCGGCGGCGTGCGCATCCTCAGCGGGCTGGGCGTTTTGACCCATCTGAGCTTCGGCGCGGAGGATGCAGACGAGGGCTGGCTCCGGGAGATGGCCTCCATCCTGCTGGAGCACGACACCGTGGCCGCCACGCTGGTTCAGCTAAAGACCGGTGTTTCCTACGCCGCCGCCCGGGAGCGGGCGCTTTTTGCCCGGATGCAGGAGCGGGCGGCGCTGGTCCAGAAGCCCAACAATATCCTTGCGGTGGAATACTGCAAGGCCGTCCTGCGGCAGGGGCTGGCGCTGGAGCTTGTGCCTGTGGCCCGGCAGGGGGCCGCCCACGATGGCGCACCCGCGGCAGATCACGCTTCCGCCTCCTGGCTGCGGCAGCAGCTCCGGCAGGGAAGCGCAGACGCGGCGCTCCCCTATCTGCCGGCGTCCTCCGCCGCGGCGCTGACCCGTGCGCTGGAGGAGGGGACGGCGCTGCTCTCCCCGGAGCGGCTGGAATGCGCCATGCTTTCCCGGCTGATCCGCCTGGAGCCGGAGGAGCTGGCTCTGCTGCCCGACGCGGCGGAGGGGCTGGAGCACCGGCTGCATCAGGCCATCCATACCGGGCGGACGCTGGAGGACATTGCTCTGCAGGCCAAAACAAAGCGCTATGCCCTTTCCCGCATCCGGCGGATGCTGCTCTGCGCCTATCTGGGCATCACGGCGGAGGATGCCGCCGTCCCCGCGCCCTATATCCGGGTGCTGGCCATGAACGAGCGGGGGCAGGAGGTGCTGCGGCTGGCGCGGAAGCGGGCCTCGCTTCCCCTGCTCACCAAGCCCGCCCATATCCGGCGGCTCTCGCCGGAGGCCCAGCGATGCTTTGCACTGGAGGCCCTGGCCTGCGATCTGTATCAGCTGGCCCTGCCGGGCTGGCAGCGCTTTTCCCCCGGCAGCGACTGGCGGCAGGACGCCATCCGGCTCTCTGCCCCTGCCGAAGCAGAATAAAATCGCTCCGGGATCTGAGATCCCGGAGCTTGTTTTTTCCAAATCAGACGGCTGCGCGGCTCAATATCCCAGCGTCTGCCCGATGAGCACCACCTGCGTGCATCCCACGCCGCCCATGGGCTCCATCAGAATGCTGAGCCCCCGGCAGATCCGCTGGGGCGACCGGCAGTCGTGGCAGCGGGGCGGATCGGTCAGGGCGCAGGGCGTCTCCCGGTGCAGGCGGCGGGCGTTTTTCGGCGCGGCGATGTTTCTGGCCCGGAAAACGGCGCGTTCCAGATCGGGCGCCAGCTTATTGACTCCCGCCACGATCACCAGCCGTTCATGCCCGTAGAGCATGGCGGCCAGCCGGTTGCCGGTGCCGTCGATATTGACGATCTCCCCGGTCTCCGCGATGGCGTTGGCCGAGGTGAGATAGACCTGCGCCCCGGCGGCCCGGGCCAGCGTCTCGGGGCCGGGGGTCTTCCAGTGCCAGAACACGGTGTTGTCCCGGGCCAGCAGGTCATAAAGGCCCAGCTGCTCCAGCGTCACGCTGCCGCCGAAGCCCACCGTCTGCCCGGAAAGGCTCCCGGCGATGGTCCGGGCGGCCTGCTCCGCCGTATCGCAGCAGGAAACGGCAAAGCCGCGGCTTTGCAGCGCTTCCGCCGTCTTTTCCAGTGCTGTCATGCGTCTTCCTCCTCCGTCATGGCTTCCAGCTCGCCCTCCGTCAGCACGGGCACGCCCAGCTCCCGGGCCTTCTGCAGCTTGGAGCCGGCGTCCTCTCCCGCCACCAGATAATCGGTCCGCTTGGAGACGGAGCCGGAGACCTTGCCGCCGTGCTGCTGGATGAACTGGGTCATCTCCTGCCGGGAGCGCTTTTCCAGCGTCCCTGTGATCACAAAGGTCTGCCCCTCCAGCCGGCGGCTCAGCTGCTCATCCGGCTGAGTCATGTTGACGCCGGCCTCCCGCAGACGAGCGATCAGGTGCCGGCTCTGAGCGCTCTTCAGCCAGCGGCAAAGGCTCTCCGCCGTGATCTCGCCGATATCCGGGATGGCGCAAAGCTCCTCCCGGGTGGCCTCCTGCAGCCTGTCCATGGAGCCGAACTGCCGGGCCAGCAGCTGGGCGGCCTTCTGCCCCACCTGCCGGATGCCGAAGGCATAGAGCAGCCGGGAAAGGGGACGCTGCTTGCTCTTTTCAATGGCTTCCAGCAGCTTTTTTGCGGAGCGCCGGCCCATGCGGTCCAGCGACGCCACATCCGTCAGCCGCAGCGTATATAGATCTGCCGGAGACGCCGCCAGCTTCTGCTCCACCAGCAGCTGCACCACCGCCGGACCAAGCCCATCGATATCCATGGCGTCCCGGCCTGCAAAGTGGGTGATACTGCGCAGCAGCTGCGCCGGGCATTCCGCGCCGGTACAGCGGAATGCCGCTTCTCCCGGCTCCTGCACCACCGGCGCACCGCACACGGGGCAGACCGTCGGCATCTCGAACTCCGCCGCACCCTCCGGCCGCTTGGAATGATCCACGCCCAGCACCTCCGGAATGATATCGCCTGCCTTGCGCACCAGGATGGTGTCCCCCACCCGGATGTCCCGCTGGCGGATGAAGTCCAGATTGTGCAGGGTGGCCCGGCTGACGGTGGTCCCGGCCAGACGGACGGGGTCGAAGACGGCGTTTGGCGTCAGCACGCCGGTGCGCCCCACCTGCACCACGATATCCCGCAGCTTCGCGGGCTTTTCCTCCGGGGGAAACTTATAGGCGATGGCCCAGCGGGGGCATTTTGCCGTGGAGCCCAGCGTCTCCCGGGCGGCCAGATCGTTGACCTTGATGACGATGCCGTCGATGCCGCAGGGCAGCGCGTCCCGCCGGTCGCCCATGGTGCGGATGAAGGTAAAGATCTCCTCCGGGTCGGCGGTGACGATATAGGGCTCGATGACCTTGCAGCCCTGCTCCTTCAAAAAGCGCAGCGCAGCGTCGTGGGCGGCAAAGCCCGCCTCCCGGGCGTTTTGCAGATTAAAGCAATAGATGGAGAGCTTGCGTCTGGCGCAGACGCTGCTGTCCAGCTGCCGCAGCGAGCCTGCGGCGGCGTTGCGCGGGTTGGCAAAGGGGGTCTCCTCCGCCGCTTCCCGCTGGGCGTTGAGCCGCTGGAACACCTTCACCGGCATGAACACCTCGCCCCGGATCCAGAGCGGGCGCTTGTCCTGCAGCTCCATGGGGATATCGAAGACCGTGCGGAGATTTTCCGTCACATCCTCCCCCACCTGGCCGTCGCCCCGGGTGGCGCCCCGGACGAACCGGCCCTCTTCATACTGCAGACAGACGGAAAGACCGTCGATCTTCAGCTCCACGGTATATTCCATGCCGGGAAACTGCTCCTGCACCCGGCGGTGAAACTCCAGAATTTCGTCAAAGGAGAATACATCCTGCAGGCTCTCCATGGGGTAAGGGTGCCGCACCTGGGCAAAGCCCTCCAGCACCGTCCCCACCACCCGGCGGGTGGGAGAATCCGGCAGGGCATACTGCGGATACTGCTCCTCCAGCTCCCGCAGGCGGCGCTGCATGGCGTCGTATTCATAATCCGGGATCTCCGGCGCATCCTCATTATAATAAAGCCGCGCATGGCGCAGCAGCTCCCGGGTCAGCTGCCGGATCTCCTGCTGTATCTGCTCCACTTCCCCATCACGCTCCCTTCTGCTATCAGGGTATCATATTTCCGGCGGATTTTCAATTCCTGCCGTTTAATTTCCGCTGTCAAAGGTACCATAGGCCGATGGCACCTGCCCGGAAAACAGCACCTCGCCCAGCGGCACCTGCTGGCTGCAACAGAGCTCCCGGGTCTCGCCGGGCAGGATCATGGTAACGGTGACCGTCAGCTCCATGGTCAGCGTATAGAGCACCTGATTGACGCCGGCGTCCCGCAGGGCAGAGCGGACCTGCACCTGCCCCGCCCCCACGGGCACCACCCGCAGCGGGATCCCCGGGCCCCGGTCCAGCAGCAAGGGGCTGTTCAGCAGCGTTCCCAGGGGGATGCGCTGCCGCTGGGCGCACAGCTGCTCCAGGCGCAGCGCCAGCTCCCGGCCCGCCTCCGCCCGGCATTGGTTGACGGCAGGACCGTCCAGCTGCAGGCGGCTGCCCTGCTCCGTTTCCGTCAGCCGATAGAACGCCTTGTCGGCCATGGCCGTCTCCGCCGTCTCCAGCAGCAGCGTCAGCACCTGATTGCGGCAGCGGCTCTCGCCATAGACCGCCATCAGCCGCCGCAGGCTCCGGCCCGCCGCCTGCACGCCCACTGCCAGCACGGCCAGCAGCAGCCCCAGCGCCGCCAGACGCCGCCACCCTCTCCGCCTTCGCCGAAGCGCATACCACCGCAGGCCCATTTGCCCATCACCTCAGCATAGTTTATGCAAAAAAGCGCCCGTTGTTCCCTGCCTTTCGCCGCAAATGCCCGCCCTCCGGCGATTCATCAAAAGTTTACAGGGCGGGCATTGACATTCCGGGTGCTTCTTTTATAATAATAGATGTTCCAATATTAGACTTTTAACCTTGGAGGTCTGTATGAATCAATGGAGCCTTACCGTGTCGCGGCTGTTTCGCGGCGCCAACCGATTTCTCGAAGCCTACCACGCCGCCCTGCAGCCGGTGTGCCGGGCCACGGGGCTGCCGCCCATGGCCGTTGACATCCTGATGTTCTTTGCAAACAACCCGGAAAGCAGCACGGCGGGAGACCTCTGCCGGTGCCGCGGGCTGAAATCCGGCATCGTCTCCGTCCACATCGACAGGCTGGTCAACGCCGGGCTGCTGATGCGCCAAAGCGTTCCCGGAGACCGGCGAAAGACCCGGCTGGCCTGCACGAAGGCCGCCGGCGGCACCATCGAAACGGGGCGCGCGCTGCAGCGGCGCTTTGCGCAGCAGCTGCTGGAGGGGCTATCGGAGGAGGAGATCCGGATCTTCCACAACTGCCTTTCCGTGCTCAGCCAAAATATAGATGACATCCGGAAAAACGGCATCGCACAGGAGGATCGGAGCGAAACATGATCAAGCTTTTGAAACATATGCGCCCAAGGGAAAAATGGATGGCGCTGCTCTGTTTGGGGTTCGTGGTGGTCCAGATCTATTTTGATCTGCGTCTGCCGGATTATATGACCGAGCTGACGGTGCTGATCAACACCTCCGGCACCACGGCGGACATCGCGAATGTGGGCTTCAAAATGCTGGGCTGTACGGCCGCCAGCGCGGCGATGGCCATTGCCTGCGGCTTTCTTGCCGCCCGGACGGCCTCCGGCTTCAGCTTTGTGGTCCGGGAAAAGCTGTTTCACCATGTGATGGACATGGGCAGCGAGGAAATGCAGGCGTTTTCCGTCCCCAGCCTGATCACCAGAACCACAAACGACATTACGCAGATCCAGATGATCCTTGCCATGGGCCTGCAGATGATGATCAAGGCCCCCATCATTGCGGTCTGGGCGGTCATCAAGATCCTGGGCAAGAGCTGGGAGCTTTCCGCCGTGACCGCCGGCTTTGTGGCGGTGCTGTTTGTGACGGTGCTGCTGATCATGCGCTCCTGCATCCCCCGGTTCCGCCTTGTGCAGAAGATGACCGACCGGATCAACCGCGCGGCCCGGGAAAACCTCACCGGCATTCAGGTGGTACACGCCTTCAACGCCGAAGCGTTCCAGAACGAAAAATTCGACGGCCCCAGCCGCGGCATGATGGAGCTGCAGCTGAAAAACCAGAAGCTGTTTGCGCTGATCCAGCCGACCATGGCGCTGGGCATGAACGGGCTTGCCCTTGCCATCTATTGGGTCGGCGCCGCCCTTGTAAACAATCTCGCCGTTACCGCTCCAGCGGCACGCCTGACCATGTTCAGCAATGTGCTGGTATTCAGCACCTATGCCACTTATATTGTGATGGCTTTTATGATGCTGGCGATGATCTTCATGCTGCTGCCCCAGGCGCAGGTCTCTGCGGAGCGCATCAATGAGGTGCTGGACCGGCAGGCTTCGGTCCGGGAGGGCAGCGTCCGGACGGGGACGGAGACCGGGACCGTGGAGTTCCGCCATGTGTCCTTCCGCTATCCCAACGCCTCGGCAGACGAGCTGACGGATATCCACTTCAAGGTGGAGCGGGGCGAGACGCTGGCCATCATCGGCGCTACCGGCAGCGGCAAGACCACGCTGGTCAGCCTGATCCCCCGTTTTTATGACGCGACACGCGGGGAGGTATTGGTGGACGGCGTAAATGTCAAGGACTACACCTTTGATGCGCTGTATGACAAGCTGGGCTATGTGACCCAGAAGGCGGTTTTGTTCTCCGGGACGATCCGGGACAATGTGCTCTTCGGCGAAAGCGCCGCCGGCGCAGACGACGCCGCCCTGCAGGATGCCATCCGGCTCTCCCAGGCAGAGGAATTCGTGGCGCGGCTGCCGGAGGGGACGGAATATGAGATCGCCCAGCTGGGCCGCAATGTGTCCGGCGGGCAGAAGCAGCGGCTTTCCATCGCCAGAGCGCTGGCCAGAAGGCCGGAGATCCTGATCTTTGACGATTCCTTCTCGGCGCTGGACTACCGGACGGACGCAAAGCTCCGGGAGGGTCTGGCGGAGCAGCTCCGCGGGACCACAAAGATCATCGTCGCCCAGCGCATCAGCACCATCCGCCACGCAGACAGGATCCTTGTATTGGATGGCGGCCGGATCGCCGGCATGGGGACCCATGAGGAGCTGATGCAGTCCTGCCGGGTATATCAGGAGATCGCGACCTCGCAGCTCAGCGCGGCGGAGCTTGCGTAAGGAGGGACAGAAATGAAGAAGCATAACCAAGCCAAGGGCATCGCCCCGGCGCTTTCGCGCATCGCCGAATATCTGCGCTCCAGCCTGGGGATCCTGATCGCCGCCCTGGTCCTTGCGGCGCTCAGCGCCGTTATGACGATCATCGGCCCGGATCGGATCGGGCAGATCGCAACGCTGATGGCGGAGGGTCTGACCGGAAGCATCGACCTTGCGGCCATCGGCCGGATCGGCATTTTTCTGGCGGTCATTTACGGGCTCAGCGCCATTTTCAGCTTTATCCAGCACTATACCATGGCGGTGGTGACCCTGAAGATGTCTTACCGGATGCGGGGCGAGCTGTCTGCCAAGATCAACAGAGTCCCGCAGAAATATTTCAACACCACCTCCCAGGGCGATATCCTCAGCCGGATCACAAACGATGTGTCCACCCTGCAGCAGGGGCTGACCAACAGCCTGCCCATGATCATCAGCGCGGCCACGCAGTTTATCGGCTGCCTGATCATGATGTTCGTCACGGAATGGCATCTGGCCCTGATCTCCGTGGGCGTGACGCTGATCGGCATGCTGCTGACGGTGCTGATCATGTCCCGTTCCCAGCGGTTTTTTGCCGCGCGGCAGAAGAGCCTCGGCGCGCTGAACGGCTATGTGGAGGAGATGTATTCCGGCCATGCGGTCGTGCGGCTCAGCCGCGCCGGGCACAGGATCGGCACGGCGTTTGACAAGCTCAATGCCGCCGTTTATGATGCAAACTGGAAGTCGCAGTTTCTCTCCGGCATGATGCAGCCGCTGATGAACATCATCGGCAATGTGGCCTATGTGGCCGTGTGCGTGTTTGGCTCGATTCTGGCCATGAACGGGACGATCCGGTTCGGCGTGATCGTTTCCTTCATTCTCTATGTCCGGCTGTTCACCTCCCCGCTGACGCAGATGGCCCAGGGAATGACCAATATGCAGACGGCCTCCGCCGCGGCGCACCGGATCTTTGATTTTCTGGAGAGCGAGGAGCTGTCTGACGAAAGCGAAAAAACATCGAAGCTCGCCGAGGTTCACGGGCAGGTCAGCTTTGATCATGTCCGCTTCAGCTATCCCGACACCCCGGACAAAATCATCATCAAGGATTTTTCCGCCCAGGTGCAGCCCGGGCAGAAGGTCGCCATCGTCGGCCCCACCGGCGCAGGAAAGACGACCATGGTCAATCTGCTCATGCGCTTCTTTGAGCTCAACAGCGGCAGCATCCGGATCGACGGCGTCCCCATCGCCGATCTGCGCCGGGAAACCGTACACAGCCTGTTCAGCATGGTCCTGCAGGACACCTGGCTGTTTGAGGGGACCGTCCGGGAGAACCTTGTCTACAACATGGAGGGCATCACCGACGGGCAGCTGGAGACGGTCTGCCGGGCCTGCGGGCTGGAGCAGTTTATCCGCACGCTGCCCCAGGGATTTGACACCGTCCTCTCCGAAAGCGCCAGCATCTCCGCCGGGCAGAAGCAGCTGCTCACCATCGCCCGGGCCATGCTGCAGAATGCGCCCATGCTGATCCTGGACGAGGCCACCTCGTCGGTGGATACCCGCACGGAGCTTTTGATCCAGCGGGCCATGGATGAGCTCACCAAGGGGCGCACCAGCTTTGTGATCGCCCACCGTCTTTCCACCATCAAAAACGCCGATCTGATCCTTGTGATGCGCGACGGCGATGTGATCGAAAGCGGGACCCATGAGACGCTCATGCGCAAGGGCGGCTTCTACGCCGATCTTTACAACAGCCAATTCGAGCAGGCCTCCTGATAGAGCGCCGCGCCCATTCCCTGCGCGCTTTTCTGCCGCGGGACTTGCAACAGACAGGCAAAGCGCACATAAGCTTCCCCCAGAAATGGAGGGATGATCATCATGCTATCACTATGGTTCCTGCTGGAACATCTGAGCTTTTTCATGCTGCGGGTGGCCCCTGCGGCGGGGAGCTTTCCCCGGCCCCTCTCCCCCGCGGAGGAGCAGGAGGCCCTGCGGGCCATGAAGGCCGGCGACGCCCGCGCCAGAGAACGGCTCATCGAGCACAATCTCCGTCTGGTGGCCCATGTGGTCAAAAAATATTATGCGGCCCGGGAGGATCAGGACGATCTGATCTCCATCGGCACCATCGGCCTGATCAAGGCCGTCTCCACCTACGACCCGGAAAAAAAGATCCGCCTCGCCACCTATGCGTGCAGGTGTATTGAAAATGAGATCCTCATGTATTTCCGCGCCCAGCGGAAGCAGAGCCAGGAGGTCTCGCTTTCCGAGCCCATCGACAGCGACGGCGACGGCAATTCCATTTCCCTGCTGGATGTGATCGCCTGCGACGACCGGATGCTGGAGGAGATCGAGCTTTCCGACCGGCAGGCGCTGCTCTACCGCTATCTGGATCAGGCACTGGAGGATCGGGAACGGGAGATCCTGACCCTGCGCTACGGTCTGGGCGGCGGCGAGCCCCTCACCCAGCGGGACACCGCCCGCCGCTTCGGTATTTCGCGGAGCTATGTATCCCGCGCCGCTTATTGTAAGGAGCCGTCGGTTGACAGCGCGGCGCAGACCGGCTATTCTTTTCTTCAGTGCCCGGCAGGCGCAATTTACGATCTTTCAGGAGGAACACAGTATGCATTATGAAGTGCGGATCGATCCGAAGCTCTTTGACACCTATCCGGACATCCGGCTGGGGCTCATCCGCTTTCAGGCAGATATCCAGCCGCCGGACGCGGCCTTCTGGGCCTATCTGGACGCGGAGATCCTGCCCCAGGCCAGGGCAGCGCTGGAGGGCAGGGAATGGAGCCAGGTCCCGGGCGTCCGGGGCAGCCGCGCAGCGTATAAGGCCTTTGGCCGCAACCCGGGAAGATACCGCGTCTCCTCCGAGGCGCTGCTCCGCCGGGTCCGCCGGGGCGACAAGCTCTATCCTGTCAATTCCGTGGTGGATGTGAACAACCTGCTCTCCCTGCAGAGCGGGCTTTCCGTCGGCTCCTATGATCTTGCGAACATTCATGGCCCCATCACCCTGCGCAGGGCCGTTCAGGGCGAAGGCTATACCGGCATCGGCAAGGATCTTCTGGATCTGGAAAACATGCTGGTGCTGGCGGACGATGCGGGGATCTTCGGCTCCTCCATGTCGGATTCCACCCGGGCGATGGTGACCGAAGAGACGAAGGAGATCCTGGCGGTGATCTACTGCTTTGACCGGGACACCGACCTTGCGGCGCTGCTGGCCAGCGCCCGGCAGGCATTTGAACGGTTCGCCGGCGCAAAAGCGCTGGAAGCCTGGAGCATTTAACCCTTTTCCCCTCCGCCGGATCAGAAAAGC
>USML01000052.1 GCA_900555855.1 uncultured Eubacteriales bacterium | reverse complement strand
GCCAGAAGCAGCGGCTGACCATCGCCCGGGCGCTGGTGAAAAGGCCGGAGATCCTGATTTTGGACGACAGCTCCAGCGCGCTGGACTTTGCCACCGACGCAGCCTTGCGCCGGGCGCTGCAGACGCTCCGCGGCAGCACTACGGTGTTTCTGGTCTCCCAGCGCATCGCCTGCGTCCGGCAGGCGGAGCTGATCCTGGTGCTGGACAACGGCACGCTGGCCGGAGCCGGCACCCACGAGCAGCTGCTGCAGAGCTGCAGCGTCTATCGGGAGATCTGCGATTCCCAGCTCCCGGAAAAACGGGCGGAGCGGGAAGCGCTTTGCGGAGAGGAGGGCTGATCCCATGAAACGGCAGAAGGAAAACCGGAGCAGAGCCGGCGGGACCCTGCGGGATCTGGCCCGCTTTACGGGAAAATACTGGCCGCTGCTGGCGCTGAGCATGGCGCTTTCGGCGGCGGCGGTGATCCTGCAGCTTTATGTCCCCATCCTGTTCGGCGACGCCATCGACCGGATCGCCGGGGCGGGACGGGTGGATTTTTCCGGCATGGAGGTCTTTCTGGGCCGGGTGCTGGCGCTGGCCGCCACGGCGGGCCTGTGTACCTGGGCCATGAGCCTGCTGAACAATCGGATCACCTACCGGATCGTGCAGGATGTGCGCTCCCGGGCCATCCGGCACATTCAGAAGCTGCCCCTTTCGTATCTGGACCGGCACAGCTCCGGCGATATCGTCAGCCGGGTGATCACCGACACGGATGTGCTGTCTGACGGGCTGCTGCTGGGCTTTACCCAGCTGTTTTCCGGCGTGATGACGCTGGGCGTGACGCTGGTATTCATGTTTTCCAAGAATGTTCTGATCTCCCTGCTGGTGGTGCTGCTGACGCCCCTGAGCTTTCTGGTGGCCCGGTTCATCTCCACCCGCTCCTACCGGCTGTTCCGCTGCCAGAGCGAGATCCGCGGCCGGCAGACGGCCCTCATTGACGAAATGATCGGCGGGCAGAAGGTGGTCCGGGCCTTCGGCTATGAGGCGCGGGCCTCGGCGCGGTTCCAAAGCATCAATGAGGAGCTGCGCCGGTGCGGCCAGCAGGCGGTGTTTTACAGCAGCCTCACCAACCCCTCCACCCGATTTGTCAATAATGTGATCTATGCCGGCGTGGCGCTGGCGGGCGTCTTGCTGATCCCCGGCGGCAGCCTTTCCGTGGGCGGGCTTTCCGTGCTGCTGTCTTATGCCAGCCAGTATATGAAGCCCTTCAACGACATCAGCTCCGTGGTGACGGAGCTGCAGAACGCCCTGGCCTGCGCTTCCCGGATCTTTGCTCTGCTGGATGAGCCGGAGGAGCCGCAGGAGGAGCGGGGCACGCTGGAAAATATCCGCGGCCAGGTGGAGCTGGAGCATGTGTCCTTCCGCTACACGGAGGACCGCCCTCTCCTGGAGGATCTGAGCCTGCGGGCCCAGCCGGGCATGCGTATCGCCATCGTGGGCCCCACCGGCTGCGGCAAGACCACGCTGATCAATTTGCTCATGCGGTTTTATGATGCGCGCAGCGGCGTCATCTCCATCGATGGCAAGCCCATCCGCAGCCTTTCCCGCCACGCGCTGCGCTCTGCCTTTGGCATGGTGCTGCAGGAGACCTGGATCAAAACCGGAACCGTCCGGGAGAATATCGCGTTTGGCCGGCCGGAGGCCTCTGAGGAGGAAATCATCCGGGCGGCCAAGGCAGCCCACAGCTGGGAGATGATCCGCCGGCTGCCGCAGGGGCTGGATACCGTTTTGGCGGAGGACAGCCTGAGCCAGGGGCAGAAGCAGCTGCTGTGCATCGCGCGGGTGATGCTGTGCCTGCCGCCCATGCTGATCCTGGACGAGGCCACCTCCAGCATTGATACCCGCACGGAGCTTCAGATCCAGCAGGCCTTTGACGCGCTGATGGAGGGCCGCACCAGCTTTGTGGTGGCCCACCGGCTATCCACCATTCGCGATGCATCCCTGATCCTGGTCATGCGGGACGGCAGGATCGTAGAGCAGGGGACCCATGGGGAGCTCCTGGCCCGGGGCGGCTTTTATCGTCAGCTCTATGAGAGCCAGTTCCAAACGGCAGACCCAGGCGCCTGCTCCTGAGAATACAGCAAATAAAAGCCGCCTGCCCCGGAACGGAGCAGGCGGCTGCTTTTTCAGAAGGGCTCAGCGCTTTTTTGCCAGCACCTCCCGCAGACCCACGGCAAAGCAGAGCATGCCGAAGGCCCGGCGCAGCAGCTCCGGCGCGGCTTCTGCCGAGAGAAAGGCCGCGGCGGCGGAGACGGGAACGCCCCACAAAATGGCGGGAAGCGCGGTCCTGCCGTCGATCAGGCCCTGCTTGCGGTGTCCCCAAAGAGCCGGAGGCGCGGTGAGCAGAAAATACAGCAGGTTGATCCCCTGGGCCTGCGCCTGAGGAAGGCTCAGGACCTGCGTCAGCCAGAGCACCAGCAGCGTTCCGCCGCCCACGCCTGCGCCGGTGAGAAACCCCAGCGCTGCACCCACCGCCGCCGGAAGCAAAAACGCCTTCATGCCAGCACCGCCCTTGCGCCGGCCAGCATCAGCAGCAGGCCAAAGCCCCGCCGCAGCCACAGCGTGGGCAGACGCTCCAGCCATTTTCCCGCAAGAAAGCCGCCGGCGATGCCGCCCAGGCCGTAGGGCAGGGCCGCCTGCCAGCAGAGCCGGCCCCGGAGCCCGTAGACCAGCGCGGATACCGCTGTCAGCGGAAGGATCACGGCCAGCGAGGTGGCGAAGGCCTTTTTCTCCGGCAGCCGGTGGACCCGCAGCAGCAGCGGCACCAGCACAACGCCGCCGCCGGCGCCCAGCAGACCGTTGAGCAGGCCCGCCGCCATGCCGGAGCAGGCCGGCGTCCAGCGCAGTTTTTTCATGGGATATCCTCCAAAAAAAAGAAAAGATCTGCAAAATGTATGCAGATCTTAGTATGGCCGGAAAGCGGCGGGTCATACCTGCTCCAGAGAAAGAAAGGCTTGGGGCAGGGCCGCCAGCACATCCCGGGGCAACATGGCCCGGGGCCCCATCGCCAGCCGGGCCAGCGCGCCCGCCTCTCCGTGGAGCCAGCAGGCCAGCGCCGCGGCGGAAAACAGCTCCATCCCCTGGGCGGCCAGACCGGCACACAGACCCGCCAGCACATCACCGGAGCCCCCCTTAGCCATGCCGCTGTTGGGGGCGTCCAGCTGCAGCAGCCGCACGCCGTCGGTGAGCCAGGTGGCGGAACCCTTCAGCGCCAGCGATACGGAATGACGCCGGGCAAAGTCCAGCGCAGCGCCGGCAGGATCGTCTTCCAGCTGCTGCCGGGTCAGCCCGGACAGACGGCAGAACTCCCCTGCATGGGGCGTCAGCAGCGTGGGGGCCCTGCGCCGGGCCAGAAGCTCCGGCCGCTCCGCCAGCAGATTCAGCCCGTCTGCGTCCAGCACCAGGGGAAGCGGCGCATCCAGTGCCAACGCCAGAAGCTCCCGTGCCCGGCGGGAAAGCCCCGCGCCGCAGCCGAACAGCAGGGCGGAGGCCCGTTCCAGCCCGTCCTGCAGCAGCTGCCGCGCCGGGGGAGAAAGGCTCTCGCCGTCGCTTCCCGAAAGCTCGCCCAGAAGCGCTTCCGGCAGACGCACCCTTGCTGCGGCGATCACGGCGGGGGCGGAGCAAAGCTGCACCAGCCCCGCCCCGGAGCGCAGGGCCGCCTCTGCAGAAAGCAGCGCCGCGCCGGAAAAGCGCTCGCTGCCGCAGAGCAGCATCGCCCGGCCAAAGCTCCATTTGGCGGCCGTCTCCGCCCGGCGCGGCAGAAGCGCCCGGGCCGCCGCCCGGTCCAGCTGTTCCATCCGGCTCATCTCCTCTTGAAATCAGGTCAAAATTGTGATATGCTTATCATAACAGAAGTTTTCCGGCCTGAAAAGCCCGGAAAACCGGGAAATTTTCCATTTTTTACAGAAAAGATGGCAGATGATACTTGACGCGGACCGCAGGATGTGGTATTCTAACCTTACCTGTCAGGTCTTTTTTTTATGCCTGCTCAGGGAGGCAAAAGCTCCGCTGCTGGCGGAGCGAATATTAAAGGAGGTGCCGAATCAATGCGCGTTAAAGTCACGCTCGCGTGTACGGAATGCAAGCAGAGAAACTATGTCACGGTCAAAAACAAAAAGAATACCCCTGACCGTCTGGAGCTGAACAAGTATTGCCGTTTCTGCCGGAAGCACACCTTGCACAGAGAATCCAAGTAAGGAACACGGAAAGGTAGGTACAGTTCTATGTCTGAAGAATCCAAGAATCTGACCGCTTCCGCCGAACCCGCGAAGGAAGTTGCCGTCAAAAAGACGGACAAGCCCCAGAAAAAAGCAAAGAAGCCCAATGTTTTCGCCCGCATCGGCAAGTGGTTCCACGAGCTGAAGGTGGAGGCCAAGAAGGTCGTTTGGCCCTCTGGTAAATCCGTCTGGAAGAACACGCTGGTGGTCATCGTTGTGCTGGTGATCCTCTGCGCTGTGGTCACAGTGCTGGATCTGGTGTTCGGCGGTCTCCGCGACCTGCTTGCCCAGCTGCTGGCTTGATCCCGCAGGGGAGGTCAACATGTCTGAAGCGGCAAAGTGGTATGTAGTCCACACTTACTCCGGCTATGAGAACAAAGTGGCGTCCACCCTGCTCAAAACGGTGGAAAACCGCCATCTGGAGGATCAGATCTTTGATGTCCGCGTCCCCACCGAAACGGTGACGGAGCTTCGGGATACCGGAGCCAAGGAAGTGGAACGGAAGATTTTCCCCGGCTATGTGCTCATCAAAATGATCATGAACGATGACAGCTGGTATGTCGTCCGCAACACCCGCGGCGTTACGAGCTTCGTCGGCCCCGGCTCCAAGCCCGTCCCGCTCACAGAGCAGGAGGTGGCGGCGCTGGGCATGGAAAAGCTGGAGGTCAAGCTTTCTTACGCCGTCGGCGACAGCGTCAAGATCATCGACGGCCCGTTGGAGGGCTTCATCGGCAAGGTAGACGAGATCGATCTGCCTGGCCAGACCGTCAAGGTCACAGTCTCCATGTTTGGCAGAGCGACGCCCGCCGAGCTCAAGTTCGGTCAGGTGGCTGCTCTGGAAACGCTGGAAAAATAACGGTTCGTCCGTGAAAGATCCCCGCACGGGTGGGAGAGCGAAAGCTCATTTTTACCACATTCTTATTAGGAGGTGCTCAAAGTGGCACAGAAAGTTACTGGTCTGATCAAGCTGCAGATTCCCGCCGGCAAGGCAACTCCGGCTCCTCCTGTTGGCCCCGCTCTGGGTCAGCATGGCGTGAACATCATGCAGTTTACCAAGGAATTCAATGAGCGTACCAAGAACGATGGCGATCTGATCATCCCCGTCGTCATCACCGTCTACGCCGACCGTTCCTTCTCTTTCATTACAAAGACTCCCCCTGCGGCCGTCCTCATCAAGAAGGCCTGCAACATCAAGAGCGGTTCCGGTGTCCCCAACAAGACCAAGGTCGCTGAGATCAGCAAGGAAGATCTGCGCAAGATCGCCGAGCTGAAGATGCCCGACCTGAATGCTGCCAGCGTGGAAGCGGCCATGAGCATGATCGCCGGCACGGCCCGCAGCATGGGTATCACCGTCAAGGAGTAATTTGCAATTCGACAAGCGGTCACGGTTCACCGCTATGTGGGAGGACAAAGCGTCCGAAAAACCACTATAAGGAGGAAAAGAAACATGCGCAAAGGTAAAAATTATGTAGAAAGCGCAAAGCTCATTGATCGTACCAAGCTGTATGATCCCAATGAAGCCATCGATACAATGCTCAAGACTGCCAAGGCCAAGTTTGATGAGACCGTTGAGGTCCATATCAAGCTGGGCGTTGACTCCCGCCACGCCGACCAGCAGGTCCGCGGCGCCATCGTTTTGCCCCACGGCACTGGCAAGACTACCCGCGTTCTGGTCTTCGCCAAGGGCGCCAAGGCCGACGAAGCCCGCGCTGCCGGCGCCGATTATGTCGGCGATATGGACATGGTGGAAAAGATCCAGAAGGAAAACTGGTTTGACTTCGAGGTGGTCATTGCCACGCCCGATATGATGGGCGTTGTGGGCCGTCTCGGTAAGATCCTGGGTCCCAAGGGCCTGATGCCCAACCCCAAGGCCGGCACCGTCACCATGAATGTGGAGCAGGCCATCAAGGATTCCAAGGCCGGCCGTATCGAATACCGTCTGGATAAGACCAACATCATCCACTGCCCCCTGGGCAAGGCTTCCTTCGGCCAGGAAAAGATCCAGGACAACTTCAACACCCTGATCACCGCCGTCCTGAAGGCCAAGCCCGCCGCCGCCAAGGGCCAGTATATCCGCTCCTGCGTGGTGGCTTCCACCATGGGCCCCGGCGTCAAGATGAACCCCGCCAAGCTCACGCTGGAGACGCTGGCCAAATAATTTTTCCGGCGCTGCCGGCAAAAGATATTGACAGACCGCAGGTCTGCTGATATAATACTCATGCTCATTCCGGAGACAGCAGGAGACCGTAAACGGCGCGCAGCCGTCCTGCCGAGGAGATGCAGAGCGATAATCAGATCGTTTTCTGTGCCCTCCTGTCCCCGTGGACATGAGGGCACTTTTCTCTTTTTGCAGTGAATGAGCAAAAAGAACGGGAGCTTGCTCCCACAAATACACACGGAGGTGAAACACGCATGCCTAACGCAAAGGTTCTCGCTGAAAAACAGGCGATCGTCGCGGCTCTGGTGGAGAAGATGAAAAACGCTTCTTCCGGCGTCCTGGTGGATTACAAGGGCATCACCGTCGAGCTGGACACCAAACTGCGTGCTGAACTGAGAAAGAACGGCGTGGAATATGCCGTCGTGAAGAACACCCTGACCCGCTTTGCCGCCAAGGAAGTCGGCTTTGAGGCTCTGGATCCCGTTCTGAACGGCACCACCGCTCTTGCCATCAGCATGGAGGATGAGATCGCTCCCGCACGGGTGATCACCGACTTCATGAAGAAGAATCCCAAGCTCGCCTTCAGCGTGAAGGCCGGTTTTGTGGATGGTGAAGTCGTCGACGCCGACACCATCAAGCAGCTGGGCGAACTGCCCGGCAAGGATGTCCTGGTCGCTATGGTCCTGGGCACCATGAACGCTCCCATCGCCGCTCTGGCCCGGGCGATCAACGCCATCGCCGAGCAGAAGGGCGCTCCCGCCGAAGCTGCCGAAGCAGCTCCTGCCGCAGAATAAGAATTAAAAATTTGGAGGTAACTACAAATGGCTACTGAGAAAGTCACCAATCTGGTCGAAGAAGTTAAGACTCTTACCGTTCTGGAGCTGAGCGAGCTGGTCAAGGCTCTGGAAGAAGAATTCGGCGTTTCCGCCGCCGCCCCCGTCGCCATGATGGCTGGCCCCGCTGCCGGCGCTGCTCCCGCTGAGGAAGAGAAGACCGAGTTCACTCCCACTCTGACCGAAGTCGGCGGCAACAAGATCGCCGTCATCAAGGTCGTCCGCGAAGTCACCGGCCTGGGCCTGAAGGAAGCCAAGGAGCTGGTGGATGGCGCTCCCAAGGCCATCAAGGAGAATGTCTCCAAGGAAGAAGCCGAGTCCATCAAGGAAAAGGTGGAAGCTGCCGGCGCCAAGGTCGAGCTCAAGTAAATTATTTTCCCAAACGCAAAAGCCGCGGTCTGTACCGCGGCTTTTTTCTATGCGAGAAAGCGGGAAATGCCCGTAAAATGCGCAAATAATCAGAAAATGCCCGTAAAATGCTCAGAAAATGCTCAGATAAAGCTCGCGGCTGAGCTTTTCCAGCAGCTGGATACCGGCCACACTGTTGCCCTTCCGGTCCAGCGCGGGGCCATAGATGCCGATGCCCATGCGGGTGGGGACCACGGCCATAATGCCGCCGCCAACGCCGCTTTTGGCGGGAACGCCCACCCGGATGGCAAAATCGCCGGAGCCGTCGTACATACCGCAGGTGGTGAGGATGGCGTTTACATAGCGGGCCAGATGCGCCGGGAAGATCTGCTCGTTGGAATTGGGCAGCCGGCCCCGGTTGGAAAGCACCGCGCCGATGTGGGCCAGCGCGCGGCAGTCCACCTGAATGGAGCAGGCCCGGAAATAGCAGTCCAGGACCTCCTCCACATCGTCCTCCAGCAGACCGTAGGACTTCAGCAGATAGGCCAGCGCACGGTTTTTGCTGCCGTGGCTCTTTTCCGAGCGGTAGACCGCCTCGTCGATGCCCAGATCCGGGCAGCCGGTGAGCTTTCGGGTCAGCTCCAGCAGCCGCTGGAAGCGCGCCTCATAGCTTTCGCCCCGGATCAGCGAGCAGATCACGATGGCGCCCATGTTCACCATGGGGTTGATGTGGCCGCTGTCCAGCGATTGCTCGCTGGCGTTGATGGCGTCGAAGGGCTTGCCGGTGGCTTCCATGCCGACGCGGCTGCGGACCAGCTCCTCCCCGTTGTCCAGAAGCGCCTGCAGCAGCAAAATGGGCTTGATGACGCTCTGGATGGTAAAGGGCTGGCGGCAGTCGCCGGCCCAGTTTTCCTTGCCGTTGGCCCCGATCACATAGATGCCGAGCCGGCTGGGATCGGCCTTGGCCAGCTCCGGGATATAGTCCGCCGCTTTGCCCCGGGCGGTATAGGGCCGACATTCCGTCAGCAGTCGCTCCAGAAGTTCTTCCATGGGTCCCGACCTTTCCTGTTCAAATCGTCCACCGCAGGCGGACAGTGTCTGTTAAAACCATAACAGTTTTGCGCGCCGCTGTCAAGCGGAACCCTTGCAATCCTGGGCAGGCTGGGGTAAAATAAGAGCAGTTTTTTCAAAAAAGGGGGCCTGCAGCGTGAAGCGGTGCTTTGTTTATGCGGCGGGGACATTTTACGGGCTGCGGCAGCGGCCGGAGCCGGGCGATCTGCAGATCGCCGCCGACGCGGGACTGCGGCTGTGCCGTCAGGCGGGAGTAACGCCCGATCTGGTGCTGGGCGATTTTGATTCCATGTCTGCGGCGGAAGCACCGGCGGGGAGCATCCGCGTGCCCGTGGAAAAGGACGATACCGACAGCATGCTTGCCCTGCGGGAGGGCCTGGCACGGGGCTTTTTGGAGTTTCATATTTACGGCGGAACCGGCGGCATGCGGCTGGACCATACGCTGGCCAATCTGCAGGCGCTGGCCTTTCTCTGCCGCCGGGGCGCGCGGGGCTATCTTTATGACCGGGATTTTGTCTATACCGCCATTGAAAATGAAACGCTGACGCTGGAGCAGACCGTCCCCTGGGGGCTGGTCTCGCTGTTCAGCCTGGGCGACCGGGCAGAGCAGGTAACGCTGACAGGCTTGCAATATCCCCTTTCCGACGGGGAGCTGCGCTGCGATTTTCCGCTGGGCGTCAGCAATCATATGGCCGCAGACCGGGCCGTCATCACCGTGGGCCGGGGGCCGCTGCTGGTGGGCTGGGAGCTGCCGAAGCAGGCGTAAGGGCTCAGGCCTCCGCCCAGCGCAGGGCCCGGGAGACGGCCTTTTTCCATTGGGACATCAGGGCCTTTGCCTGGGCGGGGTCCATGTTGGGGGCGAAGACCCGCTCCAGCCGGCGGCACTGCAGGAGCTCCTGCGGATCCTGCCACAGGCCAACGGCCAGGCCCGCCAGATAGGCTGCGCCTGCCGCGGTGGTCTCCACCACCTGGGGCCGGTAGATGGAGCAGCGCAGCAGATCCGCCTGAAACTGCATCATGAAATCGCTGACGGAAGCGCCGCCGTCCACCCAGAGGCTGTCCAGCGGGCAGGAAAGATCCTTTTCCATGGTGGCCACCAGCTCTGCCACCTGATAGGCGATGCCCTCCAGCGTGGCTCGGGCGATATGGGCGCGGGTGGCGCCCCGGGTGAGGCCCAGCAGTGCGCCTCGGGCGTACATATCCCAATAAGGTGCACCCAGACCGGTAAAGGCGCTGACCAGATAAACGCCGCCGTTGTCCGGAACGGATTCTGCCAGCAGATCGGTCTCGTGGGCGGAGCCGATGAGCTGAAGCTCGTCCCGCAGCCACTGGATGGTGGAGCCGGCGTTGAACACGCTGCCCTCCAGAACATAGGTGGTCTCGCCGGCCCGCTGCCAGCCGACGGAGGTCAGCAGACCGTTTTCCGAGCGGAGGGAGCGGGCGCCGGTGTTCATCAGCGTGAAGCAGCCGGTGCCGTAGGTATTTTTTGCCTGGCCGGGGGCAAAGCAGCCCTGACCGAACAGGGCCGCCTGCTGGTCGCCGGCGGAGCCGGCCACAGGGATGCCTGCCAGCGCTTCGATGCCCCGGATGTTGGAGCGGATCCGCCCGTAGACCTGACTGTTGGAGACGGGCCGGGGCAGGATCTGCATGGGCACCCGCAGCGCACGGCACAGCTCCTCATCCCAGCAGAGCCGGTCGATATCAAACAGCATGGTCCGGGAGCAGTTGGAATAATCGGATACATGGCAGCCGGTCAGGTTCCAGATGAGCCAGCTGTCCACCGTTCCGCAGAGCAGCTCGCCCTTTTCCGCCCGGGCCCTGGCCCCGGGCACATGGTCCAGGATCCAGCTGATCTTGGGGCCGGAAAAATAGGCGTCGATGAGCAGCCCCGTCCGCTGCCGCACCAGCGGCCCAAGCCCGGCCTGCTCCAGACGGCGGCATTCCTCCGCCGTGCGGCGGCACTGCCAGACGATGGCGTTCATGATGGGGCGGCCGGTATCCTTTTCCCAGACAACGGCAGTCTCCCGCTGGTTGGTGACGCCGATGGCGGCGATCTCCGCCGGGGCCGCGCCGGATCGTTCATAGGCTTCCGCCAGCGCCATCAGCTGGGTCCGGAGGATCTCCATGGGGTCGTGCTCCACCCAGCCGGGCTGGGGATAGTGTTGGGTCAGGGGATACTGACCCATGCTGCGGACGGCGCCCGCCCGGTCAAAGACAATGGCCCGGGAGCTGGTGGTGCCCTGATCCAGAGCGATCACATACTTCATATTTTCTGCCTCCAATCGTTGACGGAACGGGGAAAAACCGTTATGATATAGGGGTACTCTCGAAAAACAGCAGTTTGATCCATTATAGCATGAATTTTTAGAAATGGGGCCGTTTTATGGCGCAAAAACAGGAAAACTTCTATCCCTCCTCTGATGGCAGGACGCAGATCCACGCCATCACCTGGCAGGGGGAGGGACAGCCCCGGGCGGTTCTGCAGCTGGTCCATGGCATCTGTGAATATGTGGACCGCTACGATGCTTTCGCGTCTTTTCTGGCGGAGCGGGGCTTTCTGGTGGTGGGCAATGACCATCTGGGCCACGGGAAAAGCTGGCAGCAGCCGGAGCGGGAGGGCCTTTTTGCAGAGCAGAACGGCTGGGACCGGGTGGTGGAGGATGTGGAGGCCCTGCGGGCCAAAACGGCGGCGGAGCATCCCGGCCTGCCCTATTTTCTGCTGGGGCACAGCATGGGCTCCTTCGTGACCCGCACCTGGCTGATCCGCTATCCCGGCCGGGCAGACGGCGCCATCCTCTGCGGCACCGGCCAGCAGAGCCCGGTAGTGGTGGGCTTCGGGCGGGCCTTTACCGGGGCGCTGATCCGGCTCCACGGGCCGCTTTACCGCAGCGAGCTGGTGCGCCAGCTGGCCTTTGGCGCATACAACCGGGGGTTTTTGCCTCGCCGCACGGAAAACGACTGGATCTGCAGCGATGAAGCTGTGGTAGACGCTTACTGTGCCGACCGGAGCTGTCAGTTTTTACCCACGGTGAGCCTGTATCACGACATGATGGGGGGCATCCGGCTGATCTCCGATCCCAGCGAGCAGAAGCGGATGGAACCTGCAACGCCCATCCTTTTTATCGCCGGACAGGAGGATCCTGTGGGCGAAAAGGGTGCGGGCGTGGAACGGGCCTGGCGGGGCTTTTTGCAGGCGGGCTGCCGAAAGGTGGAAAAGATCCTCTACCCCGGCGGGCGGCATGAGATCCTGAACGAGACCTTTAAGCAGAAGGTCTGGCAGGATGTATTGGACTGGCTGGAGCGGATCTTGAAAATAGCGTGAACCATCCCGCGAGGGAAGCAATAAAAGGAGAACGAAACCATGAGCTACAAGTATTACAATCAGGGCAATTATCCTCAGACCCCTTATGGCGGCGGCACGGTGGCCTCCAGCGGCTGCGGTCTGTGCGCCGCCTGTATGGTGGTGGAAAATATGACGGGCCAGAGCTTTACCCCGGCGGAAGCCGTCGCCATGGCGGATGCCTGCGGCGCTCACGACGAGACAGGAACGGAGATCTCCATTCTGGCGCCCGCTGTTTGCAAAAAATTTGGCCTGACCTATGAGCTGACCTGTGACCACGGCCGGATGCTCCAGTTCCTGCAGAACGGCGAGGGCATGGCCATTGCCAATTCCGGCGGCGACCGGGAGGGCTGGACGGGCGTTTTTACCCACGGCGGCCACTTTATCACGCTGGTCTCCGCCAAGGGCCGGGAGATCTGCGTTATGGATCCCAGCATGACGCCGGATAAGTATGAATCCGAGGGCCGCAAGGGCAAGGTCCGGGTGGAGGGCGACTTGGCCTATGTGGATATCGCCGTTCTGGCAAAGGATTGCGACAACCGCTATCCCAGCTACTGCCTGTTCCGCAAAAAGTAAAGGGTAAGCAAAAAAACAAATTGCGTCTGCCGCAGGGCAGGCGCATTTTTCATAAAAATAACCGTCATTTTCCACAAAAAAGCAAAAAGTGCTTGCAATCCTATGAGAGCCGTAGTAAAATAAATACCAAAGAAAAGCTATTTGCATATAGATTTTCGATACAGAAAAAAGAAAGAGAAAAGGCCATGGCCTTTTCTGCGTCCCCACCTTGCAGAGGGACGCAGAAAATATCTGATGTGACCGGCGCTGCCGATGACATAAAATAAACAAAATAAAGGAGAAAAAAGCATGAAACTGAAAAGCAAAAAAAGCGCGCTGCTGTTGAG
>USML01000051.1 GCA_900555855.1 uncultured Eubacteriales bacterium | reverse complement strand
AGCCGTTCGTGATCGACACGGAAAAATGCATCCACTGCGGCGCGTGCTGGGGCGCATGTCCCTTCGGCGCCATCGACGCCATTGAAGAGGAGGGTTAAGTCATGGCCAAGGGAACAATGATTATCGACGGGCTGCGCGTGCCGTTCGACGGCGAGAAGAACGTCCTGTCCGTCATCCGGAAGGCCGGAATTGACATGCCCACCTTCTGCTACTATTCCGAGCTCTCCGTCTACGGCGCGTGCCGCATGTGCATCGTCGAGGACGTGAAGACCGGCAAGATCGACGCCTCCTGCTCCATGGAGCCCCGGGACGGGCTGCGCATCCGCACCAACACCATGCGGCTCCTGAAGTACCGCCGGCTGAACCTGGAGCTGATGCTGGCCTCCCACTGCCGGGACTGCACCACCTGCGAAAAGAGCGGCAACTGCCGTCTGCAGGAGCTGGCGCTGCGCTTCGGCGTCCGCAATATCCGCTTTGGCGACAGCCGGCCGGATTATGAGCTGGACACCTCCTCGCCCGCCATCGTCCACGATCCCAACAAGTGCATCCTCTGCGGCGACTGCATCCGGGTCTGCGAGGAAATGCAGGGCATGGGCATCCTGAACTTCGCCTTCCGCGGCAGCAACCTGCAGGTGATGCCCGCCTTCGGCCATAAGCTTTCGGAGACGAAGTGCGTCAGCTGCGGCCAGTGCGCCGCCGCCTGTCCCACCGGCGCCATCACCGTGCTCAATGAGATCGGCCGGGCATGGCGCGCCCTCCACGACGCAAAAAAGCGGGTGGTCATCCAGATCGCCCCTGCCGTCCGGGTGGCGGTGGGCGAGGCCTTCGGCCTTGCGCCCGGCGTCAACGCTTTGGATAAGCTGGTCTCCGCCCTGAAGATGATGGGCGCAGACGAGGTCTACGATACCAATTTCGGCGCAGATCTCACCGTCATGGAGGAATCCGCCGAGTTTCTGGAGCGGCTGGAGAAGGGCGGGCCCTTCCCCATGTTCACCAGCTGCTGCCCCGCCTGGGTGAAATATCTGGAGGAGGAGCATCCCGATCTGCTGAAAAACGCCTCCTCCTGCAAATCTCCCATGGAGATGTTTGCCGCCGTCCTCAAGGATCAGTATGCGAAAAAGGACTCGGAGGAGGGGCGGGAGACCTATCATATCGCCATCATGCCCTGTACTGCCAAGAAAATGGAGGCGGCCCGGCCAGAGTTCGCCCATGATGGCAAGCCTGATGTGGATCTGGTGCTGACGACCCAGGAGATCATCATGATGATCAAGGAATCCGGCATCTGCTTTGCGGAGCTGGAGGGCGAAGCGCCTGCCCTGCCCTTCGGCATGGGCACCGGCGCCGGCACCATCTTCGGCACCACCGGCGGCGTGGCCGAGGCTGTGGCCCGCCGGATCCTTTCCGACAAATCCAAAAATGCCCTGCAGGTGCTGCAGTATTCCGGCCTTCGGGGCGACGGCGCCATCCGCGAGGTGGAGCTGCCGGTGGGCGAGCGCACGCTGCGCATCGCCATCGTCAACGGTCTGGTCAACGCAAAGCAGCTGCTGGCAGACATCGAAGCCAGCAAGGTCTATTACGATCTCATCGAGGTCATGACCTGCAAGAGCGGCTGCGTGGGCGGCGCCGGCCAGCCCTATGGCCTGAGCCCGGTGAAGCACCAGCGGGCCGAGGGCCTTTACGAGGCCGACCGCGCCGCGCTGATCAAGCGCTCCGAGCGCAACCCCATCGTGGCAGAGCTGCTGGAAAACGGCCTCAAGGGCCGGACGCATCAGCTGCTCCATGTCTCCTACGAAAAGAAATAAGCCAAACAGCGCAAGGGCAGAGCCTGACGCAGCCTGCGTCAGGCTCTGCACCGCAAAAACCGGAAAAATCTGCAAAACCCCATTGACATCCGCCGCAGGCTCTGGTATACTATCTCAGGAAAAGAAAGCAGAACTGCCGTTCTCACCTCCATGGATCAAGAAGAGGTCAACAAGTTTGTGTTCCCCCAAAAGCCCAGAGCGGAGGGAGCCTGTTTGTTCGGACGGCAGACTGCCGCCCGTTTTTTAGTTTTCAGGAGGTGTTCAGACATTAGCATTTTGGAGCATCAGATCAACGAAGAAATTCGTGACAAGGAAGTCCGACTGATCGACAGCGACGGTTCTCAGCTGGGGATCGTCTCCATCCAGCAGGCCATGGCCGTGGCCGCGGAGCGAAATCTGGATCTGGTCAAGATCGCGCCAAAGGCGGAGCCGCCGGTGTGCCGCGTGATGGACTACGGTAAGTTCCGTTTCGAGCAGGCCAAGAAGGATAAGGAAGCCCGAAAGAACCAGAAGGTCGTGGACATCAAAGAGGTCCGCCTCTCCGCGAAGATCGACATTCACGACTTTGAGGTGCGGGTCAAGGCCGCAGAAAAATTCCTCAAGGGCGGCGATAAGGTCAAGGCCAGCATCCGCTTTCGCGGCAGAGAAATGGCCCATACCGATATCGGATTGACTGTGATGCAGCGCTTTGCGGAGGCTTGCGCCGAGTTTGGCACGGTGGAAAAGCCCGCCAAGCTGGAAGGCCGCCAGATGCTGATGTTTATCGCCCCGAAAAAATAAATCTGATCTTGTTTATAAAAAGCCTTGAGCTTTTGAAGGAAGGAGCAGCAACCATGCCGAAAATCAAATCCCATTCCGGCGCCAAAAAGCGTGTTATGGTCACCAAGACCGGAAAAGTCAAGCTGAACAGCATGAACCGTCGTCACGATATCAAGGGCTGTAAGTCTACCAAGCGGAAGCGTCATCTCCGCAAAGCTTTCTATGCAGGCAGCACCCTGGCCCCGACGCTGAAGCGTCTGGTCCCGTACAAATAAACCCTGAGGCAGAAGGAGGAATAAGCAATGGCAAGAATTAAGGGCGCGATGATGACGCGCAAGAGAAGAAAAAAGATCATTAAGCTGGCGAAGGGTTATTGGGGCAACAAAAAGAACCACTTCAAGGTAGCCAACGAGCAGGTCATGAAGTCCCTGCGCTACGCTTATGTGGGCCGCAAGCTGAAGAAGCGCGATTTCCGCCGTCTGTGGATCTCCCGCATCAACGCCGCCTGCAAGATGAACGGCATCAACTACAGCCGCTTCATGAACGGTTTGAAGAAGGCCGGCATCGAGCTGAACCGCAAGATGCTCGCCGAGATCGCCGTGGCTGACAAGGCCGCCTTCACCGCTCTGGTGGAAAAGGCCAAGGCCGCTCTGTAAAAAACGACCGATCGCCGTGGGGCTTTCCCACGGCGATTTTTTCTATGGGAAAGGAGCCTTTATGAAGCTATTGGTGAGCGCCTGCCTGCTGGGGCTTTGCTGCCGCTACGATGGCTGCGCCAAGCCCAACGCCGCCGTTTTGGCCCTGCGGGAAGGGCATACGCTGATCCCCGTCTGCCCGGAGCAGCTGGGCGGTTTGCCCACGCCGCGGGTCCCTGCGGAGCGCAGGGGAGACCGGGTGGTGACCCGGGACGGCAGGGATGTGACTGCGGCCTATGAAAAGGGCGCGGCGGAAGCGCTCCGTCTGGCGGAGCTGTTTTCCTGCGATGCCGCCATTCTGAAGGAGCGCAGCCCCGCCTGCGGCAGCGGCCGGATCTACGACGGCAGCTTTTCCAAAACGCTGATCTCCGGCGACGGCGTGGCCGCCGCCTGCCTGAAGGCTCATGGCCTCCCTGTACTGGGGGAGAGCCAACTGGAGCGGCTGGAGGAGGGAAAAGCGTGAAGCTTTCGGCCCCGGAGCTTCGTCTGCTGCGGCTGCAGGGGCAGCATCTTCTGGCGCCGGCGCCCCGGGAAGCAGTGTTGGCGGACCTCTGCGGGCTGCAGGCCCAGCTCTATCCCTGCGCGCTCCATGGGCTGCGGCTGCGCAGCGGCGAGCTGCCTGCGGCGCTTCCGGCGGTGCGCACCTGGACGCTGCGGGGCACGCTGCATTTGATCCGGGAAGCGGATCTGCCGCTTCTGATCCATCGGCGCGGCGCTCCGGAGGAGGTCTGCGCCTTTGAGACCTATGCGTTTCTCTGCGCCCATGGGCGGCCGCTGCCGCCGGAGCGGGCGGTCTTTTTTGCGCAGATGGTCTACGACGCGCTGGCCGCCGGCCCGCAGACACGGGAGGACCTGCGGCAGCTCTGCCGGCAGCGGGGCATGACCCCGGCGGAGGAAGCGCATGTATTTCATGCCTGGGGCGGCGTGATCCGCCAGCTTTCCGAGATGGGGCTGATCTGCGGCACGGCAGAAAAAGACCGCCGATACCGCCGGTGCGGGGACTTTGTCCCGCTGCCTCGGACGGATGCGCGGCGGCTGCTTCTGGAGCGCTATCTGCGGCACTATGGACCGGCGTCGCTGGCGGATATGGCCTATTTTTTCCGCTGGCCCCAGCGGGAGCTGAAGGCGCTGCTGGCGGAGCTTCCGGCGGAGCAGCACCAGATGGAAGGAGAGACGCTGTTTTCTCTGGGGCTGTCTGCGCCGGCCCGGCCGCTGCCGCCCTGCCGGCTGCTGGCGGGCTTCGATCCGCTGATGCTGGGCTATGAAAAGCGGCGCAGCTGCTTTCTGCCGCCGGAATATCTGCGGGGGATCTTTAACCTCACCGGCATGGTCTTTCCGGCGCTGCTGATACAGGGCGTGACGGCAGACCGGTGGAAGCTGCAGCCCAAGGCGCTGCAGCTGACGGCGTTTCGCCAGCTGGACGCCCGGGAGCGGGAGGCCGTCCGGGAGGAAGCAGACCGGCTCTTTCCCGGCCTTGCGATAGAACTGGAGCAGGCGTGAGCACAAAGCGCGAAACGCCTTGCTGCCCGCGGGCGCAGCGCATAACAGCGAGAATAATAAACAGCAGGGGCACGATCTGCTGCGCCCCTGCTGTGTTTTTTATTCTTTTTCCTCCGGCTGCGCGGAAGCCTGCGTCTCTGCCGGCTGGGCAGGGGCGGCCTTGGCCTTTCTGCGGCTGGGGCGCGGAGCCTGAGGCTCCTGTCCCCGGCGCTCCCGCCGGCGGCGGAAGGAACGGCGGAGCAGCAGGATCACGGCCGCCGCGACGGCGAAGAAGATCAGCCATCCGGCCCAGCCCCGGGCAAAGCCCAGCGCCAGATCCTGCAGATCGTCCACGAAATAGCCGGTGCCCGCCCGGAAGGCCGCGCCCAGCTTGGCCCAGAAGCCGATGGCGGGCTCCTCGGCGGCCGTCACCTTATAGACCTCCCGCAGCTCCACATTGACGGTGGAATAGCCCACCAGCGAATCATAATGCCGCAGGGTCCCGGTAAGCTGCTCGATGGCCAGCTCTGTTTCGGAGATGGCGCTTTCCAGCGTGATGATGTCCTCCATATTTTCCGCCTTGGCCAGAAGCTCCTGGAGCCGGGTCAGCTTGGTGCGCTGGGTGGCCAGACGGGATTCGCTGTCGTAATAGCGCTCGCTCACATCCTCGCCGCTGCGCCGGATGTCCCGCAGGGTGCAGAGCTCCCCGGCCTGCTGGCAGAAGGGGGAAAACTGCTCCGCCGGGACGCGGAAGGTATAGGCGGCCTCCCGGTAGCTGTTGTAATTATAGAGCTGGCTGCTCTCCACCCAGCCGCCGCAGTCCTGCACCAGCTGGCTCAGCTGCTGCACCGCCTGGTCAAATTCCGTGGTCTCCAGCGTCAGACTGGCGGAATAGATCATCTTGACGCCCTCCGGCAGGGCGGCGTTCATGGGGTCCAGGGCGTCGCTGTCCACGCCGCCGTAGCCCGGCTCCTGGGGCGCGGGGTCATAGGGCTTGCTGCTTTCTGCGTTCCAGCTGTCGTTGGAGGCCGCGTTGGTGTCATAATACAGATCGCCGGCCATATCCTTCGTGCTTGCGTTGTAGGACGAGGCCCCGCAGCCTGCCACCAGCAGCGCCAGCAGCAGCGCCAGCGCCGCGCGGCACCATGCGCCATAGTTCTTCATGGAAAAGCACCTCTCTTTTTCGTCGTTTGTCCTGTTAGACCGGGAAACGGCAGGAAAGTTCCGTCTTTTGCCAAAAAAAGCGCTCCGCTTTTTGCGGAGCGCACAGGGAAGAGGGCTTATCGGTTCACGATCCAGCGGAACAGGGCCATCAGGGCGAATTCCAAAACGCCGATGGCCACCAGCAGCAGGCTGCCCTTCAGCGTGGGCTTGCGGACCTGGATCTTCGCCACAAAGGCAAAGCCGCAGACGGCGGTCAGCAGAAGATAGAGCCAGGCCAGGTCGATGGAAAAGGCCAGCTGCGCCGCCGTGACCACCGGGAAGACCACCGCCACCGCACTGACGGGCAGACCCACATACCAGGTGCGGATGCCGCCCTCCGTTTTCTGCCGCTCCTCCTCGGTAACATTGTAATAGGCCAGGCGGATCATGGCCGCCAGTGCATACCAGAGCAGCAGGCCGTAGATCAGGATCCGCAGCAGGATCCCCTGCCACTGGCCGCCGTAGTGGCCGAAAAAGTCGTGCAGCATAGTGGAACGGCGCACCAGCGCCGCGCCGATGCAGGCGGGGAGGATGCCGAAGGCCACCACATCCGCCAGAGAATCGATCTGAATGCCAAAGCCGGACTGCATGGGCGTGCGGTCTTGCTTCGTGTGGGCGACCTTGCCGTCAAAGGCGTCGCACAGGCCGCTGAGCAGCAGACAGAACACGCCCCAGAAGGGGTGTCCCTCGCCGGCCAGCGAAAGATAGATGCCCGTCCCGGCAGACAGCAGGGAAAGATAGGTGAGCCAGACGGTGTAGTCATAAAATCCGATCATAGGAGGGCCTCCTTGCTCAATATTGCCCCATTATAACAGAAAGCGCCGCCCGGCACAAGCCCTTTCCTGCCGGCTTCCGGGATCTTCAGAAGCGTCCCTCAGGATTCAAAGGAAACCTCGACGCTGCCAACATCCACGGAAAGATTCAGGGGGATCCTGCCCTCGGTGTGCTCCGGCAGGGAGCTTTGGCCCAGCGATACGGAGCAGCGGATGGCATAGTCGCTCATGCTGCCCTCCAGCCAGCCGTCAATGTTGCCCACATCGCAGATCAGGTCGATGGGGCCGCCGGCCAGCAGCCGGGCGAGAGAAATATTGCCGCAGCCGGCATAGGCGGAAAGGCTGTCTTTGACGGTGGTTTCCGTGAGATAGATGTTGCCTGCATCACAGGTCACCTGCGCAGAGGAAAGCGTCAGCCCGAACAGCTCCACATTTCCGGCGCCGCAATAGGCGTCCAAAGCCGTCCCCTTGGGCAGGAAAATGGTCACGCTGGTGGATTCGCGAACAGCACGATCCTCCACGCTCTGCACCTGCAGGGTGCCATCCTCCTGCAAAAAGGATTCCACGCTGCCATCCTCCGGCAGGGAAACATAGAACATCCCGTCATCGCTGGACTGCAGAAACAGCGATTGGGCGGAAAGCCAAACCGAAAGCCGGGAGACCTGCGCCTTCGGCCAGCTGCAGGTGCCCACGGAGACAGAGTCCCGTGTGATGATGCTATCTGCACTGTCCTCCATATCCGGGATGGCGGCATTGGAGGTTGTCAGAACGGCAGAGCTGATGCTGACAGGCCTCCGCAGCAGCAGTGAGCCAACGGCAAGGATGCCCCCCGTAATGCCCACGGCGATGAGCACACAGGCTGCGATCAGCATGCTCTTGTGCGGCTTTTTGGCGGGCTGCGCCGCTGCAGGACGAGGTTCTGTCCGATAAGGCTCCGGCAGCGTGGAGCGGATCTCCTGCAGCAGAGCCTCCGGCTCGCCCAGTGCATGGATGGCCTCTGCTTCATCCATACCGTCCTCCACCCGCTCGTCGATGGCGCTGGCATAAAAGCCCGCCACCCGGTCCAGCTCCTGCGGGGGAACATCAGAAAGCCGGCTGCGCAGCCAGGCGATAAATTCGTGCTTATTCATGATCTTCACCTCTGATATAATGATAGGCCTGAAGGACCTCGTCCCATTCCTGCAGAAAATCCGCGATGCGCCCGCGGCCCTTGTCCGTCAGATGATAATATTTCCGGAGCCGGCTACTGTGCTCCACGGTGTATTCCGTCACATAGCCGGCGGCGCCGCAGCGCTTCAGGATCGGATAGAGCGTGGATTCCGAGAGTGTCACCCAGGGGGCCAGATCCTTGATGATCTGATAACCGTAAGAATCCTGGCGATGCAGCGCCTTGAGAACGCAGATCTCCAGAATTCCACGCTTTAGCTGAGCATCCATTTCAATACCTCCTGTCACAGTATACTATATATCACATAGTACTGTGTGTCAAGGGGGAAAACAGAAAAATCCCGGCCAAGGGCCGGGAAGAGGCTTACTTCTTCGATTTGTCCGGGCGCTGCTCTGGCTCCAGCGTCAGGGAGATGGGTGCATCCTGCCCCAGCGCGGCATCGGCGTCCTGTCGGGCCTGCTGCCGGGCCTGATCCAGCCGCCTTTGCTGCTCCTCCTGGCGAACGCAGTCCCGGGTCTGGCGCATGGTCTGTTCCACGGCCTGCTCCAGCGCGGCCTGCTTATCCTGCTGGGCCTGGGCCTCCGCTCGGGCCAGCTTCTTCCGGGAAGCCCGGTTTTTCATGCCATTGAACAGCAGCAGCAGGATCACCGCCAGCACAACGCCCAGCCCTGCCCATCCGGCGGGACGGAGCCGGAAAAAGTCCCGGATGGTAAACAGCTCGCGGTACATTCCGTAAAAGTATAGTCCAACGCCGCCGGCCAGAAAAAGCATTGCACCGGCCAAGGCAGCGCCGCTCCGGAGCTTATGCGTCTTCCGCAGGGTAAAAAAGCGGAGCAGCAGCGCCAGCGCCGCCAGAAACAGACCGGGCGACTGGCAGCAAAGAATATCGTAAAAGCGTTCCAACAGCGAGACCTTCCTTCTTTTCGACAGGTTACTATCTGTCAGTTTAGTCCGGCCCGGGGAAAAATGCAAGTGGGAGGGGCTGCTGAGCAAAAAATTTACGATTTTCTGGCGGAAATCGCCGGAAACAGGGATTTTCATCTTGACAAGTCGCCCAACATACGGTATTATATGTAATTGTGTAAAGTATATATACTTTACAGAAAGAAGGGAAAGAGATGAAAAGCGATACCTTCCATATGTCCATGCTGTTTGATTTTTACGGCGATCTGCTGACGGAAAAGCAGAAGGAGCTTTTTGATCTTTATTATAATGAGGATCTTTCCCTGACGGAGATCTCCGAGCACGCCGGCATTTCCCGCCAGGGCGTACGGGACGCGATCGTCCGGGCGGAGACCGTCCTGCGGGACACGGAAGACAAGCTGGGCCTGGTGAAGAAATATTCCGGCTATGAGAGCCGCTTGGAGGAGATCCGTCAGGCCGCCGCGTATATCGCCCAAGTGAACGCCGGCCTGCGCAACTTTGAGATCGCCAAAAATGTAGACCGTATCCTGAAGCTGACGGAAGAAATGAACTGAGGAAGGAGCCGCCATGGCGTTTGAGGGCTTGAGCGAAAAACTTAATCATGTATTTAAAAAGCTGCGCTCTAAGGGCCGGCTCAGCGAAAACGATGTGAAGGAGGCCATGCGCGAGGTCAAGCTCGCGCTGCTGGAGGCCGATGTCAACTTCAAGGTCGTCCGGAAGTTCGTCAGCGATGTGACGGAAAAGGCCATCGGCGCAGACATTCTGGAGAGCCTGACCCCGGCACAGCAGGTGGTCAAGATCGTCAACGACGAGCTGTGCGCCCTGATGGGCGGCAGCCAGAGCAGGGTCCATATGGCCAACCGTCCGCCCACGGTGATCATGTTCGTGGGCCTGCAGGGCGCCGGTAAGACCACCAATATCGCCAAGCTAGCCGGCTACTTCAAAAAGAAGGAAGGCCGCCGTCCGTTGCTGTGCGCCTGCGATGTTTACCGTCCTGCCGCCATCCAGCAGCTGAAGGTGGTGGGCGGTCAGCTGAATATCCCGGTCTATGAGGAGGGCCAGGGCGATCCGGTGCAGATCGCGCAGAACGCCTTTGCCCACGCCCGGGAGCATGGCAACGATATGCTCTTTATCGATACCGCCGGCCGTCTGCACATCGACGAGGTGCTGATGGACGAGCTGAAGAATATCAAGGCCGCCGTCAAGCCCCACGAGATCATGCTGGTGGTAGACGGCATGACCGGTCAGGACGCCGTCAACGCGGCCTCAGCCTTCAACGATGCGCTGGGCATTGATTCTGTATTGATGACCAAGCTGGACGGCGATGCCCGCGGCGGCGCGGCGCTTTCCATCCGGGCCGTCACCGGCAAGCCCATCAAGTTCGTGGGCATGGGCGAAAAGCTGGACGCCATCGAGCCCTTCTACCCCGACCGGATGGCTTCCCGCATTTTGGGCATGGGCGATGTGCTCACGCTGGTGGAAAAGGCGCAGGACGCCTTTGACGAAAAGCAGGCGGCCCAGCTGGAAGCCAAGATGCGCAAGGGCAAGATGACCCTGACGGATTTTCTGGACCAGCTGAAGCAGCTGAAAAACATGGGCAATATGCAGGATCTGATGGGCATGATCCCCGGCATGGACCGGAAGGCGCTGGCCAACGCAAAGATCGACGAAAAGGCCTTTTCCCATCTGGAGGCCATCATCCAGTCCATGACGCCCAAGGAGCGGGATAACCCGGATATCATCAAATACAGCCGCAAAAAGCGCATTGCCGCCGGCTGCGGCCTGAAGATCGAGGATGTGAACCGCCTGCTGAAGCAGTTTGACCAGATGCAGCAGATGATGAAGCGCTTCTCCGGCCCGGGCGCCGCAAAGAAGATGAAGCGCAGCGGCTTCAAGTTCCCCTATTGATTTTGTGAGTAAAAACTCAAAATAGATCGACAACATTATGGAGGTGAAAAGCAGTATGGTTAAAATCAGACTGAGAAGAATGGGCGCCAAGAAGGCTCCTTTCTATCGTATCGTGGTGGCGGATTCCCGTTATCCCCGCGATGGCCGCTTCATCGAGGAGCTGGGCACCTATAATCCCCTGAAGGAGCCTGCCGAGATCACGGTCAATGCCGAGAGCGCCAAGAAGTGGATCGCCGATGGCGCACAGCCCACCGATACCGTCCGCATCCTGCTCAAAAAGGCTGGGGTCCTGTAAGCTATGGACACTACCGGCGTCAAAGAGATGCTGACCTATGTTGTCGGCAGCCTGGTAGAACATCCGGAGGAGATCCGGGTGGAGGTCCAGGAATCCGGCAGCGCTATTACCCTGCAGCTCAGTGTGGCGGCGGAGGATATGGGCCGCGTCATTGGCCGCAACGGCCGGATCGCAAAAGAGATCCGGACCCTCATCAAGGCCATGGGCCTGCGGGAAGACAAGCACATTTCGGTCGTCATTTCGGATTGAACGGAAGATCCCCGAAAGGCCGGGGATCCCAAATAATATGGCTTTTCAGCAGCGCGGCAGGAGCGAGAGCTTTCCTGCCGCGTTTCTGCATAAAAAGGAAGAAAAGACTAACTTTTTGCCAGCCGTTTTTCCGGAAAAACGGCTGGAATTCAAAAAATATGCGATGCTTTTATAGAAAATTGCGCTGATTTCCGTTTTTGTTTGAAGAATAGAGAAAAGATTGCAAAACGGCGATCTGGGGAGTATAATAAGAAATGTGAACAATTTTGCCGCGACTTTTCTGGTGAAAAGCGCGGCTGTGACAGATGCCCGGACTTCGGTCCCAGAAGGAGGAACCAATATGAATCAGACAACGAAAACCATTACCCGGACGGCCGTGCTGCTGGCGCTGCTGGTGATCCTGCAGACCGTCACCAAGGCGGCGGGGCAGATCGTTACCGGCTCCTGCGTCAACTGCGTTTTGGCAGTGGGCGCGCTGATGCTGCCGCTGGGGGGCAGCCTGGTGCTGGCGGCGGCCTCGCCCTTCCTGGCCTTTCTGCTGGGCGTGGGGCCCAAGCTGCTGGCCATCGTCCCCGCCATCGCCGTAGGCAATCTGGTCTATGTGCTGGTGCTTTCCCTGCTGCTGCGCAAAAAGGAGAGCGCGGGCCTGCCGGTGCGGCTGGGCGGTCTGGCGGCGGCTTCCGCCGTCAAATTCCTGACGCTCTATCTGCTGGTGGTGCAGCTGCTCTGCCGGGTGCTGACGCTGGCGGAAAAGCAGGTGCAGACCTTCACCACCATGTTCTCCTGGCCCCAGCTGATCACGGCGCTCATCGGCGGCGCGCTGGCGCTGGTGGTGGTGCCGCTGTTGAAGAAGGCACAGAAATAAGTTTTCCGGCTGCGGGAAGAAAAGCGCCGAAAAGCGACAGAATATCTCCGGCGTTTCCGGTAAAATAGGCTGCGGACAGGCTTTGTCCGCAGCCTTGATTTTTTTGATCTGAAACCAGAAGGGGGATCACCTATGGATATGCAATACGCCCTGCGGGAGGGCGTGCTCACCGTGCGGCTGTTCGGTGAGCTGGGGCACCACGAAGCCATCCAGGGCATGGCGCGGCTGGCCGGGCTGGTGGAGGACCTGCTGCCCGGCGGCTTTCTGCTGGAGCTTTCCGGCCTGGATTTTATGGACAGCTCCGGCATCGCCGTGGCGCTGCGGGGTTGGCAGCGGATGCGGGAGCTGGGCGGCGCCGTAACGCTGTATCATGTGGCGCAGCAGCCAAGAAAGGTGTTCGAAGCGTCGGGCGTCGGACGCATGGTGACGATCGTTTGAGGAGGGAGTACATAATATGACACGAGCTGAAAACTACGTGACACTGGAATTCCTGAGCCGCAGCAGCAACGAGGGGTTTGCGCGGGTGGCGGCGGCAGGCTTTGCCGCCCCCGTATTCGGCGAGGATTACACCCTTATCCCCGTGGAGGGGGAGGTGCCCCCCGGCGCGGAGCTGGCCGTTCGCATTCAGGGCGACTCTATGGCCCCCCGCATTGCCGACGGCTCTGTGGTGTACGTCAACCACGATCCCCTGCAGAACGGCGACGTGGGTATCTTCTGCGTAGACGGCGACATGCTGTGCAAGCAGTACTGCCGGGACGGCTTCGGCATGGTGTATCTGTTCTCCCTGAACCGGGCCAGGGCCGATATGGACGTGGTTTTTCACCGGGGCAGCGGCCGCAGTCTCACTTGCTTTGGCCGCGTCATGATCCACGGCCAGCCCCTGCCGGAGCAGCACATGTAGGCAAAATCATAACCACCAGTAAACTGGTGGTTTGACCTGCCCCTAAAAGGGGCTATTA
>USML01000050.1 GCA_900555855.1 uncultured Eubacteriales bacterium | reverse complement strand
CTTTTGGTTTGCCATGGAGGGCGGCGCTTATACCGCCAGGAAAAACTTGATCAGGAAGATGACCGACAGCACATAGGTCAGGGGAGAGACCTCCCGGGCCTTGCCGGTGAGCAGCTTGATGCAGGTGAAGGTGATCAGCGCCAGACCGATGCCATGGCCGATGGAGCCGGAAATGGGCATGGCCAGCAGCATGACCATCACGGGCAGCAGCTGGGTCAGGTCGTCAAAGTCGATCTTCTTCAGGTTGCTGAGCATCAGAATGCCCACATAGATCAGGGCGGAGGAGGTGGCCGCGGCGGGGATCAGGGCGGCGATGGGCGCGATGAAGATGCACAGCAGGAAGAGAACGCCGGTGGTGATGGCCGTCAGACCGGTGCGGCCGCCGGCGGCGACGCCGGAGGCGGATTCCACAAAGGTGGTGACGGTGGAGGTGCCGGTGAGGGAGCCGGCCACGGTGCCGATGGCGTCGGACAGCAGGGCTTCCTTCATCTTGGGCATCCGGCCCTGCTCGTCCAGCATGCCGGCCTTGGAGGCCGCGCCCACCAGCGTGCCGATGGTATCAAACATATCAATGATGCAGAAGGTGATGATCAGCGTCACAACGGTGAACCAGCCGATGGAGGCGAAGCCGGCAAAATCCAGCTTGAACAGGGTGGTCTCCGCCATGTCGCCGAAGGCGGGCAGGAAGGAGGCCGTCTTCAGGCTCTCAAAGGGGTTGGTGTGCATAAAGATGGCCTGGCCGGCCCAGTGGATGCAGGAGCCGCCCAAGATGCCGTAAAGCACTGCGCCGCGGGCCTTTTTGTGGTCCAGCGCCACGATGATGAACAGGCCGGCAAACATGGTGATGACCTTGAGGACCATCTCGCCGTAGCCGCTGCCGATGGTCTCCCGGGCGGAGCCGGCGGTGAGCGCGCCGAAGAAATCACGCATCACGAAGAAGGGGCCGCCCTTGTCGGAATAGACGCCGGCATTGGAGCCGAAGCCGATGTTCATCAGCATCAGGCCGATGGCGGGGCCGATGCCCAGCCGCACGCCCAGCGGGATGGCTTCCACGATCTTTTCCCGGATATTGAAGACGGAGAGGATCAGGAAGATCACGCCCTCCACCAGAATGATCACCAGAGCAGACTGGAAGGAGCGCAGATAGGTCATGCCCGTGAGACCCGCCACATTGGTCACCACCAGGGCAAAAAAGCTGTTGAGACCCATGCCGGGCGCCATGGCAAAGGGCTGGTTGGCCAGAAGGCCCATGCAGATGGTGCCGATGGCGGAGGCGATGCAGGTGGCCAGAAACACGCCGTTCCAGAGCCCCATGCCCTCTGCGCCGAAGCCGGTGAGCAGGTTGGGGTTCAGGGCGATGATGTACGCCATGGTCATAAAGGTGGTCAGGCCCGCCGTCAGCTCGGTGCGGACGGTGGTGCCCCGTTCTTTCAGATGAAACAGCGTTTCCATTGCGGTCTCTCCTTGTTTCAAAGCATTTGTGCCGGGCGCGGCGCCCGGACACAACGCTTTCAGTTTACAGGACTGCGGAGGATTATGCAACCCTTTTCCCGTGGGTTTTTCAAAAAATGCGCTTTTTTCCGGAAAAATCGCCGGTGGAATTTGACATTTGCGGCGGAGACGGTATAATGTTATTGTTTGATCCCCGCCGGGGATCCAGAATAAAAGAAAGAGGCCTTTGTTATGCAGCATTATTACAAGATGACCATCGCCGGGCTGGAGCGCAGCCTGCCTATCTGCCGCGTCAGCGACGAGCTTTACATCGGCGCCTTCGTGATCTTCGGCGACGCGCCGCTGACCGTGGCCTGCGCCCGGGATCTGCTGGCCAAGGCTCCCGAATATGATTACCTGATCACCGCCGAGGCCAAGGGCATCCCGCTGGCCCATGAAATGGCCCAGCAGCATGAGGACGCCCATTATTTCATCGCCCGGAAGCACCCCAAGCTCTATATGACCGGCGTGTTTGAATCCGATGTGCGCTCCATCACCACGGATGCCGACCAGCATCTCTATCTGGATGTGGCCGATGCAGAGATGATGAAGGGCAAGCGGATCCTGATCGTGGACGATGTGATCTCCACCGGCCAGTCGCTGGCGGCCATCGAAGCGCTGGTGAACAAGGCCGGCGGCATCATCTGCGGCAAAATGTCCATCCTGGCGGAGGGCGATGCCCAAAAGCGGGACGACATCATCTATCTGGAGCCTCTGCCCGTCTTCAACGCCGACGGCACCGTCAAGCAGGGCTGATCCAGCCGGAAAACATCAAAAAACAGGCCCTCTCCCGATGCTGGGAGGGGGCCATTCGCTTATCGAAAAGTCTGCGGAACCGCAGGCTTTTCCTATGGGATGTTTTTTCACGGACATGCGCCGGGAAAAAACACCGTAGCCCGCCGGTTTTCCCGCAGGAAAACGGCGAAACCGGCCCGCAGGCCGGAGCTAACGGCACTTCTGGGCCGCGCCGCGAGTGCGGCGTAGGGCGCGGGAGCCCGCATTTCGGGCGACCAGAGCCTATTTTATGAAAAGGGGCCCCCGCAAAACCTGTTTTGCGGGGAACAAAACCCAGCGGAGCGGTTTTTCGACAGGCTTTAGGCCCCCTCCCGATGTTGGGAGGGGGCCTTTTGGCGTCGTGCTTCAGGAATACATGCCGTTGGCAGACATATAGTCGTAGAGCATCTTGCCGTGCTCCTGCTCTTCCTTCTGGATGTGGTTCAAAATGCTCCGCACCGGCTGATCCCGGAATTCAAACACGCAGGTATCATACAGGTGGGAGGCGTGCTTCTCCGTGGAAAGCACATCGGAGCAAAGATAGCTGTCCATCTGCCGGTCCTCGGCGGAGCCGCTGTATTCGCCGGAAAACCGGGGCAGCTCCTGCCCTCCGCCGCCGCCCATCTGGGGCAGGCGGCCCAGCTCCAGCTCCGTGACGGTGCGGAGATGCTCCTGCTCGGTGCGGGCGATCTGGGTAAACAGGTTTTTCAGCTGGGGGTCCTTGGCCTGCCGGGCGTGACGGGTATATTTGTTCACGCAAAGCTGCTCCTGATCCTTCAGGTCCTTCAGCAGGCCGGCTTCTTTCTGGTTCCACTGCATAAAAAATCACCTCGGGCAAAGTATGCCCGGGGCGATGGAAGTTTATTCCGCGTCCGGCGCTTTTTCCGCGCCGGAAAGCGCCCGGATGGCCGCGCCGGCTGCCAAAAAGCCTGCCACCGGCGGGCAGAAGGAGACGCTGCCGGGGAGCTGCCTCCGGCCGCCCTCGGCGATGGTCTCCCGGGGCGTCAGGGCGGGCTCGGTGGAATAGACCACCTGCAGATGGGTGATGCCCCGCTTGCGCAGCCGCTGCCGCAGCACCCGGGCCAGCGGGCAGGTGTCTGTCTTGGAAAGGTCTGTGACGGCGAAGCGGGAGGGATCCAGCTTGTTGCCCGCGCCCATGCAGCTGATGATGGGCGTGCCCGCCGCCTTGCAGCGGCAGATCAGCTCCACCTTGGCGGAGACGCTGTCGATGGCGTCGATCACATAATCCAGCGCATGGAAGGGGAAGGACGCTGCGTTTTCCTCGCTGAAAAACTCCTGCCGGCAGATCACCTCCGCCTCGGGCTGGATGTCCCGGATGCGCCGGGCCATCACCTCCACCTTGGGCTGGCCCACCGTGGAGGTCAGCGCCACCAGCTGGCGGTTGATGTTGCTCTCGCTGACGGTGTCGTTGTCCACCAGAAGGATCCGGCCTACGCCGGCCCTTGCCAGCGCCTCCGCCGCGAAGGAGCCAACGCCCCCCACGCCGAACACCGCCACAAAGGCCCGGGAAAGCCGGCCGACGCCCTCCTGGCCCAGCAAAAGCGCCGTGCGCTGGGTGCGCTCTGCCCGGCTCACAGGATGGTCCCCCCTCCCAGGACCAGCTCGTCCTGATAGAAGACCACGGCCTGTCCCGGCGTGATGGCCCGCACGGGCGCGTCAAACGCCACCCGGACGCCCTCCCCCTGGGGATAGACGGTACAGGCCGTCTCCTGCTGATGGTAGCGGGTGCGGGCGGCGCAGCGGATGGGGGCGGAAAGCCCCTCGAAGGCGATCCAGTTCAGCTCGCCCGCCTGCAGCTCCGTCTGCCAGAGATCCTCATCCTCGCCCAGCATGACGGTGTTGCGTCGGGGATTTTTTGCAACAACATAATAGGGGTGGCTGCCGGAAAGGCCGATGCCCCGGCGCTGGCCGATGGTATAGCATTCCAGACCGGCGTGCTGCCCCAGAATGCAGCCGTCCATGTCGATAAAATCTCCCGGCTCCGGCGTGTGGCCGGTATAGTCCCAGAGGAAGCGGGCATAGGCCCCATCGGGGACGAAGCAGATGTCCTGGCTGTCCGGCTTATGGGCGGTCTGCAGGCCGGCCTGCTCCGCCAGCAGCCGCACCTGCTCCTTTTCCATGCCGCCCAGCGGCAGGCGCAGGTGGGAAAGCTGGTGCTGCGTGAGGGAATAAAGCACATAGCTCTGGTCCTTCTGGGGGAAGGCGGCCTTTTTCAGCAGGAAGCGGCCCGTCGCCGGGTCCTGCTCCACCCGGGCATAGTGGCCGGTGACGATGCAGTCGGCGCCCTCCGCCAGCGCCCGCTCCAGCAGGCGGCCAAACTTCAGCTCCCGGTTGCAGAAAATGCAGGGATTGGGCGTCTGCCCCTCCAGATAGCGCCGGGCAAAGGGATCCATCACGCAGCGGCGGAAGGCCTCCTCCTCCGCCCAGAGCGCATGGGCGATGCCCAGCTGGGTGCAGACCGCCGCCGCGTCCTCCGCGTCCTGTTCGCCGCCGCAGCCGTCCCGCCGGTCGTGCAGCCGGAGGGTCACGCCGGTGACCTGATCGCCCTGCTGCAGCGTCAGCAGAGCCGCCGCAGAGCTGTCCACTCCGCCGCTCATGGCAACAAATGCCTTGGACATAATGATTTGCTCCTTTCATAAGGGGAAAGCGTCAGCAAAGGCTGCGCTCCTTTCCCCGGATCCGCAGAAAATAATAGGCGTATTCAAAGATCAGCTGGACGCTCCAGCCGATCAGGCAGGCCCAGGCCTCGCCGGTGATGCCCATCCGCGGCACCAGCAGCCGGACGAAGACCGTCCGCAGGGAGATCTGGATCAGCGTGCAGAGCAGCACCATCCGCATCCGGTTCAGCCCCCGGAAATAGCCCTGCATGGCGTTGAGAACGCAGGGCAGGATGAAGCACCAGGCCTTCACCGCCAGATAGGCCGTGCCCATCTGCTGCATCTCGCTGTGGCCCACCGGCGTCAGAAGCGCCATCATCGGCCGGCGCAGCAGCAGCGTGGTCCCGCAGATCAGCGGGAAATAGCACAGGGCGATGGTCAGCCCCCGGCGGATGCTCTCCCGCAGGCGCTCCGGCCGGCCTGCGCCCCGGTTCTGGGCCGTGCAGGTCATGATGGCGGCGCCGATGCTCTGGGCGGGGATACAGGCGAAGTCGTCCACCCGGCACACGGCGTTGAAGGCCCCCATGGCCGCAACGCCCTGGCTGTTGATCACGCTCTGGATCAGCACCTTGCCGATGGGCTGGGCCGATTGCTGCAGGGCAGTGAGAGAACCGCTTTTCAGCGTCTCGCCCAGCAGCTGCCGGTCGATGCGCAGCTGCCCCGGCTCCAGCCGCAGCAGCGGGACGCGGGCATGGAGATAGATCGCGCAGGCCGCGCAGGACGCCGCCTGGGAAAGCACCGTCGCCAGCGCCGCCCCCGGGATGCCCCATTGCAGCCATGCCACCAGACCCAGATCCAGCCCGATGTTCAGCAGGGCGGAAAGCCCCAGAAAGACCACCGGAGCCACGGAATTGCCGATGCTCCGCAGGGCGGCGGCCAGAACATTGTATTGAAAGGTGAAGGGAAAGCCCAGAAGGATCAGCCGGAAATAGAGCAGCGCCGGGCCGAAGGCGGCCTCCGGCACCCGGATCAGCCGCAGCACCAGCGAAGCCAGCGCCGCCCCCGCCAGAAACACCAGCAGCGAGCAGAAAAAGCCGAACACCTGCGTGGTGGCCAGCTCCTTTTTCAAAAGCGCCTCCTTGCCGGCGCCGAAAAAGCGGCTCATGAGCACAGAGGCCCCCAGACTGATGCCGGAGACGCCCAGCACCATGATGGTCATGATGGGGCTGACCGTGCTGACGGCGGCCAGGGCGTTTTCTCCCAGATATTTGCCCACCACCACAGAATCCGCAGCGTTGTAGGAAAGTTGCAGCAGGTTGCCCAGCACCGTGGGCACCGCAAAGGAAAGCAGGTGTCCCGTGACGCTGCCCTCCGTCATGTTTCTCATCGCATCCTCCCGCGGCTCTCCGCACAAAAAACAGAGGGCGGACCCAAACTGTGGTCCGCCCTCATGACTGCTTTGGTTATTCGGCGTCGGGATCCTCCGCCAGATCCTCTACCACCTGGGACAGGTCGAAATCCAGCTCCTCGCCGCAGGCGGGGCATTTCATGCCGCCCTTGGCCAGGATATCCTCATCTACCACGATCTCCTCCTGGCAGGTGGGGCAGGTGAGCTGATAAAGCTCCTCTTCGTCGTCTTCGTCGTCGTCTTCGTCCTCGTCGTCCCAATCTTCGTCGTCGTCGTCAAAATCGGGATCTACCATCTCGAAGAGCTCATCCAGATCCTCGTCCATGTCGTCCAGCGTCTCGTCGATGACATCCAGAGATTCTTCGACATCGTCCAGCGCTTCGTCCATGGCGTCCACGGATTCCTCCAGCGTATCCAGCTCGTCGTTGATGGCGCCCACTTCGTCGTCCAGATCGGCGACGCTGAGCGCGATCTCATCCACGGTCTCGATGATGGCGGCCAGCAGCTTGCCCTCGTTGGTGGTCTGGTCGATGTTCATGCCTTCCAGAAGGCCCTTGAGATAGGCGGTCTTTTCCGTAATGGTCATACTGCATTCTCCTTTCCTGTTGGCACAGTGCGGTTAACGGACCAAACGCGCGGCGCTCCCGCGCGGAGATCGCTGTTTATGTTATTCCTTGGAACGGCCCAGATATTCGCCGGTACGGGTGTCGATCTGGATCTTTTCGCCCTCGTTGATAAACAGGGGCACGCGGATGACCGCGCCGGTCTCCAGCGTGGCGGGCTTGGTAACATTGGTGGCGGTATCGCCGCGGACGCCGGGCTCGGTGGCGGTGACCTCCAGATCCACAAACATGGGCGGCTCGACGCCGAAGACCTTGCCCTTGAAGGACAGGACCTTGCAGACCATCTCCTCCTTGACAAACTTGAAGTTGTCGCCGACGGTGTCGTGGCTCACCAGGGTCTCCTCCCAGGTGTCGGTATCCATGAAGTGATAGAGATCGCCGTCGTCGTAGGAATACTGCATATCGCGGCGCTCGATGACGGCCTCCTCAAACTTTTCGGTGGGGTTGAAGCTGCGCTCCACCACGGCGCCGGTCATGACATTTTTATACTTGGTGCGCACGAAAGCGGCGCCCTTGCCGGGCTTGACATGCTGGAACTCGACGACCTGGAACACCTGGCCGTCCATTTCAAAGGTTTTCCCGTTTCTGAAATCGCCTGCAGTTAACATGATCTGTGGGCCTCCTGTTTATCATAAAAATTTTTATCACAGCGGAACAGAGATAGTTTACACGATATCCCGGAAAAAAGCAAGCAAAACTCTGCGTTTTGCCGGGAAAACCGAATAAAAACCGAATTTTTTACCCAAAAAAGGGCGGAGACCTCAGAGAATGGTCAGCTCCTTGGGGAAGAGGGTCAGGTTGCGCTTGCCGCTTTCGCCCAGATAGACCATGTCCTCGATGCGCACGCCGAACCGGCCAGGCAGATAGATGCCCGGCTCCATGGTGACGATGTTGCCGGTCTTGAAGGGGACGGTGCTCTTGGGAGAGGCGTTGGGGTTCTCATGGATGTTCAGGCCCAGGGAATGCCCCAGGGAATGGCCGAAGTATTCGCCGTAGCCTGCGTCGCGGATGACCTTTCGGGCGGCCTCGTCCACCTCCACGCCGGTCTTGCCCGGGGCGAAGGCCTCGATGCCCGCCAGCTGGGCCTGCAGGACGGTGTTGTAGACCCGCTTCATCTCGTCGGTGGCAAAGCCCACGGCGAAGGTGCGGGTCATGTCGCTGTGGTAGCCGCCCACCATGGCGCCGAAATCGATGGTGACAAAGTCGCCGGCCTCGATCTTCTTGTCGCCGGGATGGCCGTGGGGCATGGAGCTCTTTGCACCGGAGACGAAGATGGTCTCAAAGGAAACGCCGGTGGAGCCCAGCCGGGCCATGCGGTAATCCAGCTCTGCAGACAGCTCCTGCTCTACCGCGCCGGGACGGATCATGGGCAGGATCTCCTCCAGCGCCTTTTCCGCGATGCGCTGGGCAGCCACAATGCGGGAGACCTCCTCCTCCTCCTTCACCTCGCGCAGCACCACAAAGGCGTCCTCCGCGGGGATCAGCTTGGCGGGGACGGTCTTTTCATAGGTGCGGAAGGAGGCCACGGGCATGACCCGATCCTCAAACAGCAGGGTCTGAAGCCCTTCCTCCCGGCAGAGGGCGGCGGCCCGCTCAGGATAGCTCTCCTTGGGCTGGATCACCTGATAGCCGGTGGGGGCGATGGCCTTTTCTGCGGCCTCGATGTAGCGGGAATCCGTAAAGCAGAAGCCCTTTCCGGCGGCCGTCACCAGCACCATGCCCTCCAGCCCCACAAAGCCGGTGGCGTAGCAGAGATTTTCCAGCTCCGTGATGAGGACACCGTCGCATTGCTTTTCCCGGGCCATGGCGGCCAGCTTTTCCAGACGAGTCATATTCATTACCTCCTGTAAAAATTAAAATATTTATAACAAAACGGATGCGCTGTGCTGGGCCGCCTGCAAAAACAGGGCCTTCATGGTGCAGGCGTCCTCCGACTGGGTCCCGGCAGATTCGCAGATGATCCGGGGCGCAAGCCCCCGCTCTGCCAGCAGCGCTGCCAGCGGCGCAAAGTCCGGGCCGTATTGATCGTCAGCAAAGGTCAGGTGGCGGATTTCGCCGCCCCGGCCGTATTCGATATGGCTGAAGTGGGCATGAAAATGGACGGCCCGCTCCGCACCCAGACCGTTCCAAAGCGCGTCCAGCAGCGCACTCAGCTGCTCCCGGGTGGAGAGCCCGCCCTGGGTCCGGGCGTTCAGGTGGCCAAAATCAATGCAGGGCAGAAGCCGCTCGTCGGCCTGACAGATGCGGATGACCTCGCCGGCGTCGCCCAGGACATTGATCTTGCCCATGGTCTCCACGCAGAGACGCACCTGGGAAAGACCCGCCTGCTCCAGCGCCGCCAGCGCCTGCCGGAGATTGAGAAGGGTGTTTTGCAGGGCCTGCTCCCGCTCCATGCCGGAAAGCCCGCCGCAGTGGACCACGATCCGGTCGCCCTCCAGCCAGCGGCAGGCCCGGGCAGAGGAGAGGATGTATTCCACATTCTTTTCCACCCGGGCAGGGTCTGCGCCGGAAAGATTGATGAAGTAAGGGGCGTGGAGGGAGGTGACGATGCCGGCCTCCCGGGCGGCGCGGCCGATGGCCCGGGCCGTATCCTCGCCGATATGGACGCCGCGGCCGCACTGATATTCATAGCAGTCCAGCCCCTGGGCCTTCAGCCAGGCGGGGGCGTAAACGCTGCTTTTATACTGCCGGGTGAAGCTGTCGCTGTTGCCGGCGGGGCCAAACAGGGGATGGGGCATGGGTGATCTCCGTTCGTTCAGGATTCAGGGCCGCACATGGCGGAAGGGCAGCTCCGCCAGACGGCGGAAGGGGAAATACCAGAGATAGGTGTCGGTGGATTCCACCATCACCGCCAGACAGCCCGCCCGCCGGGCACCCCACATATCCGTAAAGATCTGGTCGCCCACCAGCGCCAGCTGGGCGGGGGCGAGCCCCGTCTCCCGAAAGGCCCGGGCAAAGCCGGCCTGCCGGGGCTTTTTGGCAAGATGCTGCCAGGGGATGCCCACCGACTGGGCAAAGGCCCGGACGCGGCCCTCGTGCTTGTTGTTGGAAAGGATATAGAGGATGAAGCCCTCCGCCTTCATGCGCTGCATCCAGTCCAGCACGGGCCGGGCCGGCATGGCGTCCCGGGTCTGCATCAGGGTGCCGTCGATGTCCAGCAGCAGACCGCGGATCCCGTGCTGCCGCAGCAGCTCCGGGGAGATCTGGGTCACATCCGGCAAAATGATCTGAGGAAAGGGCAGCGGCATAAGGCGTCTCCTGTCATAAAATCGGCTGAAAAGCCATAGGCTTTTCGGGGAGGGAAAAAACTCCCCAGCTTTATTGTACCATAGATCCGGAAAATAACAAGAGGTGAGACCATCATGCCGGAAAAAACCAGAGCTTTTTTGGTGGTGGCGGCCCAGGATGCCGCCGGCGCGGAGCGGACGGGGGCGCCCTGCGTGCGCCTTTGCTACCGGGTGGGAGAAAACGGGACGCTCCAGCGGGCCCAGATGAGCATGACCGCCCGGGGCGGGCTGATGGGCATTTATGAGGCGCCGGGCCTTGCCGCGGGCCAGCCGGAGCGGATCGCCCGGGATATTCAGGCGGAATGTACCCGCCGGGGCTATGGCGGCGTGGTGCTGGATCTGGAGCCTGCGGCGGAGGCTCTGCCCAATGCGGAGCGGCTCTGCGCCGCCCTGGGCCGGCTGGGCGTGCGGCATTTTGTGCCGGAGGCGCTCTGCTCCTGCGCGCCGGAGGGAAAGGTCATCGTGCCGGCCGCCGTCAGCGGCGGATCCTTTGCCCAGATGCTGGACGCCCTCTGCACCCGCTACGGGGCGGAAAATCTCTGTCTGGATCTGGTGCGCACCTGCAGCGATTTTACCATGCCCTCCTATACTCCCGACGGCCGCCCCATCTCGCCGGAGGAGCTTGCGCAGCTGCAGGAGACCTATCTGGCCCAGAGCTTTTATTCGCCGGAGCTTTGCTGCAAATATTTTACCTATCGCAGCCGGGCGGGCGGGGCGCATTTCGTTTTGTTTGACGACGGCGACACCGCCGCCGCGAAGCTCCGGGCCGCAAGAGAGCGGGGCGTGGGCTATGTGTTTCTGCTCTACAGCGAGTGGTCGCGGGAGGCCAAGGCCCTGCTGGGCGGGTAAGGCGGAAGGCTTTTTATAAATATTGCCAATTTGTGCGCGGCGAGATAGTGTTGTATTAACAAAAACAAGGATGTCAAAACAAAAATCATTGACAAAAATGACGGAACCGTGATACATTATAGAAAAGAAATGAAAGGGGTGGCTCCCATGGGCCGGTAAGCCCGCGCGGAAGTATAAAAAACTGTGCCGGCGCGCCGGCACGATCAGGAAGGGACGATGCTGCGTGAAATACAAAACGCCTCTGCTTTGCTTTACCTGTCTGGCACTTCTGGAGCTGACCGCGGGCTGCGTGGTATATGGGATCAGCCCCGTGCATAGCGCTGCCGGGATGGCGTCCGGCTGGGCTTTGACCTTCCGGCAGTGCCGGCTGAGCTATGTGTTTTGGGGCACCGTGGCGCTGCTGCTTTTGACCTGTCTGCTCCATTGGGGCGAGGTGAAGCAGGATGTGCGCCGCCTGACGGATTCCCTGCTCCACGCGGAGGACAAGGCGCGGGAAGCGCGCCGGGAAAAGCCGGCCCCCGCAGAGGAAGCGAACACAGCAAAATAAAAGAAAAAACAGAAACGAGCCGCCCGAAGGGGCGGCTCGTGCATTGCCCGGCCGGGGGCTTGATTTTTTGCGCGGGCTGTTAAAGAAATGGCAAAGTTCAAAAAACGGATTGACTTCCTGTGCCGGGATGATATACTGGAAATACTGACTGTGTTGCGTGTAATAAGGAAAAGACAAACAAAACGAGGCTCCCCATGGAGGCTCAGGAAAGGCTGGTAGCGAATGTACCGTATCGTAACAAAAAAAATCCTGAATCCTACCGTCACCCTGATGGAGATCGAAGCGCCGATGGTGGCCCGCAAGGCCCAGCCCGGCCAGTTCATCATTCTTCGGGTGGATGAGGACGGAGAACGGATCCCTCTCACCATCGCCGGATATGACCGGGAAAAGGGCACGGTCACCATCATTTTCCAGGTGGTGGGTGCCACCACCGCCAAGCTGAACCACAAGGCAGAGGGCGAAGCGATCCAGGATTTTGTTGGCCCGCTGGGCAACGCCACCCATACCGAGGGCCTGAAAAAGGTGGCCGTGGTAGGCGGCGGCGTGGGCTGCGCCATTGCGCTGCCGGTGGCGCAGAAGCTCCATGCGCAGGGCTGTGAGGTCCATTCCATCGTGGGCTTCCGCACCAGGGATCTGGTGATCCTGGAGGACGAGTTCCGCGCCTGCTCCCACCAGATGAAGCTGATGACCGACGACGGCTCCTACGGCGAAAAGGGCCTGGTGACCAACGCGCTGGAGGCGCTGATCCAGGCCGGCAACCGATATGATCAGGTCATCGCCATCGGCCCGCTGATCATGATGAAATTCACCGTCCAGACCGCGCTGAAATACGGCCTGAAGACCGTCGTCTCCATGAACCCCATCATGGTGGACGGCACGGGCATGTGCGGCGGCTGCCGCCTGACTGTGGGCGGAAAGACCCGGTTCGCCTGCGTGGACGGCCCGGAGTTTGACGGCGCGCTGGTGGATTTTGACGAGACCATGTCCCGCGGCTCCGTGTACCAGCCCTTTGAGCGTCATGCCTATGAGGAGACCTGCAATCTGTTTCAGAAGGAGGTGCGGTGAACATGGCTGATATGAAGATGCACCGCCACGAGATGCCCGCCCAGGACCCTGCGGTCCGCAGCCGCAATTTTGACGAGGTCACGCTGGGCTATACCAAGGAAATGGCCATGGAGGAGGCCACCCGCTGCATGGGCTGCACCGCCATGCCCTGCCGGGCCGGCTGCCCCGTGCAGATCCGTATCCCCGCCTTTGTTTCCAAGGTGGCCGAGGGGGATTTTGAGGGAGCCTATCAGGTGCTGCACCAGACCTCCAGCCTGCCCGCCGTCTGCGGACGGGTGTGCCCTCAGGAAAATCAGTGTGAAAAATACTGCGTCCGCGGCAAGGTGGACGAGCCGGTGGCCATCGGCCGGCTGGAGCGCTTCGTGGCCGACTGGCACAATGCCCACGCCGCTGAGGCTCCGGCAAAGCCCGCCCCCAACGGACATAAGGTGGCCATTATCGGCTCCGGCCCCGCGGGCCTGACCTGCGCCGGCGATCTGGCCAAGCTGGGCTATGCCGTCACGGTCTTCGAGGCGCTGCACAAGGCCGGCGGCGTTCTGGTCTACGGCATCCCCGAGTTCCGTCTGCCCAAGGCCATCGTCCAGAAGGAGGTGGACGGGCTGAAGGCGCTCGGCGTGGAGATCTGCACCAATACTGTCGTGGGCAAGACGGTCACCGTGGATGAGCTGATGGGCGAGATGGGCTTCGAGGCCGTCTTCATCGGCTCCGGCGCGGGTCTGCCCAAGTT
>USML01000049.1 GCA_900555855.1 uncultured Eubacteriales bacterium | reverse complement strand
CACTGCATATCGTCGGCAGCGTCAGATGTGTATAAGAGACAGGTTTATGGACATCCCCGGGGAAAACCTGAAGGGCGTTTATTCCGCCAATGAGTTCCTCACCCGGATCAACCTGATGAAGGCCTATCTGCCCGATTCCGACACGCCCATCCAGCACGGACAGAGGGTCGCCGTGGTGGGCGGCGGCAATGTGGCCATGGATGCGGCCCGCTGCGCCCGCCGTCTGGGCGCGGAGGTGACGGTGGTCTACCGCCGCTCGGAAAAGGAGCTGCCCGCCCGGGCAGAGGAGGTGGAGCACGCCAAGGAGGAGGGCGTTGTGTTCCGCACGCTCACCAATCCGGTGGAGATTTTGGGCTATCATAATCCCGACGACCGCCGGGACCCCAAAAACAACACCGTCTGCGGCATCCGCTGCGAAAAGATGGAGCTGGGCGAGCCGGACGAGCGGGGCCGCCGCCGTCCTGTGGCCATTCCGGACAGCCTGTTCGAGCTGGAGGCGGATTGCGTCATCATGGCCCTGGGCACCAGCCCCAACCCCCTGATCAAAAACACCACGCAGGGCCTGGAGGTCAACCAACGCGGCGGCATCGTCGTGAATGAGGATGCTCTCACCAGCCGTGCGGGCGTTTATGCCGGCGGCGACGCCGTCACCGGCGCGGCCACGGTGATCCTGGCCATGGGCGCGGGCAAGCAGGGCGCGGCCTCCATCCACGCCTGGCTCAGCAAAGCATAAGGACTGGTCATTTTGCTGCAAAGACATCCGGGAGCGATCCCGGATGTCTTCCCTTTTTTTGAAGATTTTTCTTGGAGGAAGCCTTGTAAAGCGCTGCGGAAAATGATAGAATGACAGCGCAAAAGCTTGAAAAGGCCGTGGCCTTTTCTGCGTCCCCACCTTGCAGAGGGACGCAGAAAATATTTGATGTGACCGGTTTTGCCGATAACATAAACCTATTTCGAAAAGGAGAACTCGTATGAAACTGAAAAGCAAGAAAAGCGCGCTGCTGTTGAGCTTTACCTCGCTGCTCCTCTGCTTCGCCATGCTGGCCGGATCTACCTTTGCGTGGTTCACCGATACGGCGACCACCGGGGTCAACAAGATCGTGGCCGGTAATCTGGATGTGGAGCTGCTGATGTATAAAGACAATGAGTATGCTAATATCAGTAAGGAGCCTGCTCCCATTTTTGGAAGCGAAACCAGCACAGTGGCCCAGAACAACAATCTTAATACTCTGTGGGAGCCGGGCAAGACCCAGGTGGCCTATCTGGCGATCAAGAACGAGGGCAACCTGGATCTGAAGTATCAGGTGGCGCTGAATGTGACCAATCCTGCAGACGGCAAAGACCTGTATCAGGTTATGCAGTACGCCATTGCTCCTGACGCGAAGGGAACCGATTCTGCGCTTCCTGCATGGACGGGGGGCAAAACCGTGACCCCCGGCACTCAGATCGTCAGCGGCACGAACACGACAGACGCTAATCCTGCCGGCGTCAAGCTGCCGCATGGCGAGACCCATTACTTCGCCCTGCTGGTACATATGGATGAGAACGCGGGTAATAAGTATCAGAACGGCAAGGTAGAGTTTGACCTGACGGTTTATGCCACGCAGCTGAATAGCGAGAACGACAGCTTTGGGCCGGATTATGATAAGAACGCGCCTTTCCCCATTCCGGTGACTGCCAATGTTGCTGATGCAGAGGGAATCAGCGCTGCCATTAACCAAGGAAAGGCTGCAGGTGTGCCGGTTAAAATCACCTTGACTGAAAATGTGCGCGGCGCTGATCTCAATGGTGGCGATGTGACTGTAAATGTTGCAGACAAAACGCTAACACTACTTTACAACACTCCTATTTCTCAGGGCCAGGTCACCATCATCGGCAATGAAGGAGCCAAGCTTGGTAATACAAAAAATGTAACGGTGACGGATGAAGGCAAGCTTACAATGGGTATTGGGATAGGTAATGCTAATGGTTATGAAGACATTTCTTTTAAGGTAACGAACGGCGGCACCTTGAACATTACCGGAGGAACAAATGAACATTCTGGCGGGAACGGACAACTGATAACGGCAACGGACGGAGGCTCAACGGTAAATATAAGCGAAGGAAATTTTAAATCCAGCGGAAGCCCATTTAAACTCGTTGAAGCTCAAAATGGCGCTGTTGTGAATGTGACGGGCGGCACATTTAGCTCCAGCGGTGCAGAGAGCGTGGTGTTTTATGCTAATGGCGGAACGATCAATATTTCTGATTGCAAGGTGTGGGTTAACGGAAATATCTTCCAAATCGATAATGGTGGGCAAATCGTGGTTACTGGCGGAACATTTTCTCAGAACCCCAGCGATTATGTTGCTGAGGGCCATACTGCTACGAACAATGGGAATGGCACTTGGACGGTTCAGTAAACGATACGCTTAAAAAGATATCCTTTTACAAACCCCCCGGCGGCAAGTGCCGCCGGGGGGTTATTTTTGAGCTTCCGATTTATTCCGGGGCCTTCAGTGATTCCACCATATCGATGCGCCGCAGCTTGCGGGCCATCGCCAGGTTTACCAGCAGGGTAAACAGCAGGGTCATCACGGCGGAAAAGACAAAGCTCAGGGGGCTGATCTCCCGGCCAAACATCACCGCGTCCACCTCGGCGGTCTGCACCACAAACCGGTGGAGGAAGATCCCGAAAAACAGGCCCAGCGCCGTCCCCATCAGGCTCAGGCAGACGGTCTCCCGATAAACATAGGCGGAGACCTCCTTGGGGTGGAAGCCCAGAACCTTGATGGTGGCAAGCTCCTTCTGGCGCTCGCAGATGTTGATGTTGGTCAGGTTGTAAAGCACCACAAAGGCCAGCGCCGCGGCGGAGATGATCAGCACCATCACGATGGAATCGATGCTGCGCAGCATATCGGAAAAGCTCTCCCGCACGGCGTCGGAAAAGGAGACGCCGGTGGCATTGGAGCTGGAGAGCAGCTGGGAGGCCAGCGCATCCCGGGCGGCAGCGTCCGGCGTGTGGGCCTTGACATAAAGGGTGTCGTAGGCGCAGGGCTGGCCGAAGGCCGCTTCATAGACCTCGTGGGGCAGATAGGCATAGCCATAAACATAGTTTTCGCAAACGCCGGCCACCCGGATCTTGGCCTGATCCTCCTCCTGATTTTGCAGAGTGAAGGTGTCGCCGGCCTTGACGCCCAAACGCTTTGCCGCCTTTTCTGAAAGGATCGCGCCGTCCTTGGAAAAAGCGATGGGGGCGTGGGTCTTCCGGTCGCGGAACAGGACAAAATCGGAAAGGGCTTCGTCGTCGGAGGGGACCACGATATGCAGATCCACCTCCACGCCCTCCCGGATGCCAAGGCCCGTCTCGGAATGAACGGGCAGATAGTCTTCAATGCGGCTCTCGTCGGCCAGAATGGCGGCAATGCGCCGGTCAGAGACTTCGTCGCCCTCATGCTTCAGCTGGACGGTCAGGTTATATTCCATCAGCTGACCAAACTGCAGGTCTACGATGTCCCGGATGGAATCCCGCAGGCCGAAGCCGGTGAGCAGCAGGGCCGTGCAGCCGGTAATGCCGATGAGCGTCATGAAAAAGCGCTTTTTATAGCGGAACAGATTGCGGGCTGTCACCTTGTGGGAAAACTTCATCCGCTTCCAGACGAAGCCGATCCGCTCCAGCAGAATGCGCTTGCCCGCCGGCGGGGCCTTGGGCCGCATGAGCTCTGCGGCGCAGCTCTTCAGGGAGCTTTGCAGCGCCCCCAGCGTGGCCGCCAGAATGGCCAGCAGGATCAGCACGGCGGAGATCAGTGCATAGACCGTGTGATCTGCGGGGATCAGGCCGGGCATCTGATACATGAGCTTGTAGGCGTTGCAGATCACCCGGGGGAAGAGGAACAGCCCGATCGCCAGACCGAAGCCGCTGCCCAGCAGACTGGCGGCCATGGCGTAGGAGATGTATTTCAGAGCGATGGCGCCGGGGCCGTAGCCAAGGGCCTTCAGCGTGCCGATGCTGCCCCGGTCCTCATCGATCATGCGGGTCATGGTGGTGGAAGCCACCAGCGCCGCCACCAGGAAGAAGAACACCGGGAAGACCTTGGCGATGGACTGGACCTTTTCCGTGTCGCTCTCGTAATAAATATAGCCCTCGTTGCTCTCGCTTCGGGTCAGCACATACCATTCCGGATCCTCGATTTTTGCGATCTCGTCCTCCGCGTCCCGCAGCTTCTGGTTTGCGTCGGCGATCTTTTCTTTAAATTCCTGCTTGCCGCTTTCGTAGTCGGCCCAGCCGTCATCCAGCGTTTTCCGGGCGTCTGTCAGCTCGGCCAGAGCATCATGTAGCTTGCGCTGGCCCTCCTGATAGTCGGCCCGGCTGTCCTGCAGAGTCTTAAGGCCCTTGCGGTAATCGGCCCAGCCGTCGTCCAGCTCCTGGCGGGCGTCCTGCAGCTGCGTCTCCGAATCTGCCAGCTGCGCGGCGGCATCGTCCAGCTGCTGCTTGCCATCCGCCAGCTGTGCAGCGGCATCCTTCAGCTGGGTCTCGGCCTCGGAAAGACGCAGCAGGCCGGTGCGGTAGTCGATCTCCGCCTGTTCCAGCTGCTGCCGGGCGGCGTCATAGTCCTTTTCGCTGCGGGCCAGCTGCCGGCCGCCGTCATCCAGCTCCTGCTGGGAAGCGTCCAGCTGCTGCAGACCTGCGTTGAGCTGCGCCTGATTCTGCTCCAGCTGCTGCCGGGTAAAGCGCAGCTGGGCCAGACTTGCCTGATACTGCGCCTCCGGCAGAAGCCCCGCGGCATAGGCCGCATCCAGCCGGGCCTGCTGCTCCTCCAGCGAAGCAAAGCCTGCGTCCAGCTGGCGCTGGCTTTCCGCAAGCTCCGCCCGGGCCGCGTCCAGCTGGGCCTGCCCGCTTTCCAGCTGAGCCTGCCCCTCCTCTAAAAGAGAGGCGGCGTGCTTCAGCTGAGCCTTGCCGTCCTGCAGCTGGACATAGGCGTCGTCCAGCTTCCCCTTGTTTTCCTCATATTCTGCCAGACCGGAGGTGTAGTCCGCCTGACCGTCCTGCCAGGTCTGCAGGGCTGCTTCATAATCTGCCTTGCCGTCCTGATACTGCTGCAGACCGTCCTGATACTCCGCTTCGCCCTCCTGCAGCTGCTTCAGGGCGTCGGCCAGATCGGCTTCGCCCTCCTCCAGCTTTCGCCCGGCGTCGTCCAGCTCCTGCCGGCCGCTTTCATAGTCGATGAGACCGTCCTGATAGTCCTGCTCGCCGTCCTGCAGCTCCCGCAGCGCGTCGTCCAGCTCTGCCTGACCCTCGGCGGTCTTATCGGAAAGCTCCTGCCGGGCATCGGAAAGGGCATCCTGCGCATCCTGGAGCAGCCGGTCTGCACGGATGTGCTTTTGAGATTCGGACAGCTCCTTCAGCGCCTGCTGCACCGGGGCCACGGTATCGTCGTAGGCCTGGGTATAGGCCTCCTGATCAAAGGCGCCGGAAACCGTCACATACAGATCGGTATAATAGTCCAGATCAAAGCAGCTGTCGGCGATATAGGCGATGCAGCCGATGGTGCCGTTGCCCACGGAGGTGCTGCCCCGCTGCCCCATGGAGATATAATAGCCGGAGGTGACAACGCCCACCACGGTGTATTCCGTGCAGGTGAGGGTCTCCTCGTCCTCCTCCTGGGGCAGGACGGTGAAGGTGCTGCCCACGCCCATAACGCCGTCGTGGAGGGAATATTCCCGCTCCACCACACATTCATTTTCCGCCTGCGGCCAGCGGCCGTCCACCAGCAGGGAGCGGTTCATGTCGGCGCTGCCGGCGCTGCCGAAGCGGCGCACGCCGTGGAGCCGGGCCACAAAGGTATCGCCGGAGGCAAAGACAATCTCCCGGTCGGTCATGTGGGCGGGCATGACGGCCTCCACCCCCGGAACGGCGGCGACGGCCGCCGCGTCGCCCTCCTCCAGACCAAGGCTGCCGATGATGCGCAGGTCGTAGAGGTTGGTGTCGTGATAATACTGGCTGGCGGAGTGGCGCATATCCGGCGTTGTGACCAGCAGACCCGCCAGAAAGCCGCAGCCCAGCGCCACGATGGCAAAAATGGCAAAAAAGCGGCTGAAGCTGCTGCGCACAGACCGGACACAGGTCTTCCAGAAGGTACGGTTCACCATTCGATCTGCTCCACAGGAATGGGGTCAGGATTGACCTCATTGCTGATGATCCGGCCGCTCTTCACCCGGATGACCCGGTCGGCCATGGCGGTGAGGGCGGTATTGTGGGTAATGACGATGACGGTCTTGCCGGTGGAGCGGCAGGTATCCTGCAGCAGCTTCAGGATGCTCTTACCGGTGACATAATCCAGCGCGCCGGTGGGCTCGTCACAGAGCAGAAGCTTGGGGTTTTTCGCCAGCGCCCGGGCGATGGCCACCCGCTGCTGCTCGCCGCCGGAAAGCTGGCCGGGGAAGTTGTCCAGCCGGCGGGCCAGACCAACCTCCTCCAGCGTCTTTTTGGGATCCAGCGGCTGACGGCAGATCTCCGAGGCCAGCTCCACATTTTCCAATGCGGTCAGGTTCTGCACCAGATTGTAAAACTGAAACACAAAGCCCACATCGTACCGCCGGTAATCGGTGAGTTGGCGGCTGTCGTAGGCAGAGATCTCCTGTCCGTCCAGCAGGATGGAGCCGGAGGTGCAGGTGTCCATGCCGCCCAGCATATTGAGGATCGTGGTCTTGCCCGCACCGGAGGAGCCGACGATGACGCAGAACTCGCCCTTCTCGATCTGGAAGGTAACGCCGTCCGCCGCCCGGATGGTTTGCTCGCCCACGGTATACTGCTTGACCACATCGTGGAATTCAATAAAGCTCATAAGCATCCCTTTTCTGTCAAGATGGGAATATTATACTATAGTTTTGACAAAAAGTGTGTAAAAAATTTGTAATAAAAGGCCGCCCAAAAGGGACGGCCGCAGCCTCAGAGCGCCGCCAGCAGCCTGTCCACCTGTTCCCTGGTGGTGGCCCAGCTGGTGCAGAAACGGACGCTGCGGGGGCCGCTGCCGGGAGCGCCGGTGTCGTCAAAGGAAAAGTCCTGTCCCAGCCGCTGGATCTGCTCGTCAGAGAGGATCACAAACTGCTGGTTGGTGGTGCTGTCGCCGTCAAAGACATAGCCGCGGGCTGCCAGCCCGGCCTTCAGCACCATGGCCAGCTCTACTGCATGGCGGCCCAGCTGGAAATAAAGCCCATCGGTGAACAGCGCGTCAAACTGGATGCCCAGCAGACGGCCCTTGGCCAGCAGACCGCCCCGCTGCTTGATCAGCGGACGGATATCCGGGATCAGCGCAGGCTCGGGGATCACCAGCGCTTCACCGAACAGCGCACCAACCTTGGTGCCGCCAATGTAAAACACATCGCACAGGTGGGCCAGCTCCGGCAGGGTCAGATCGTTGTCCTCCGCCGCCAGAGCATAGGCCAGCCGGGCGCCGTCGATATACAGGGGCAGATGATATTTTTGGCAGACGGCATAGATGGCCTCCAGCTCCGCCCGGTGATAAAGAGAGCCGGTCTCCGTGGGCTGGGAAAGATAGACCATGCCGGGCTTGACGATGTGCTCATGGAAGGTATCATCGTCCCAGACGCGATAGGCCTCCTCCAGCCGCCGGGCAGTGAGCTTGCCGTTTTCGCCGGGGATGGCCAGCACCTTATGGCCGGTGCCCTCGATGGCGCCGGATTCGTGGCAGTTGATGTGGCCGGTATCTACGGAAAAGACGCCCTCCCAGGGCCGCAGCAGGGAATAGATCACGGTGGTATTGGTTTGCGTTCCGCCAACCATGAAATGCACGCCCGCGCCGGGCAGACCGCAGGCGGCGCGGATCTTATCGGCCGCGGCAGCACAGTAGGGGTCGGTGCCATAGCCCAGCGTCTGGTCCAGATTGGTCTCCTGCAGCCGCTGCAGAATGGAGGGATGAGCCCCTTCCAGATAATCGCAGTCAAAACGGATCATAATGGCCTCCTTCAAAGTGATGAATCTCTCCTGATTGTAACCAAAACGCCGGCGCTTTGCAAGAGGCGGAGGAAGACTTTACAGCGGCTGCCGCCGCTGATATAATAAAACCAGCGAAATGCTTCGGGAGGAGAGCCATGGACAGAAGAGAAAAGATTTATATTGCGGGCGTTGCGCCGGACTGCCGGGCGCAGGCGCTGCGCTGGGGCCTTGGGGTGGAGAGCGACCTGTTTTGCACCGCGGCCAATCTGGAGGATCCGGAGAGCATCCGCCTGGAGGCGGCGCTTGTGCAGGGAATCCCGCGGCGGGTCGTCCACGGGCCCTTCAACGAGCTTTGTCCCGCCGCCATCGATCCCATGGTTCGGCAGGTGACCCGGCTGCGCTATGAGCAGGCGCTGGCCATGGCCCGGCGCATGGGCACGGGACGGCTGGTGCTGCACAGCGGGTATATCCCGCTGATCTATTTCCCGGAGTGGTTCATCGAGCAGTCCGCTGCCTTCTGGCGGGAGTTTCTGCAGGACAAGCCGGCAGATACGGAGCTGCTGCTGGAAAATGTCTTGGAGGACGACCCCGGCCTGACGCTGGACATCGTGCGCCGGGTGGACGATCCCCGGCTGCGGCTCTGTCTGGATGTGGGCCACGCCAACTGCCAAACAAAGGAGCATTCCGTGGAGGATTGGGTGCGGCAGTGGGCGCCATATCTGGCCCATACGCATCTGCATAACAACGACGGCTCCTGGGATACCCATTCTCCGCTGGGGGAGGGGACCGTTCCTATGGAGCACATTCTGGAGCTGCTGGCGGAGCTTGCGCCCCGGGCCACCTGGACACTGGAGACCCGGACGGCGGCGGAAAGCTGCCGCTGGCTGGCGGAAAGGCATTGGATCGGTGAAAGCATATGAGCTATGAAACGGCAATTCAGGCGACCGTCGCAGCCATCCGTCCGGCAGACCGGGCGGCCATGGCGCAGGCCCGGGCCCGGCAGGACAGCCTGGCCAAGCCACCCCGGAGCCTGGGCGTGCTGGAGGAGCTGAGCATCCGGCTGGCGGGCATGACGGGGCAGGTACACAATACGGTGGAGCGCCGCAGGATCGTGGTCTTCAGCGCAGACAACGGCGTTTGCGCCGAGGGCGTTTCCTCTGCGCCGCAGAGCGTCACGCTGGCCCAGACGGTCAATCTCACGCGGGGGATCACCGGTGCTTCCGCTCTGGCAAAGCATTTCGGCGACGAGCTGACCGTGGTGGATGTGGGCGTGGATGGGGATCTGGCCTGTCCGGCGGTGGTGGACCGGAAGGTCGCCCGGGGCACGAAAAATATGCTGCGGGAGCCGGCCATGACCCGTCTGCAGGCGCTGCAGGCCATGACGGCGGGCGTGGAGCAGGCCTGCATCGCGAAAGGTGAGGGGATCCGGCTGCTGGGCCTGGGCGAGATGGGCATCGGCAACACCACAACCTCCTCCGCCGTTCTGGCGGCGCTGCTGAACAGACCGCCGGAGCAGGTCACGGGGCGGGGCGGCGGACTGCTGGACGCGGCCTTCCTGCACAAAAAGCAGGTGATCCGCCGGGCGCTGGAGCTGCACGCCCCGGACGCCGGGGATCCCATCGATGTGCTGGCAAAGGTGGGCGGCTTTGATCTGTGCGCCATGTGCGGCGCGTTTCTGGGGGCGGCGGCGGAGCGGCTCCCGGTGGTCATCGACGGCTTTATCGCCGCCGTGGCGGCGGTGTGCGCCGCAAGGCTCTGTCCCGCGGCGGCAGACTATATGATCCCCTCCCACGCCTCCTTTGAGCCGGGCTTCCGGTTGGCCATGGAGGCGCTGGGCCTGCGGCCCTATCTGCTGCTGGAAATGCGGCTGGGCGAGGGCAGCGGCTGCCCGCTGGCCTTTTTGACGGTGGAGGCGGCCTGCGCCGTGATGAACGAAATGGGGACCTTTCAGCAGGCGGCCATCGACGACGGCTATCTGACAGACATCCGGAAGGGCGACGCCTTTTCTGTTTCACAGGAGGAGAGCGCATGCTGATCTTTCTTTCCGGCGGCGCGAAAAACGGAAAATCCATGCTGGCGCAGCGGCTGTGCAGACGGCTTTCGGGCAGCGGGCCGCTTTATTATCTGGCCACGATGATCCCCCACGACGCAGAGGACGAGCAGCGCATCGCCCGCCATGTGCGGGACCGGGCGGGCTGGGGCTTTCAGACGCTGGAATGGGGCCGGGCGCTGGAGACGCATCTGGCGGAGCTGCCCGCAGGCGCGACGGTCCTGCTGGACAGCGTCACCGCTTTGCTGGCCAATGAGATGTTTCCCGGGCCGGAGCCGGATCTGACTGCGCCGGAGCGGGTGCTGCGGGGGCTGACGGCCCTTTGCGGCCGGGCGGAAAGCGTGGTCTTCGTCAGCGATTTTATCTACAGCGATGCGGGCCGCTACGACCCGCTGACCGAGGCCTACCGCCGGGGGCTGGCTGCGCTGGATCGGGCGCTCTGCGCCCGCTGTGATGCGGCGGCAGAGCTTTGCGGCGGCAATGTGACGGTGCATAAGGGGGTGCTCCCGGAATGAAACGGCTCTGGTATGCCTTCTGGATGTGCTGGGGGATGTTTTGCGGTGTGCCCTGCCCGGTGCGGGTGTGGGACGAAGAAGCCCGGCCGGCGATGCTCTGTGCGCTGCCGGTGCTGGGCGGGGTGATCGGCGGCGGCTGGGCGCTGGCGGCTTGGCTGTGCGGCGCTCTGGCGCTGCCGCCGCTGGTGCGGGGGGCGATCCTCTGCGCGGCGCCCTGGCTGCTTTCCGGCTGCATCCATCTGGACGGCTTTCTGGATTGCTGCGACGCCATCTTTTCCCGCCGGGATCTGGAGACCCGCCAGCGCATCCTGAAGGACAGCCATGTGGGCTCCTTTGCTGTGATCGGCATGGTGCTGCTGGCCCTTTTGCAGACGGCGCTGCTGGCGGAAGCGCAGGCCCTGCCGCTGCTTCCGCTGGCGCTGCTGCCCGCCGCCGTGCGGGCCTGCGCCGCCATGGCGGTGACGGCCATGAAAAAGCTGGGCCACAGCGAATATGCCGGCCTGCCCGCAGACAAAACGCAGCTGGCCCGGCGGCTCTGGTTCCCGGCGATATGCCTGCTGCTCTGCATCGCGCTGCCGCCGGCCCTCTGCGGCCGGGCCGGGCTTGCGCCGCTGGCAGGCGCTGCAGGCTACGGATTGGCCGCGGCCTATGCTTCCCGGCAGCTGGGCGGCATTTCCGGCGACGGCTCCGGCTTTGCCCTGACGGTGGGCGAGCTTTGCGGCGTGGCAGCGCTGACGCTGCTCTGAGATCGAAGGGAGAGACGAATATGCATCTGATCATCGGCGGCGCTTATCAGGGGAAAACGGACTACGCCATGGCGCAGTTTGGCCTGACGGCGCAGGACTGCTTCATCTGCACGGCGGAGGAGCCTGCAGACTTTTCCAAGCAATGCGTTTCGCGCCTGGAGGAATATGCTCTATTCTGCCTGCGGCAGGGGCGGGAGCCGGCAGACTGCATCCCGGAAGCGTGGGACGGCGTTTTGATCTGCAGGGATATCTCCTGCGGCGTTGTGCCCATGGACCCGGAGGTGCGGGCCTGGCGGGAGGCGGTGGGGCGGATGCTGGTGCAGCTGAGCCTGCGGGCGGAGACGGTGACGCGCCTGTTCTGCGGCCTGCCGCAAAGACTGAAATGAGCCAGACCGTCTACCTTCTCCGCCACGGGCGGACGGAGGCCAACCGGCGGCGGCTCTATTGCGGCAGCACAGATCTGCCCCTCTCTCCGGAGGGGACGGCGGAGCTGCGCCGGCTGGCGGAGCGGGGCGGCTATCCGCCGCTTGCGGGGCTGCGGGTCATCACCTCCGGTATGCGCCGGACGGCGGAGACGCTGCTTGCCATCTATGGCCCTGTGCCCTTTGAGACCGAGCCCGGCTTCCGGGAGATGAGCTTCGGCGATTTTGAAGAGAAAAGCTATGAAATGCTGCGGGACGACCCGGCATATCAGGCGTGGCTCATCGGGGACAACGAAGCAAACCGCTGTCCCAACGGAGAGAGCGGCGCAGACATGACCCGGCGGGTGCTTGCAGCCTGGGAAAAGGTCGTCCGAGACGGACGGGACGCACTTCTGGTGATCCACGGCGGGCCCATTGCCGCCATTTTGCAGTCGCTGGAGCCGGAGCGAGGCGAGAGCCGCTACCGTCTGCAGCCGGAAAACGGTCATGGCTGGCGCTTAACGCTGCAAACTGGGGTGCTGCTCCAAAAAACGCCCTTTCCGGAGGAATGAGCCTATGGAGAATATCACCTTCAAGCTGCAGAAGGAGGTAAAAAGCCCTCTGTATCAGCAGCTCTATCACTATATCATCGGCGAGATGGCGGCGGGCCGGCTCCGGGAGGGAGAAAAGCTCCCCTCCAAGCGGGCGCTTTGCGCCCATCTGGGCGTTAGCCAGAGCACGGTGGAGACGGCCTACGGCATGCTGGCGGCGGAGGGCTATTTGCGGGCCGTGCCCAAAAGCGGTTACTATGTGAGCGCGGCGCTGGAAAAGACCGCCCGTCCGCTGCCCGCGCCCCGGCAGCCGGCAGCGAGGGAGCCAGACAAAAAAAGCTGGCGCTATGATTTTTCCACCGGCGCGGTGGATACCTCGCTGTTTCCCTATGCCTCCTGGGCAAGGATCAGCCGGGAGGTCATCTCCCGGGATCCGCAGCTGCTGCAGCGGGGCCAGGCCCAGGGCGATGCAGAGCTGCGGCAGACGCTGGCGGCCTTTTTGCGGGAATACCGGGGCGTGTGCTGCCGGGCGGAGCAGATCGTCGTGGGCGCGGGGCTGGAATATCTGCTTTCGGTGCTGGTCCAGCTGCTGCCGGAGAAAAGCGTCTTTGCCGTGGAGGATCCGGGCTATGGCGCGCTCTGGCAGACGCTGCGCAACCATCGGCGGCGGATGGTCCCCATCCCGGTAGACGGCGGCGGAATGCAGGCAGAGGCGCTGGTCAAAAGCCGGGCCCAGATCGCCTATGTGACGCCCTCCCACCAATTTCCCATGGGCAGCACCATGCCCGTGGGCCGCAGGAGCCGGCTTTTGCAGTGGGCGGCGGCCAAGCCCGGGCGCTACCTGATCGAGGACGATTACGACAGCGAGTTTCGCTATGCCAGCCGCCCCATCCCCGCCATGCAGGGCATGGATCCGGAGGGACGGGTGATCTATATCGGGACCTTTTCCCGCTCCATCGCGCCGGGCATCCGGGCGGCCTATCTGGTGCTGCCGGAGGCGCTTCTGCCGGTTTATGGGGAGCGCTTCGGCTTTGCCGCGTCCACGGTCTCCCGCTTTGAGCAGCAGACCCTGCGGCTTTTTCTGGAGCAGGGGCTTTATGGGCGGCATCTGCGGCGGATGACGCTGCACTATCGCAAAAAGCAGCAGCTTCTCACCCAGGAGCTGCGGCGGCGCTTCCCCGGGGCGGAGCTGGCCGGGCAGGAGGCGGGGCTGCATTTTTTACTGATGCTGCCGGGGCAGGACGGCGAGCTTATAAGCCCGGCTGTTAAGGAAAGCTACGA
>USML01000048.1 GCA_900555855.1 uncultured Eubacteriales bacterium | reverse complement strand
GTGACGGTATGGCCCAGGGCCCGGGCCAGCCGGTAGCCGTTTCCGTCGGAGCCTGTCCGGGGATAGGACTGCCCACCGGCAGCCAGTATCACCCGGTCTCCGGAGAGGACGCTCCCGTCTGCCAGCCGGACGCCGGAGACTGCGCCGTCCGCCGTCAAAAGCTCGGTGACCTTCCCCTGCAGGACGGCAACGCCCAGCCGGTGCATCCTGTCCCGCAGGGCGCCGGAAATATCCCTCGCACGGTCGGAGACGGGAAAGACCCGCTTGCCCCGTTCTGTTTTCAAGGGCACGCCCAGCGACTCAAAATATTCCATCAACCGCTGGGGCGGCATTGCAGCAAAAGCGCTGTAAAGGAATCGGCCATTCGTCAGAACATTGCGCAGCAGCTCGTCCCCGGAGCAGTCGTTGGTCAGGTTGCATCGGCCCTTGCCGGTGATATTCAGCTTCATGCCGCAAAAGGCGTTGCGCTCGATCAGCGTCACCTCCGCGCCCGCGGCGGCGGCCGTGCAGGCTGCCATCATACCGGCGGCTCCCCCGCCCACGATCAGGATCTTCATCCCAGCTGCTCTCCCATCTGCGGCCGATACTGGGCCGCCGCATAAAAGGCGTTGAGCTTTTTCTGGGCCTTTTCATCGCTGCGGGCCAGCAGACTGACCAGGCTCCCGCAGAGGGAGATCACCGGCGCAAGGCTCCCGCCCAGGCCCAGCTCTCCGCATTCCGCCACCAGACTGATCTCCGCTTCCCGGGCGGCCGGAGAATCGTGGCTCTCGCTGACGACCGCCACGCAGGCCTCCTGCTCCTGCGCGTAAGCGATCAGTTCCAGGGTGGTCTGCTGATGCTGGGGGAAGGAAATACACAGCAGAAGATCGCCCTCCCCAATGAGGGCGGCGGCGCTGACCGGCTCCATCCCCAGCTGATTGATGCAGCACACATTGGGCAGCAGGATCCGCAGGTAAGACGCCAGATATACTGCCGCGCAGGCGGCGCAGCCCTGCCCGTAAAGATAGACCCTGCCGGAAAGCATCAGCCGGGTACAGAGATTGTGCAGGGCGTCCAGCGGATTGAGCCCGCTATTTTTCTTGATGTTCATGGCGTCCTGCGCGGCGATGTGATCCAGCAGCGCCTTTTCGGCGGATTCCCCGTCGCCCGACTCCGCAAAGTGCTCCAGCGTGGTCAGGCGGTATTTCAGCTCCAGCTGCAGCGCATCCTGAAAGTCGCCATAGCCCGCATAGCCCAGCGCCGCGGCAAAGCGGATCACCGTGGACTGGCTGACGCCGGTGACCGACGCCAGGTCAAAGGAGCTCATAAACGCCGCTTTTTCACACTGTTCGGTGATGAACCGCGCCAGCAGCCGCTGGCCCTTGGTGAATCCGGCCGCCTTTTCCGTCAGGGCTTCATGGATCCGCTTCACATCTCTCACTCCGTTCTGTTTTTTGCTGCACGCTTCCGTGCGCTGGGGGGCAGATCAAAGAGAGCGCAGGTATTCGATCTCCTCCGGGCGCAGATAGCGCCAGGTCCCGGTTGGCAAGTCTGCCAGCTTTACATTCCCCTCCGCCACGCGCTTCAGAGAGTTTACCGTATAGCCGCATTTAGCGCACATCCGGCGGATCTGCCGGTTTTTGCCCTGTCGGATGGCAATGGTCATCACATAGCCGTTTTCCGTCTTTGCCAACAGACGGCACCGGGCCGGCAGAAGGCGCTGTCCGTCCAGCTCAATAGGCCGGGAAAGGGCCTCCTCCGGCGAGGGCAGGCCGGGCTCGTCCGGCGAGAGCTTCACCAGATACTGCTTATAGACCTCATGGGAGGGGTGCATCAGATGGTGGGCCAGCTGGCCGTCGTTGGTGAGCAGCAGCAGGCCCTCGGAATGCATATCCAGCCGCCCCACGGGATAGACCCGCTGGGGCACATCCCGGATCAGATCGGCCACCGTCCTGCGGCCCGCTTCGTCAGAAAGCGTCGTCACATAGCCCCGGGGCTTATTCAGCATGATATAGATCCATTGGGGCGCCGGACGCAGCGGCGCCCCGTCCAGTGTGATCTCATCCAGCTCCGGATCGGCGCCATCGCCCAGTGCCGCCGGAATGCCGTTCACCTTTACACGGCCTGATTTTATGTATTCTTCCGCGCTTCTGCGGGAGCAGACCCCCGCTTCCGACAAAAGCTTCTGCAGTCTTTTTTTCAAGGCGTTTTTCTCCCAAACAATTGAATGATCTTTTCCATCCAGCGGGGAAGCTGCCGGCGCTGCTCCGGTTGCTCCGCGATAGTTTCCGCAAAGCAGACCGGCGTTTCCCAGAGCTTTTTCCCGTCCAGCAAGACCTGCAGGCTGCCATAGTCCTGCCCCGCTTCCACCGGGCCATAGCAAAACCGCGGCCCGGCCAGAGCGATCTGCAGCCGCTGCCGCTCCGCCTGCCGCAGGGAGAAGGAAAAGCTCTCGTTGCAATAGAGGCGGCAGCTGGGCTTCTCCGCGGAATAGACCGGGATGCTGCCGCAGTCTCCCGCGCCCACCAGCGCATAGGCTTCATATTGCGCAAAGCCAAAGGCGTAAAGGGCCTTATGGTCGGCCCAGTCCTGCCGGTCGTTCAGCGTGACGCAGATCAAAAGCCGCCCCTGCTCCCGCTTTGCAGAGACGAGACACCGCCCGCAGGCCATGGTATAGCCCGTTTTGACGCCGCAGGCGCCGATCTCCCCTAAAAGCCGGTTGTGGTTGTTCAGCGTGCGGCCGGCCAGTGTGATGCTGCGGGTGGCAGCGATTTGGGCAAAGTCCGGGTTTTCCAGTGCGGCCGCCGCCAGACGCGCCAGATCCAGCGCCGTGGAATAGTGCTCCGGCGCATCCAGCCCGCTGGGGTTGCAGAACTGCGTATCGGAAAGGGACAGATCCTGCGCCTTGGCGTTCATTTTGTCCACGAAGGCCTCCGGCCCGTGGGGATCCAGCCCGGCCAGCGCCTGCGCCGCATCGTTGCCGCTTTCCAGCAGCAGACCATAGAGCAGATCCGACACCGTCAGCCGCTCCCCCGGCCGCAGATACATGGAGGAGCCCTCCACGCCGCACCATTCCTGCCGGATCTCCACTTCCGCTTCCGGATCGTATTGCTCCAGCGCGACCAGCGCCGTCATGATCTTTGTAGTGCTGGCCATACCGCGGCGCTGCCGTTCCGCCCGGGAAAACAGAAGGTCGCCGGTGAGCGCATCGTAGAGGACGACGCTTTCCCCATGGATCTGGGGCGTCTGCGCAAAGCTCGGGACGCCCGCCAGCGGCAGCAAAACCGCCAGCAGGCAGAGAAATTTTTTCATAACGATCACCTGCCCATAGCACCAGCATACGGACAGGTGATGGCTTTTATGCCGCGTTAATAGACCGGCGGCTGCTCCGGCTTGTCTTTTTTGAATTTGTCAAGAATGCCGGGGATCATATCCACGGCCTTATCCAGCGTGGAGTTCGTGGGCGGCTCCACATAGATCATCCGCACATTTCCCTGGCTCACCACGATAAAGGCCAAGGGGATGATGGAGACACCCGCGCCGCTTCCCGCGCCAAACCGAAGATCCTTTCCATCGGTCCCGCCGGAAGCAAAGCCAAAGGAGACTTTGGACACGGGGATCAGGGTGGTGCCGTCCGGCGTGGTGACCGGTTTTCCCACTACGGTGTTCACATCGATCATGTCCCGCAGCTTTTCCATCGTCAGATTCATGGCTTCATTGATGCTGCTCATGGGTAATACCGCCTTTCTCTTGTGTGTTTTGTTCCAAATCATGCTGTTTTTCCTGCCTGCGCAGCCGGAGATATGCGATCAGGATCCGGCAGGCCGCGATCAGATAGCGCAGCGGGCAGGCAGAAAAGGTCACATCGCCCTGCAGGCGAAGGGTCTCTGCGGTGAAATCCGCGTCCACGGAGATCTCCGTTTTGCGGATGCGAAGGCTATTTTGCAAAACAGGGTACAGTGCAGAGAGGCCTGCCGCAAGCTCGCCATAGGTCATGGCCACGGCATAGGCATCCCTGCCGCCCACCTGCACCGCCAGCTGCAGCCGGGGGACGGAGATGGGGCGCAGCATGGCGCCCACCGCCTTCAGCCCCAGCCGGATCAGCGCAAGGATCATCTGCAGGGAGGGCTTTTCCGGCAGGATCTCCGTTTTTTTCTGTTTTTTGGCTTTTTTTGTTTTCTTTTCGTCAGAAATTGGTTTTTCCTTGCGTTCTCTGGGCTTCTTCGGCTCCTTTTGCCGTTTCTTCCTGGGATAAAGCTGCAGATAAACCGGCCCCAGGCCGGCATGGACCTGCAGCGCGCCGTTATATTGCACCCGCAGGCGCACTGGCAGCAGGAGCAACAGTAAAAGCAGCAGAAGAAGCCCCAGTAGAATCAGACCGATAATCTTCAAGGCGTCACGCCTCACTTTCCGCCGGCGGAGCCTCCTCCGTTTCCGGCTGCTCCAAGTCGCTCAGCGTCAGCTGTCCGCTGTCCTCCGTTCCAAAGGATTCCAGCGCGGGCAGCTGGCTCACGGAGCTCAAGCCAAAGCTGCGCAGAAAGCTCTCCGTCGTGCGGTAAAGGATCGGCCTGCCCGGAACATCCAGCCGGCCGCATTCCTCGATCAGGCCCTTATCCGTCAGGCTGCCCACGGTATAGGCGCTGTCCACGCCGCGGATCTGCTCGATATAGGCGCGGGTCACCGGCTGCTTATAGGCCACGATGGCCAGCACCTCCAATGCGGAGGCCGAAAGCGCCGGAGGCTTTCTCGTCTCCAGCGCAGCCCGCACCAATGGCGCATAATCGCCCCGGGACGCCAGCTGATACCGGTCGTCCAGGCGAAGCAGACGAAGGCCCCGGCGTTCATAATCGTAGCCGTCGGCCAGCTGCTGCGCCGCCTGCTGCAGCTCCGCCCGGTCCACCTGCAGCACAGCGCAGAGCTTGCTCTCGCTCACAGAATCTCCCGCCGCAAACAGGACCGCTTCCAGCGCACATTCCAGCTCATGCAAATCCGTCATTCCGCATCCTCATCTGCCGGGCCCTGGGCGCCCTGCGCCTGCTCCTCCTGCGTCGCCAGGCGAAGCATACAGTCCCGGTCTTCTGTTTCCTCGATCATGATCTTATGGGTGCGGGAAAGCTCCAGCACCGCCAAAAATATCGCCACCAGCTCCGAACGGCTGCGGGCGGAAAAGGTCAGCTCCCGGAAGGAGAGCCGCTCGCTGTGGACGAACCTGCGGACCACCTCCCGAATCTTGTCGTCCACCGGGACGGTCTCGTGGCCCACGATGCCCCGGAAGGCCTCCACCGGCGGCGGCAGACGCCGCTCCGCGCGGCTGAGGATCGCCTCCAGTGCCCGGACAAGCACCTCGCTGTCGTAGCTGTACTGCACATCGGCTTTACACTTTTCCAGCGGCTCCTGCCCCTTGACGAACAGCTCGCTGCCGATCTGGCTCCGCAGATTCAGGGCGCTGCCGGCCTCCCGGATGCGCTGATATTCCAGCAGTGCTTCCACCAGCCCCGCCCGAGGATCCTCCTGCGGCTCCTCCGCATAAACCGGCAGCAGCATCTTGGATTTGATATACATGAGCTGCGCTGCCATGGTAATAAACTCCGAGGCGATCTCCAGATCAAACTCCTGCATCTGCCGGATATAGCTCAGATACTGCTCCAGAATATCCGCAATGGGGATGTCCTGGATCTCCACCTTGTTTTTGGAGAGCAGGTGCAGCAGCAGATCCAGCGGCCCGTCAAACACCTCCAGATGAAAGGTGACCTCCTTCATGCCGCCCCTCCCGTCAAAAACAGCGTCATCCGCCAGGCGGCCCGAAGGATCCCGTCCATCACGGCGCCGCGCACGGTATCGATCGGCCCGTTCAGCGCGCCGGAAGCGATCAGCGCCAGAAACGCCACGCCGCAGATGCGCTCATGTTTCAGCAGAACGCTCACAGCCCGGTCCGGCAGCAGCGGCAGCAGCAGCCGGCTCCCGTCCAGCGGCGGCACAGGGATCAGGTTGAAGGTCCCCAGGCCCACATTAAGCGCCGCCAGCATCGCCAGAAAGGAAACGGCCGTCTCGCAAAAGGCGCCGCTCCCCTTCCAGCGGATCAGATAGGCGATCACCGCCGCCAGAAACGCCTGCAGAAAGTTGCACAGCGGTCCGGCAATGGCGGTGATGGCCATACCAAGCTTTTGATTGCGGATCCGAAAGCGGCTGGGGTCGATGGGCACAGGGCGGGCCCAGCCAACGCCTCCCAGCAGCATACAGATCGTTCCGATGAGATCCAGATGCTTCAGCGGATCCAGTGAGAGCCGTCCCTGCTCCTTGGCCGTCCGGTCTCCCAGCAGATATGCCGCCCAGCCGTGAGCCATTTCATGGAGCACCAGCGCCATGAGCACCGCAGGCAACAGCATACAAAGCTCCTTCAGGGAGTAACGAAACAGCATGAACGCATCCTTCCCTCTTTTCGATAAAAATCAGCAGGATCAGACGATATCGTTGCAGATCAGATCGTCATAGCTCTCCCGGCGAACCACGGTCTCCACCTTGCCATTCTCCCGGATCAGCAGGATGGGCGGACGAGGCACCCGGTTATAGTTGGACGCCATGGAATAGTTATAAGCGCCGGTGGCGAAGACGCAGAGAATGTCGTCCGCCTTGGCGGTCTGGAACTTCAGATCTTTGGCCACCAGATCGCCGCTCTCGCAGCAGCGGCCGGCAATGGTCTGGACCTTATCCCGGGGCGCATTGGCACGGTTGGCCACCACGGCGTCATACTGAGCCTGATACAGGGCAAAGCGGGGGTTATCGGGCAGACCGCCGTCTACGGAGACATAGGTGCGGGCATCCTTGATATCCCGGACGGAACCCACGGTATACAGCGTGCAGCCGGCGGTGCAGACCATGCTGCGGCCCGGCTCGATGACGATCTCGGGGATCTCCCGGCCCATTTTGGCCGCTTCTTCCCGCATGACCTCGCCCATGGCGTCGATCTTCTCGCCAAAGGTGCCGGGCTCGTCGGTGGGCATATACTTCACGCCGAAGCCGCCGCCGATGATCATTTCCTCCATGTGGATGTTCAGCTCCTTCTCCATTTTGCAGAAGAAGTCGAACATGATGCGGGCCGCCTTGGCGAAGCCGTCTACGCTGAACACCTGAGAACCGATATGGCAGTGGATGCCGACGAAGTCCAGATGCTTGTGCTCCAGAATATACTTTGCAAGGCGCATGGCCTCGCCATCCTCGATGCCGAAGCCGAATTTGCTGTCATTCTGGCCGGTGGAGATGAACTCATGGGTATCGGCATGGACACCGGGCTTGACGCGGAACAGAACCCTCTGACGCTTGCCCTTGGCGGCGCAGACAGCCTCCAGCCGATCCACCTCTTCAAAGGCATCGATGATGATGGAGCCGATGCCGCAATCCACAGCCATCTCCAGCTCGGAGACCGTCTTGTTGTTGCCGTGGAAGTGCAGATGCCGGGGATCAAAGCCCGCCTTCAGCGCCGTGTAAAGCTCGCCGCCGGAGACCACATCCGCATGGACGCCCTCGCTGGCCAGAATGGGATAGATAAACCGGGCGCATAGGGCCTTGCTTGCGTAGGCAACTTTATAACGCTCGCCGAAATTGCGGCGCATGGCTTGGGTAAAATCACGGCAGTTCTGCCGGATCTGGCCCTCGCTCATAACATAGGCAGGGGTGCCGTATTCACGGGCGACCTCCACCAGGTCCACATTGTCGAGACAAAGATGGCCGTTGTCCCGGATGGTAAAGCGGTCGCTGTAGTAGGTGTTCATGTCAGTTTTCCTCCAATGCTTTTTGTATATCTGCGCATAATAGATCCCGATTGGTTCCCTTTTCCGCGGAAAAGGCGATGAGGGTCTCCTCTGCTGTCAGCTGAAGCGTCTCCCGGATGCGGGCCAGATTGGGCTCCACCTCCGATTTCTTCAGCTTATCCAGCTTGTTGGCCACCACGGTCAGGGGCTTGCCGTAATACCGGGCCCATTCCGCCATGGCCACATCGTCCGCCGTTGGCTTATGCCGGGCATCGACGATCATATAGATCCGGGCGATCTGTGCCCGGTCAGCCTCAAAATATTGCTCGATCAGCCTGGAATACCGTTCCCGCTCTGCCTGAGAGGTCTTGGAATAACCATAGCCCGGCAGATCCACCAGCCAGCCCCGGCCCTCCACCTGAAACAGGTTGACAAAGACCGTCTTCCCCGGAACGGAGCTGACCCGGGCAAAGCCCTTTTTGCCCACCACCCGGTTCAGCGTGGAGGATTTTCCCACATTGGACCGGCCGGCAAAGACCACCCGGCGCTGGGTATCCCGGGGAAAATCCCCGGGCTTTGCGGCGGAGCGGATAAATACCGTGTTTTTGAAATCCATCGCGCCGCCCTCACTGCCGGATGGCCGGGGCGGGCCGGTTTTTGCCCGCCGGCGGGATGACCGCAGGCACAGCGGCCTTGGTCTCCGGCGCAGCGGCCGCCTGATGCAGGCCGAATACCGTGTCCAGCACCTGATCCATATGGCTGACCAGGACGAAGGACACGCTTTCCTTCACCAGCGAATCCACTTCCTCCAAATCCTTCCGGTTTTCCGCCGGGATCAGGACGGTGGTTGCATGATTGCGCCAGGCCGCCATGGATTTTTCCCGCAGGCCGCCAATGGGCAAAACTCTGCCCCGCAGGGTGATCTCGCCGGTCATAGCGATGTTCTTGGGAACCGGCCTTCCGGTAAGGGCGGAAAAGACCGCCGTCGCCGTGGTAATACCGGCAGAAGGCCCATCCTTGGGGACGGCCCCCTCCGGAAAATGAATGTGAATGTCCTTTTTTGCCGGAAAATCCTCCGGAAGGCCCAGCTGCTGGGTGCGGCTGCGGAGATAAGTGATGGCTGCATGGGCAGATTCCTTCATTACATCGCCCAGATTTCCCGTGATCTCCAGCTTTCCGGAGCCGGGCACGGCGGCCGCCTCCACCTCCAGCATCTCGCCGCCGGCGGCAGTCCAGGCAAGGCCGTTGACCACGCCCACCTCCGGTTCCTCCAGCGGCTTCTCCATGGGAAAGATGGGGACGCCCAGATAGTCCGGCAGGTTCTGAACGGTAAAGTGCAGCGAGCGCTTGCCCGTTTCCGTCATATATTTCGCCGTCTTGCGGCAGAGCTTTGCAATGAGCCGCTCCATGGTGCGGACGCCGGCCTCCCGGGTGTAGCAGGTGATGAGCATCTGCAGGGCCTCGTCGTCCAGCCGCAGGTTCTGGGCCCGGAGTCCGTGCTTCTTCAGCTGCTTGGGGATCAGGTGCTTCCGGGCGATGCGGATCTTCTCCACATCGGTATAGCCCGGCAGGTCGATGATCTCCATCCGATCCAGCAGCGGGCCGGGGATATTGCTCTTATCGTTGGCGGTGGTGATAAACAGAACATCGCTGAGATCAAAGGGAAGCTCCACAAAATGATCCCGGAAGGCGCTGTTCTGCTCGGTATCAAAGACCTCCAGCAGCGCGGAGGAGGGATCGCCCTTATAATCGCTGCCCAGCTTGTCGATCTCGTCGATGAGGATCAGGCAGTTGCGGCTGCCCGCCTGCCGCAGCGCAGTGATGATGCGGCCGGGCATGGAGCCGATATAGGTCTTCCTGTGGCCCCGGATCTCCGCCTCATCCCGAACGCCGCCCAGGCTCAGCCGGGCATAGTCCCTGCCCATGCAGCGGGCGATGGAGCGGGCGATGGAGGTCTTGCCCACGCCCGGCGGGCCGGCCAGACAAAGAATCTGGCCCTTGACGCTGCCGGTAAGGGTCTTGACGGCGAAAAACTCCAGGATGCGCTCCTTGACCTTTTCCAGGCCCGTATGGTCCTCGTCCAGAATGGCCCGTGCCTTCTGCAGGTCGGTATTTTCCTTCTTGACCTCGGTCCAGGGCAGATCCAGACAAACATCCAGATAAGTGCGGGAAACGCCGCTCTCCGGAGAGGTGGGCTGCATTTTGCCCAGACGCCGGGCTTCCTTCACGAGCTTTTCCCGGACCTCCTCCGGCAGATCCTTGCGCTGGATCTTCTGGAGATATTCCTGCGCTTCGGAAAGCGCGTCTTCCCCTTCGCCCAGCTCCTCGCTGATGACCTTCAGCTGCTCCCGCAGGTAATAATCCCGCTGGCCCTTGTCCATGGATTCCTTGACCTTCTCCTGAATATCCTGTTCCAGGCGAAGGATCTCGTTTTCCCGGGAGAGATAATGCAGCAGCAGCCCCATGCGTCTGCGGGGATCCTGCGTCTCCAGCAGCTGCTGCTTCTGTTCAAAGGCCATTTGGGTGTTCTGCGCGATATAATCGGAAAGCGGGCCTGGCTCTCTGGCGCCCACGACATGCATGACCACATCGCTGGCCATCTGGGGCACCAGCGACGCGTATTCCATAAAAAGCTCCTGCGCCTGCCGCACCATGGCAAGATCGCGCTTCGTGGCGCGGGAGACCTCCATTTCGGGCAAAAGCTCGATGTCCGCCAGCAGGAAGGGCTCCTCCTGCGTGACCTGGCGCAGCAGCGCCCGATCCAGCCCCTCCACCAGCACACGGATGCTGTCGCCGGGGATCTTCAGGATCTGGCGGACCTTGCAGTAAGCGCCCATGCCGAACAGATCCTCCTGGACGGGATCGTCCACGGAGATGTCTCTCTGCGTGACCAGAAAGATCCTCTGGCCGTTGGCCATGGCATATTCCATGGCCTGAATGGATTTTTGCCGGCCCACATCAAAGTGGAACAGCGCGCCGGGAAATACAGTAATCCCCCGCAAAGCCAGCGTCGGCACCTGGCTTACGACCTGATTGACTGCAATGGTTGATTTCATGTGGTTCCTCCTGTGGAAATGACCAGATAGACATACTTAGATTTATATAGTTTAACATAATAAAAGGCATATTTCAAGTGATTTCCAACGGTTACGAAAAGTTCAAAAAATGCAGCTTCTCACGGTTTGCGCGGCAGAAACGCCGTAGGGCCTATCCTGCCTTTCAGGCGACAGCCATAATGGAAAAGGCCGGTAACACCCGCGCTTTTCCGGCACCTTTCCGTCCGCCGCGGAATAGATTGGTAGCGAAGATACTCTTCAAATCTGATCAGGAGGTTCCGCTTATGCCTGAAAGAGTTTCCCCCGGCCCGCTCCGCGGCAATCCGCCGCCCCGGGAGGCCGTTTGCATCCATACCAGAAAGGTCTATGATTCCTGCCGGGACAAAGAGTGCCTGCAGGACCTGCGCGTCTATCTCACCGCATCCTCCCAGGCCATCCTGGAAAGCGCCATCAATGTCAAGCCCCAGAGCGCCAAGCTGCTTTGGACCTACATCGATGTCGAACCCATCAGCTACAACCGCGGCTTCTACACGGTAGATGTGAAATACTTCTACCGGGTGGACTGCGACGCCTTCTCCGGCGTTGGCCGTCCCCGCCAGATCCATGGGCTTGCCACCTTCGACAAGCGCACGGTCCTCTTCGGCAGCGAGGGCAGCGCCCGGATCTTCAGCTCCGACTATGTGGCCAACGCCCAGGACATCCAGAACATCGAGCGCACCAACCTGCCCGTGGCGGTGGTGGAGGTCGTGGATCCCGTGTGTCTGGGCTGCAAGATGGTGGACACCTGCTGCGACAGCTGCTCCAGCACGGTCCCCTCCTCCGATATCCCCGCGGATATCTGCAGCTGCTTCGACGAGGATCTGGTGATCTCCTCCGACGGCCGCCAGCTGTTCGCCACCCTGGGCCAGTTCAGCATCACTAAGCTGGAGCGCAGCATTCAGCTGCTGATGCCCGCCTACGATTTCTGCATGCCCCAGAAGGAATGTGCCGGCGACCCGGACGATCCCTGCGCCCTGTTCCAGAACTTCCAGTTCACGGTGGATGAGTTTTTCCCGCCGAAGGTCAGCGATTTCGTCTCCTCCGCGCCCCTTTCCGGCGGCAGCACCGGCTGCAGCAGCTGCGGCCAGAGCCAGCAGAACGGGGCTTCCCCTACCGGCGGATGCTGCGGCAGCGGCAGTCTTTCCCGCCGCCGCTGAGCGGCAGACCCGCGCAGACAGCATAAAAGCCCGGACAGCATCGGCTGTCCGGGCAAGGCTTGTTTCGGTTCGGGGCGCTGTTACAGCAGCATGAGGCCCTTCTTGTTGTAGGTGGTGGGGGTGCTGGTCTTCTGCCCCTCCAGCCATTCATCGAACCGCTCGCTCTCGATGGCGCTCTTGATGTCAGAACGGTACTTCAGGCCCTCGCGCTCCACGAAATACATGATGTGGTAGCCATAGGAGGTCTTGACGATATCGTTGTCGCCGGGCTGACGGGCGGCGTCGAAGCACCAGTCGTTGAACTCCGTGACCATCTGGCCCGGATAAACGCCTTCATACAGGCCGCCGTCAGAGGCGGAGCCGTCCTCGCTGTATTCCTTCGCCAACGCGGCAAAGGAATCCTCGGTCTTCTCGCCGCTCTTCCACTGCTCATAGACCTGCTCGGCCTTGGCCTTCACTTCCTCATTGGCGGCGTCGATCTCGGCGATGGTGGCCTCATCGGCATCGGAAGCGGCGGTCTGGGTCTTGAACAGGATGTGGCGGATCGCCACGGTATAGTCCTCAGACACATGACGATCCAGGAACAGGCAGACCGTATAGCACTTGTTGTCCTCGTCCTCCACCAGGGTGGCGTCGCCGTTCTTGCGTCCGGCGTCCTTCAGCCAGTCGCCGGAAGCGCCGCTCAGGCCGGAGATCTTGGAGTTCTCATACAGCGCCGTTTCAAAGCCTTCGTCGCTGTTGTCAATATTGGCCCGGACTGCTTCGTCAAAGTTGCTGCCATCGGCGGACAGCGCCGCAAAAATGGCATTGGCAGTCTTTTCCGCTGCTTTCTTAGAGGCAGTGGTCTTGGCCTGAGCGTCCTCCTCACTGGTGGGCGCGCCCTCCTCCGTGCTGGAGGCATCGTAGGTGAAGGTCTCATACTTCACCTCGTAAGCGTAATAATCCGCCACATCATAGCTGTCCTTATTCTCTTCGTAATAGGCATCAATATCTGCGTCAGCGATGCCGAAGCCCTCCAGCAGGGAATCGTAATAGGTGGAGGCCAACGCACGCTTGGCCCGATATGCCTCCACATCAGATTTCCGGATGCCGGTGCCGAAGGCCAGAGAGATATATTTGCTCAGGCTGTAGCCATAGGAATCCGCAGTTTCCTGGATGTTCGTCATGAACTCATTCACTTCCTGCTGCCGGGTGTCGGAGACGGTCATCCCCTGCTCCTTGGCCCGCTGAAACAGGATGCTCACCTGCTGCGCGGTGTTTTCCGCCTGCTCCAGGAAATACTCCTTCCAGGTCTTGCTGGAATCAAAGAGACAGCTCTGGGCGTCGAAGGCGGCGCTGCTGACATCGTAGCCATACATCTGCAGGTAATAGCCGTTGCTGTTCATAAAGCTGGCCCGGGTATCAGCGTAAAACTGCTTGAGCTCCGCCGCGGAGATATTGTCCTTGCCCACGGTCATCGCGGTAGTGCTGCGGGCCAGGATGCCGGTGCCGGAAACGATGGCATAAACGAGCGCCAGCACGCACAGCACAGCCACCGCGATCAGGGTGATCTTGATGCCGATGCCGGTCCCCTCGCTATTTTTCCGGCTGGGATTGTCGGACTTTGCGAGATTCTTATCCATCCTTGCTGAAAGATTTTGA
>USML01000047.1 GCA_900555855.1 uncultured Eubacteriales bacterium | reverse complement strand
ATCCCGGCGACATCATCGGTGTCACCGGCCCGGTGGCCTGCGGCAAATCCACCTTCGGGCGGGCGTTTCTCTGTGAAGCGCCCTATGGCGGCTCCCTTCGCTTCGGCAGCCGGGAGCTTTCCTCCCTCTCCCCCCGGGAGATCGCGGCCACCGTTGGATATCTGGGCCACGATCCGGAGCTCAGTTCCGATACGCTGCGAAACAATGTGCTTTGCGGCAACGGACAGGATGCATCGCCCTATCTTGCCGCCGTCGCGCTGGACGGCGAGGTCAGGGCCATGGAAAACGGCGCGGACACTGTGGTGGGCAGCAGCGGCGTCCGCCTTTCCGGCGGTCAGGCGCAGCGCCTTGCCCTTGCCAGAACGCTGGCGCATCCGCGCCCGGTGATGATCCTGGACGATCCCTTTTCCGCGCTGGATCGGAACACGGAGGACACGGTTTTTGCCGATCTGCAGGAATATGCGAAGGATAAGGTGGTGTTTCTGATCTCCCACCGCCTGTATCATTTCCCGCAGATGCGGAAGATCATCTTTATGGAGGGCGGAAAGGCCGTTGTCGGCACCCATGCGGAGCTGATGCGCTCCGTCCCGGCATATCGGCTGCTGTATGAAAGCCAGACAGGAGGCAACGGACATGAAGAAGCATAACACCGGCGTTTTTGCAGCGGTCCGCACGGCGGCGCTGACCCATCGCCTGCTTACCGCCGGGACCCTTTTGTGCGTGGCGGGCTCTGTGGGCGCGTCGCTGATCCCGCCGCTGCTGCTGGCCCGCGTCATCGACCGGCTGAACGCCGGGACCTCCCTCACCTTCGCCGCTGTGCTCCTCTATTTCGGGAGCCTTGTGCTGGAGGGCCTGTTTTCTTCAGCGCAGGAAACGCTGCTGGTGCTTTTCGGCCAGAAAATGACCCACGCCCTGCGCTCCGAAATGTCGCACAAGCTCACCCGTCTGCCGGCAGACACCCTGGTCGCGCAAAACCCCGGACAGGTGGCGGCGCGCTTTTCCGGCGATGTGGACACCGTGGAGGCCCTCTTTACCTCCGGCATCATCAGCATGGTGGCCGACGCCTGCCGCATTCTTTCCATCCTTGGGATCATCGCAGTGAAAAACACGGGGCTTGCGCTGGTCTTGCTGGCGGTCCTTCCCTTCTTTGCGCTCTTTACCCGCCATGTGCAGAAGAAGATGCTTGCCGCCCAGCTGGACAACCGGCGCGCCGTCGCCGCCGTTTCCGGGCAGGTCCCGGAGACCCTACACAACATCCGCACCATCCACGCGCTGGGCACCGAGGACTATATGGAGCGGCGCTATGACAAAAGCATCGGCGCCAGCTATGCCGCCGTGGAAAAGACCAACTTTTACGACGCGATCTATTCGCCCGTGGTATTTCTGCTGAACGCCGCAGTGGTGGGCATCGTGATGCTGCTCTCCGCCTCCGGCAAGACGGAGATCCTGGCCCTGTTCGGAATGTCGGTGGGCACTTCGGTGGCCGTCATCAACTATATCTCCCGCATTTTCACCCCCATTGAGAGCCTCGGCGTGGAAATCCAGACCATCCAGTCGGCCATGGCGGGCGTCAAGCGGATCGACGCCTTTCTCGGGCAGGCGGAACGGGCCGTCCCGCCGGAGCAGGAAGCCGCCCCGCGGGGGGATATCGTCCTTTCCCATGTGACCTTCGGCTATGGGGACAGGCCCGTGCTCCGCGACTTTTCCATGACGGTGAAGGAGGGCGAGCAGGTCACCCTCGCGGGCAGGACCGGCGCCGGCAAGAGCACGGTGTTCCGTCTGCTGCTGGGGCTTTACCGGCCCCAGGCCGGGACGATCACCATCGGCGGCGTGGATGTCTCCGCCATCACGGACCGCCAGCGGCGGGCCTGCATCGGCTGCGTGGAGCAGCATTTTTCCCGCGTGCCGGGGACGGTGCTGGAGCAGATCACCCTTTCCGACCCGGGCATCACCGAGGAAATGGCCCACGCCGCGGCCCGGCTCGCCGGAATGGATGAACCCATCCGGTCGCTGCCGGGGGGCTATTCCGCCGTCTGCACAGACGGGATGTTTTCTCAGGGAGAATGGCAGCTGCTTTCCATCGCCCGCGCCGCGGCGGCAGATCCGGCCATTCTGCTGCTGGACGAGATCACCGCCAATCTGGACGCCGAGACCGAGGCCCGCGTTTTGAAGGCGCTGCACCGCGCCTCGGAGGGGCGCACCGTGCTCTCCATCTCCCACCGTCTTTATGAGGATCTGGGCGGCAGGACCGTGGAGCTGCGGCCTGCGGCCGGGCCGGAGGGCGCGGCATGATCTTAGGTTGCGTTTTGGAGAGAAGCGTGCTATACTGACGCAGTAAAAACCCTGCAGAAGGAGTGCGATCATACCCATGAATATCTGGCACGATGTAAACCCCGCGCGGATCCATCCCGATGACTTTCTGGCTGTCATTGAGATCCCCAAGGGCAGCAAGAAGAAATATGAGCTGGACAAGGAGACCGGCTTTATCATTCTGGACCGGATCCTTTATACCTCCACTCATTATCCCGCGAACTACGGCTTTATCCCCCGCACCTACGGCGACGACAACGACCCGCTGGATGTTCTGGTCCTGTGCTCGGAGGCCCTGGAGCCGCTGACGCTGGTGCGCTGCTACCCCATCGGCTATATCTCCATGACCGACGGCGGCAAAAACGATGAAAAGATCATCGCCATTCCCTTTTCTGATCCCATGTATAATATGTATCATGATATTATGGATCTGCCCGGGCATATTTTTGATGAGATGGCGCATTTCTTCTCCGTTTATAAGGCGCTGGAGGGCAAGGAGACCGTGGCCGGCGATGTAAACGGCCGGGAAGCGGCCATTCAGATCATTTCCGACGCTTTGCACAATTACCAGATCCATTTCTGCGGTCAGCACGAATAAAAGAATGGAAAAAGCAAGCCCGCGTTCCTGTCTGGAACGCGGGCGTTTTCATGTCTTGTGCTTTGCTTTACAGCGCTTCCAGCTCCTGATCCCAGGCGGTGTGCCAGCAGTCGGAGGGCATCCGCCAGGCGCTTCTGGGGGAAAGACTCAGGGGGCCGATCATGGGGCCGTCCGGCATACAGGAGCGCTTATATTGCTGAGTAAAGAACCGCTGGCAGCAGCGCTTGAGCCAGTGGGCCACGGTTTTTTCATCGTACTCGCCCCGGAAAGCATAGCAGGCCATGCGGAAGATCTTTCCGGGCGTGAAGCCGTAGCGCAGCAGATAATAAAGGAAGAAATCGTGCAGCTCGTAGGGGCCAACCAGATCCTCGGTCTTCTGGGTGATCTTTTCGCCGTCTGCCGGCAGCAGCTCCGGCGAGACGGGGGTGTCCAGAATATCCTTCAGGATGGCGCCCAGCGCCGCATTGCCGCAGGACTCCGCATACCAGCGCACCACCTGGCGGATCTGGGTCTTGGGGATGCCGGCGTTGACGCCGTACATACTCATATGGTCGCCGTTATAGGTGGCCCAGCCCAGCGCCAGCTCGCTGAAATCGCCGGTCCCGACCACGATCCCGCCCAGCTCGTTGGAAAGATCCATGAGCACCTGGGTCCGCTCCCGGGCCTGAGCGTTTTCAAAAGTCACATTGTGATCGGCCGGGTCATGGCCGATGTCGGCAAAATGCTGCTCCACGGCGCTGCCGATGGGGATGCAGCGCATGGGGATGCCCAGCTCCCGGCACAAAAGCTCCGCATTGCTGCGGGTGCGGCTGGTGGTCCCGAAGCAGGGCATGGTGACGGCGGCCACCTGCGCCGGGCTCTGGCCCAGCAGCTCCATGGACTTGTGGCAGACCAGAAGGGTCAGGGTGGAATCCAGTCCGCCGGAGACGCCCACCACCGCGGCTCTGGCATGGATATGCTCCAGCCGGTGGGCCAGGGCATAGCTCTGCATCAGGAAGATATGCCGGCATTCCTCCGCCTGCGCCGCCGGGTCCTCCGGCAGGTAGGGATCCCTTGCGATCTTCCGGGTGAGCTTCGTCTCCGTCTGGGTCATGGAGAAGGGCACGCAGTCCGGCCGGGGTTCGCCGCTCTGCATGGGATAGGTCGTGGTCTTGCGCCGCTGGGCGGCCAGCCGCTGCACATCGATCTCCGTTATGGCAAGGCCCGTCTCGAAGGGCTTCTTTTCCGTGAGGATCTCGCCGTTTTCACAAATGATCTGCTGGCCGGAAAAGACCTGATCGCCGGTGCTCTCCTGCGGGCCCGCCACGGAGAGGATATAGCCGCAGCGGAGCTTCTGGCTCTGGGAGACGGCAAGGATCTGATGCTCCTGCACCCGGCCGATGCCGTCGTGGCTGGCGCAAAGATTGCCGATGATGGTGGCGCCGCTGCGGCACATCTCCGCCGCAGGGGAAACGGGGACCCACAGATCCTCGCAGATCTCCAGTCCCACGGTGAAATCCGGATTTTCCCGGCAGGCAAAGCGCTGGCCCGGCCCGAAGGGGGCATATTCCTCGTCCCCGCCCAGACAGAGATAGCTGATGCCCTCCGGCGCAGGCTGGAAGATGCGGCTCTCGTAAAACTCCTCATAGTTGCACAGGTTCACCTTGGGCACCACGCCCAGGACCTCGCCCTGATACAGCATCACGCCGCAGTTGAACAGCTTTCCCAGATGCCGCACCGGCATGCCCACCGCCAGCAGCAGCTCCAGCTTCGCCGTCTCCCGGCGCAGATATTCCAGCGCCTGCTCCGCGCTGTCCAGCAGGGTCTTCTGGAAAAACAGATCCGCGCAGGTGTAGCCGGTGATGGAGAGCTCCGGCGTGATCAGCAGCTTTGCGCCCTGGGCCGCCGCCTGCCGCGCGGCCTCCAGGATCTTTTCCGCGTTATACCTGCAGTCCGCCAGACGCAGCTCCGGCGCCACGGACGCAACCTTAATAAATCCATCCTTCATGGAAAACAGCTCCTTTCAGGCCCTGCCCCGGCGTGGCCCGGGGCGTTCTGGTTCCTATTATAACTTTTTCCGGCAAAAAGGCAAGAAAATCATGGCGGAAATCCCGGAGATGTGTTATGATGGCAGAAGAATGGAGGGAAGCGCCTTGAACGGCTGTATGCTATGTCCCCGCGCCTGCGGCGCAGACCGGTCGGTCTCGCCGGGCTTCTGCGGCATGGGAACGCAGATCCGTCTGGCCCGGGCGGCCAGACATCTCTGGGAGGAGCCCTGCATCAGCGGAACGAACGGCTCTGGGACGGTGTTTTTCTCCGGCTGCACGCTGGGCTGCGTCTTCTGCCAGAACCGGAAGATCAGCCGCGAGGGCTTCGGCATGGAGGTCTCGCCGGAACGGCTGTCGGAGATTTTGACCCAGCTGGAGCAGAGCGGCGTCCACAACCTGAACCTTGTCACGCCCACCCACTTTACCCCGCAGATCCTGCAGGCGCTTTCGCTGGCAAAGCCGGGGATCCCCGTGGTGATGAACTGCGGCGGCTATGAGCGGGTGGAAACGCTGCGCCTTTGGGAGGGCAGCATTGACATCTATCTCCCCGACCTGAAATATTTCAGCCCGGCGCTCTCTCAGAAATACTCCGGCGCGGCAGATTATTTTGAAGCGGCGTCCCGGGCCATTCTGGAGATGCACCGGCAGCAGCCCCGGCTGGTCTATTCCGGCGGACTGCTCTCCCGTGGGCTCATCGTACGGCATCTGGTCCTGCCCGGCTGTATGCGGGATTCTCTACGGCTGATGGACTGGCTCCACGATAATCTGCCGGCGGATTCCTTTTTGCTGAGCCTCATGAGCCAATACACCCCCACGCCGGCCTGCAAGGCTTTTCCGGAGCTGGACCGGCGGATCACCACCTATGAATATGAAAGGGTGGCGGAGCGGGCGCTGGCGCTGGGCCTGCAGGGCTTTGGGCAGGAGCGGCGCTCCGCCCGGGAGGAATATACGCCGCCCTTTGATCTGGAGGGCGTTTTGCCCCGGAAACCGCAGGAAACACAGGAACATCAATAGATCGAGAAAGTCTGTAAGGAGGAAACGCAAATGTATCAGAAAGAGATCGAGGCCTATTTTGCGGACAAGCAGGAGCAGATCCTGGCGGATATCGCCCGTCTGGTCCGCATCAAGAGCGAACGGGAGCCCATGCAGGAGGGTATGCCCTTTGGCAAGGGACCCTACGAAGTTCTGATGGAGGGCAAAAAGCTGGCGGAGGAGCGGGGGCTTTCCACCAAAAACTTTGATAACTATGTGATCACCGCAGAGGTTGGCCCCCAGCCGGCCTATCTGGGCATTCTTGCCCATTTGGATGTGGTCAGCGAAGGCTCCGGCTGGACCATGCCGCCCTATGAGATGACCGTCCGGGACGGCCGCATCTACGGCCGCGGCACCGCCGACGACAAGGGCCCCGCCGTTGTGGCGCTTTGGGCGCTGAAGGCCGCCAAGGAGCTCTGCCCCCAGCTGAAAAAGGGCGTCCGGCTGATCCTGGGCTCCGCCGAGGAGACGGGCAGCGAGGATCTGGATCATTATCTGCCGCTGGAAGCGGCGCCGCCGGTGAGCTTCTCTCCCGACGCGGAATATCCCGTCATCAACATTGAAAAGGGCGGCTATAAGCCCATATTCGGCGCAAAATGGGACGAGGATCCTGCGCTGCCCCGGGTCTGCGCCATCCATGGCGGCACCACCACCAACATCGTCACCCGGGAATGCGACGCCTGGCTGGAGGGCATCTCTGCCGAAGCGGTCCGCCCCTATGCGGAAAAGCATCAGGCGGAGACCGGCGTCGCCTTTACCCTGACGGAGGAAAACGGAAAGCTGCATCTCCATGCGCTGGGCGTCAGCGCTCACGCCGCATCTCCCGAGACGGGCAAAAACGCCCAGATCGCCATGCTTGGCCTGCTGACCGCGCTGCCGCTGGCGGATTCCTGCGGGCAGGAGAGCATCCGCAATCTGGCCCGGCTCTTCCCCTTCGGCGATAATTACGGCCAGGCCCTTGGTGTGGCGCAGGAGGATGAGATCTCCGGAAAGCTGACGCTGGTGCTCTCCAAGCTGCAGCTGGATCTGACGGGCTTTACCGCCCAGTTCGACAGCCGCTGCCCCCTGTGCGCAAACGAGGGCAATGTGCGCTTCGTGGTGGAAAAGGCCTTTGACCAGTGCCATTTCGAGGTGCTGGACCGGCCCCGGATGTCTGCGCCCCACCATACGCCCGCCGATTCCGTCCTCTGCCAGACGCTGCTGAAGACCTATGAGGCGTATACCGGCCTGAAGGGCGAATGCCTTGCCATCGGCGGCGGCACCTATGTCCACGAGATCGAGGGCGGCGTTGCCTTTGGCTGCGCTCTGCCCGGGACGGACAACCGGATGCACGGCGCAGACGAGTTCGCCGTCATCGACGAGCTGATGCTCAGCGCGAAGATGTTCACCGATGTGATCCTGCAGCTCTGCAGCTAAGCTCCATTCCCCGGGAAATTCCGAAAGGCAGCCCAAACGGGCTGCCTTTTTTGTGGAATGGGGGATCTCTTTACAGCTTTTGCGGCTGCGTACACAGCTCCCGCAGCGGACATTCGCCGCACCGGGGGCTTCGGGCCGTGCAGATATCCCGGCCGAAATGCACGAAGCGATGGCACAGGCTGGCCTGCTCCGCCGGCTCCACCACCTGCTTCAGCGCCAGCTCCACCTTATAGGGATCCTTGCCGCACGCCGGCGGCACCAGCCCCAGCCGGCTGCTGATGCGGATACAGTGGGTATCCGCCACGATGGCGGGCTTGCCGTAAATATCGGAAAGGATCAGATTGGCCGTCTTCCGGCCCACGCCGGGCAGGGTCAGCAGCTCCTCCATGGTGTCGGGCACTCTGCCGCCAAAGCGCTCCAGCAGCAGGTTTGCGCTGTTTTTGATGTCGTTTGCCTTGGTGCGGAACAGGCCGCAGGGCTTGACGATGGCGCAGAGCTCCTCCAGATCCGCCTCCGCCAGCGCCTGCAGCGTGGGATAGCGGGCATAAAGCTCCTTCGTCACCAGGTTCACCCGGGCGTCGGTACACTGGGCCGAGAGCCGGGTGGAAAACAGCAGCTCATAATCCTTTTCCGCCACCAGCGAACAGGTGTCCGGATAGCGCTCCTTCAGGATATCCACCACCGCCGCCGCTTTTTCTTTTGTTGTCACAGGTCAGATCACCGCCTAAATGTAAACTCCTCTTGAATTGATTATACAGCCGGATTGCAAATCCTGCAAGAACCGTTTATAATAAAGTTCATCCTATGGAAACAAAGAGGGGCTTTCATGAAAAACAGATCCCGTTACGCGCCGTTTGTGCGGATCATCGGCTTTGTGGGGCTGCTGCTGGGCTCTCAGCTGCTGGCCAGTCTGGCGGTGGCGCTGGTCCGCGGCCGCAGTCTGCTGGCCTCCGGCGGCAGCTTTGCAGAGATCGACGCCCAGCTGCTGGAGCTGATCAGCGCGCACCAGACCGAGCTGCTGCTGATCTCCTATGGGATCGTGATCCTGGTGCTGCTGCTGCTTGCCCGCAAACATCACCGGAGCCTGAGCCAATATACTGGTCTGGACCGAAAAAGCACGCCGGCGCTGGTCCTTCTGGGGGCGGTTTTGGGGCTGGCGGCGGCCTTCTGGACTTCGATGGCCGTGGCGCTGTTTCCCTGGCCGAAGGCATGGGTCAGCGTTTATGAAGAGGCCTCCTCCGTGCTCACCACGGCCTCTCCCCTGCTGGATGTGGCGGCCACCGTGCTGGCCGGCCCGGTGATCGAGGAGCTTTTGTTCCGCGGTCTGATCTACGAGGCCTTCTGCGCCATGGTCCCTGCCGGGGCGGCGGCTATTTTCCAGGGCATCCTGTTCGGCGGCGTCCATTCCAGCCCCATCTGGATGATCTACGCCGGGGCGGTGGGCTGTATTCTGGGCTATGTGCGCAAGCGCACCGACAGCCTGCGGCCCTGCATCGCCATGCATATCGTCTTCAACGGCTCCTCCTTCCTGTTTTCCTGGTTTGCGGAGCATTACGGAGAAAACGGCATGGCCATCGTCCTGGCCTTTCTCGGCAGCGCGGCGCTGTTGCTGGCAGCGCTGTTTGCCATCAACCGCCGCACCGCGCCGAAAGCACCTCCGGCGGAATAAAACCGGCCCGGCGGGAAAAAAGTAACGATACACACAACGACATTTTAAGATTTGGAGGAAACGATCATGGCAGAAAACCGCATCCCCAAGCGCAGCGAGGTCAAAAAGGAAAACACCTGGGCCACCGAGGATATCTTTCCCTCCGACGCCGCCTGGAGCGCAGAGCACGAAACGCTGAAGGCCCTTCCCGGCCAGTGCGCCGCCTTTCAGGGCAGGCTTGGCCGCAGCGCCGCCGATCTGCTGGCCTATTTCAAGGCCTCTGACGAAGCGGAGCGCCGCCTCATGCTGCTTTTCAACTATGCCTCCCGCAAGGGCGACGAGGACATGGGCAACAGCTTTTATCAGGATATGCGCAGCAAGGCCATGTCGCTGGCGGTGGCTCTGGAGAGCGCCACGGCCTTTGCCGTCCCCGAGCTGCTGGCCATCCCCGACGAGACGCTGGAGCGCTTTTTTGCGGAAGAGCCCGCGCTGGCGGTCTACCGCCGCCCCATCCAGAAGATCCGCCGCATGAAGGCGCATATTCTTTCTCCCCAGGAGGAGGCCCTGCTGGCTGCTGCCGGCGAGATCTCCAGCGCCCCCTCCTCCATCGCCTCCAGCTTCCGCAACGCGGACCTGCGCTTCCCCGATGTTGCCGACAGCAAGGGGCAGACCCATCCGCTGACGCAGGAGAGCCTTGTGTTCCTGCTGCGGGGCGACGACGCCGGCCTGCGCAAGACCACTTTTGAGACCTTCTACAACACTCTTTACGGCTACCGCAACTCTCTGGCCACCATGCTGGACGGCCAGTTCAAGCAGCTGATCTTCCACGCCCGGGCCCGGCATTATGATTCCACGCTGGAGGCCGCGCTGGACGGCACGGAGGTCCCCACCTCGGTCTACCACAGCCTGATCGAGGCCGTCCATAACAATCTGGACAAAATGTATCGCTACATGGCCCTGCGGAAAAAGCTGCTGGGGCTGGATGAGCTGCATATGTATGATGTCTATACGCCCATCGTGGCGGAGGCCTCCCAGCCCATCTCCTTTGCCCAGGCCAAGCAGAATGTGCTGGATGCGCTGGCCGTTTTGGGCGAGGATTATATCGCCATTCTCAAGGAGGGCTTCGACCACCGCTGGATCGATGTCTATGAAAACGAGGGCAAGCGCGGCGGCGCTTATTCCGCCGGCGGCGACCCCCATCCCTATGTGCTGCTCAACTTCAAAAATGATTTGGACAGTCAGTTTACCCTGGCCCACGAAATGGGCCATTCCCTTCACAGCTATTATTCCAGAAAGAACCAGCCCCAGTGTACGGCGGGCTATGTGATCTTTGTGGCGGAGGTCGCCTCCACCTGCAACGAGGTGCTGATGATGCAGCATCTGCTGAAAAAGACCACCGACAAAAAGCAGCGGGCCTATCTGATCAATCATTTCCTGGAGCAGTTCCGCACCACCCTCTATCGCCAGACCATGTTCGCTGAGTTTGAAAAGATCATGGGCGAAGCCGCCGAGGGCGGCCAGGCGCTTACGGCCGACTTCCTCTGCAAGGCCTACCACGACCTGAACAAGCTCTATTACGGCGACCAGATGGTGGTGGATCAGGGCATCGCCATGGAGTGGGCCCGCATCCCGCACTTCTATTATGATTATTATGTGTTCCAGTATGCCACCGGCTTCTCCGCCGCCATCGCCATCGCCATGCGCATCCTGAAGGAAGGCGCTCCCGCCGTGGCGGATTACAAGAAGTTCCTCTCCTCCGGCGGCAGCCAGGATCCCATCTCCCTGTTGAAGATCGCCGGCGTGGATATGGCCTCTCCCAAGCCCGTCAACGACGCGCTGGAGCTGTTCGGCCAGCTGCTGGACGAAATGGAGCAGCTGACGAAATAAGCGGCAGCCTGCGGAAAAGCGCTTGAAATAATCTTTCAGGCATGATAATATGATATCGCACATTAGATGAAAGAAGGATCCTCATGTTTTCCATCGTCACCGATACCTCTGCCAATCTGGATACCGCTCTGCTGCAGCAGCGGCAGATCAGCGTGATCCCCTTCCACTATTATCTGGACGGACAAGAGCAGGCCTGTCACGAGCTCAATGCCTTCGACGGCCCCTCCTATTATGCCGCCATGCGCGCAGGGCACAAGGCCTCCACCTCTCAGATCCCACCGCAGGAATACATCGATTTTTTCCGGCCCATGCTGGAGCGCGATGAGGACATTCTGCTGGTGAGCATGTCCTCCGGCATCAGCGGTGCCTATTCCTCCGCCTGCATGGCAGCCCACCAGCTGCGGGAGGAGTTTCCCCAGCGGCAGATCATTCTGGTGGACACCTTCAGCGCGTCGCTGGGCGAGGGCCTGATGGTGCTGCGGGCGGCAGACTGCCGGGATCAGGGGATGTCGCTGCTGGATACGGCAAACTTCCTCAACGAGCTGCGCTATCATATGTGTCAGGTCTTTACCGTGGGCGACCTGAAATATCTCCGCGCCGCCGGCCGGCTGTCCAATCTGGCCTCCATGCTGGGCATCGCCCTGCACATCAAGCCCCTGCTGAAGGGCAACGAGGAGGGCAAGATCGTGGGCTTCGGCAAGGTCATCGGCCGGGAAAAGTCCATCCGCGCTCTGGCGGAGCAGTATGAGGCCTATGTGCAGGACGCCGGCGCGCAGACCGTCGGCATCGCCCATGGCGACTGCCCCAAGGATGCGGCCCTTCTGGCGGAGCTTTTGAACCGCAATGCGCCGCCCCGGAAGATCATGACAGTCTGCTATGAACCCGTCACCGGCGCGCATGTCGGCCCGGGGACGCTGGCGCTGTTTTTCTTCGGCGACAAGTCCTTTCGCACCGCCAAGCACTGAAGCCCGCTTTTTCCTCACGCAAAACGCCGCCGCAATGCGCAAAGCATGCGGCGGCGCTGTTTTTTTCTCGGGCCGGCATGGCGAAAACGCCTTCCGGGCCTTTTGCGATGGGAATTGTAAAGCGGGGTAAACTTTTGGTTTTGGAAAAAACCGCGTTTTTCTGAAAAATGGAAGGGAAATTTTCGCAATCCACCGCTGTGGAAAAAGGATCCCGCCTGATTTTCCGCGGGTTATTCACATTCTCCACAGAGTTTTCCACAAAATGAGCCGGTGAAAAATCGAAAACACTTTGTAATTCACCGTCGAAACCGCTTGCATTTTGTTTTTTCGCGGATCAAAGCAGCGCTTCCCGGTCCAGCGAGCGGTATTGGATGGCCTCCGCCGCGTGCAGCTCGGAGATCTGTTCCTCCCCGGCCAGGTCGGCAATGGTCCGGGCCACCTTCAGGATCCGGTCATAGGACCGGGCGGAAAGGCCCAGCCGGTCAAAGGCTCCCTCCATCAGCAGCCGGGCCTCCTCCGTCAGCGGGCAGCAGTCCCGCATCATGCCGGGGAGCAGCTGGGCGTTGCAATAGACGCCCGTCCCGGCATAGCGGCGCTTCTGGATGTCCCGGGCCCGGTTGACCCGCTCCCGGATGCGCTCCGAGCTTTCTGCGGGCTTCCGGTCCTTCAGCTGCTCATAGGGGACGCTGGGCACATTGATGTGCAGGTCGATCCGATCCAGCATGGGGCCGGAGATTTTCTTGCGGTAATTGCGGATGCTCTGCTCCGAGCAGGTGCATCGGCCGGAGGGATGGCCGAAATAGCCGCAGCGGCAGGGATTCATGGCGCACACCAGCATAAAGCGGCTGGGATAGGTGCAGCTGCCGCTGATGCGGGAAACGGTGACCTGCCCATCCTCCAGCGGTTGGCGCAGCGTCTCGATCACATCCCGGCGAAACTCCGGCAGCTCGTCCAGAAACAAAACCCCGTTGTGGGAGAGGGAGATCTCGCCCGGTCTGGTCCGCCCTGCGCCGCCGCCAGCCATGCCCACGGCAGAGACCGTGTGATGGGGGCTGCGGAAGGGACGGGCCTGGAGCATAGGCTGATGCTTGCCCAAAAGCCCCGCCACAGAGTAGACCTTGCTGCTCTCCAGCGATTCCTCCAGCGTCAGATCCGGCAGGATGGAGGGCAGGCGCTTGGCCAGCATGCTCTTGCCGCTGCCCGGCGGGCCGATCATCAGGATATGGTGGGAGCCGGCGGCGGCGATCTCCAGCGCACGCTTGACGCTCTCCTGCCCCATCACATCGGCAAAGTCCAGGCTGTCCGGCCGGACGGTATGGAACTGGAAGGGCGGCTCCGGCTGAATGAGCTCTGCGCCCTCCAGATGCCGGGTCAGCTGGGCCACATCCCGGACGGGATAGACCGTCAGGCCCTGGCAGACGCTGGCCTCCGCGGCATTTTCCGCCGGGACGAACAGGGCAGTCAGCCCTGCCTCCCGGGCAGCCATGGCCATGGGCAGCACCCCGGAGGCCGGCTGGAGCCTGCCCTCCAGCGTCAGCTCGCCCAGAAAGCCTGCGTCGGCAGGCGGGGGCGGGAGCTGGCCGGAGGCGCACAGCAGGCCCACCAGCATGGGCAGGTCATAGACCGGGCCTTCCTTTTTCAGGTCGCCGGGGGCCAGATTCACCGTGATGCGCCGCTGGGGAAAATTGAAGCCGCAGTTTTTCACCGCCGCCCGGACCCTGTCCCGGGCCTCCTTGACCGAGGCGTCCGGCAGGCCCACGATATCAAATTGCGGCAGCCCGCCGCTGAGATCGCACTGGCACAGCACCGGCTGGCCCTTGATGCCGACGATCCCGCAGGAATGGATATTTGCTACCATAGCGCTTCCTCCCGCTGCTTTTCTCTTTGCGCCGGCGCGGTTTTGCAGCGCGCCGGTTTTTTCCATCATAGCATATTCTGTTTTCTCATGCAATCGAAAGGGGCCTTTTCCGGACAGATTCCGGCGGATTTCGCCCGGAAGGCGGCAAAATGCCTGAAATTTCGGCGGGTTTTCGTTCCTGAGCACAAAAGGCAATGGAAGTTTGTCTGTTTTTTCGAAAAAAAATGCGAGAAAGCAGTTTACATCCAGGGCTTTTCCTGCTAAAATAAAGCTTGGTCTATTATGTCCGTTTTTTAACCTTGCAAATATAAAAGGAGGCAATCCATCTATGGCAAGAAAAATGAAATCCATGGACGGCAACAACGCCGCGGCGCATGTATCCTATGCATTCACCGAAGTTGCTGCCATCTACCCCATCACGCCTTCCAGCCCCATGGCCGACTTTGTTGACCAGTGGTCCGCCAATGGTCTGAAGAACATCTTCGGCAATCAGGTGAAGGTCGTGGAGATGCAGTCCGAAG
>USML01000046.1 GCA_900555855.1 uncultured Eubacteriales bacterium | reverse complement strand
CCTACACAGACAAACGGCAAGCATTTGCTTGCCGTTTGTTTTTTGTTGTAGCTGAAGCCGGGTGTGATCTCGCCGGATCCGGTGCAGCGGGGATCCTTGCACGGGGCTGCAATAAAATGAAATAGAACAAATTAAGAATATCGGCCGTCTTCTTTGCTTTGCGCGCAATAGGATTATATCAATTGGCGATAGAAAGCCGCAGATCAGCTTTGCACAGGACTGCAGCTAAATGAAACGGGATCAATAATAAGAACATACAAAAATCTTTGAATTTTTGAATATAGAGCTATATCAATAGAATCGCAACCCTAAAGGAGTCTGTGTCTTTCTTTCCCTTTGCCAACGAATCCGAAGCAAAGCAGTGTTCCTCTTTGTTGCAGTGAGAAAAGCTGCCAGCTGCTAAATACCGGAGCCGTGTACGCGAAAGCTCCAATATGGCATCGCACCAAAATAAACCAGAATCAATTGAGAAAATCAACCGTTTTCTTTGCTTTTAAGCCGATAGAACTATATCAATTGAGCGTAGGAAAACGATGGAGCAGCTTTGGACAGCGCTGCAGTCAAATGATGCAGAATCAATAATGAAAATATTCGGAAATTCCTGATTTTCCGAATATAGAACTACATCAATAGAACCGCACTCTCAAGAGAGACAGCGGAAAAGTACCGCTGGGAGGATCAGAGCAAGGTGCGCAAAGTTCCCCAATGGCGTCACAATTGAATGAAACAGAATCAATCTGGAAAATCAGCCATTCTTTTTGCTTTTTGGTTGATAGGACTATATCAATTGAACTGAAGGAAAACGACAGAGGGGCTTTGCGTGGAACTGCGGCCAAATGAATCAGAATCAATCAGCGAAATCAACCATTCTCTTTGCTTTCTGCGCGATAGGACTATATCAATAGATTAGAGCGGTAAGAGAAACCCCGTCCCTCGTGCGCTTTGCCAAAATGTGCGATATAAGGCCGAAATTTTACAATGAAACAGGATCAAGACTTGCGCTTGCGGGCAAATTTCCAAATACGCTTTAATAGAGCTATATCATTGCAGAATTATTAATGGCGATGCAGCTTCAAATGAATCTGTATCAAAGGACAGATACGGCGTATTTGCGCGGAATTTGCGCGATTGAACCATAACAATGTGCCGCGAGCGGCAGATTTTCTCTGCTGCAGCGGCGCTCCACTGCGGGTCGCGCCGCTGCAAGACACAGCAGCGCCCCTACCAGCGGGTCTGCTGCCTTGGCACAGGCCATTTGCCTTGGGAAAGGCTTGAAAAATCAAAAGAGGTTTGCTATAGTAACGGCGGGATCGATTTCCCGGGAAAGGTGAGAAACGAATGAACAAAAAGCTTGCGCCAGTGTTTGTGATCCTTGCGGGCTGCTTCTGGGGCAGCATCGGGATCTTTGTGCGGCGGCTCAACGCCTTGGGCCTTGGCTCCATGGAGATCGTGGAGAGCCGCTCGGCGATTACCGGCGGCGTCTTGCTGCTGGCGCTGCTGCTGTTTCGGCGGGATCTGCTGCGGATCCGGCTGCGGGACCTCTGGTGCTTTGCCGGGGGCGGACTGCTCAGCGTAGTGTTCTTCAATTATTGTTATTTCCGCGCCATTCAGCTTTCGTCCCTGTCGACGGCGGTGATCCTGCTTTATACCTCGCCGCTGTTCGTAACGCTGTTTTCCGTCCTGCTGTTTCGGGAGCGGCTCACCGGGCGAAAGGTATTTTGCCTGCTGCTGGCGGTGGGCGGCTGTGCGCTGTCCTCCGGGCTGGCCTCCGGTGGGGGCGGGGTGACGCTGCCCGTGCTGCTTTTGGGCCTTGGTTCCGGCGTAGGCTATGCGCTTTACAGTATTTTCAGCCGCTTTGCCCTGCAAAAGGGCTATCACCCGCTGACGGTGACTACCTATATCTTCCTCTTCGCCGGGCTGGGCGGGGCCTTTCTGGCGGATGTGCCAAAGATTTTTGCGCTTGCGGGGCAGGGACTGGACAAGCTGGGCTTTTTGCTGCTGACCGCGCTGGTGACAACCATTCTCCCCTTCCTGCTCTATACCACCGGCCTTTCCGGCATGGAAAACAGCGTGGCGGCGGTGCTGGTATCCATCGAGCCGGCCGTGGCGACGGTGATCGGCGTCCTCTGCTTTGACGAGCTGCCGGACGCGCTGGGCTGGCTGGGGGTGGCGCTGGTGCTGACGGCGCTGGCACTGCTGAACCTTCCGGCGCGCAGGCGGGAGAAACAAACAAAATAAACGCCCCCCGGCCTTAGCGCTGCATTGGCATAAAAAGGCGCGTCTGCCGGGCCGGCGGGAGCATCCCGGAGGTATCCACGCCGCAGCAGGCGTTGGAATACAAATTTATCATGAGAAAGGGTGGTTTTTTATGAAACTGGATCGTGTATGGAGGGTTCACGCTTCCTAACCCTCCGAATCAAATGTTTGGAGGAAAGAAAATGGAAAACAAGATCACCATCCGGGAGGCTGTTCTGGAACAGGACATCGCTGCCTTTTGGGAACAGCTTCATATCTACCACAAGCGGGACATCTTCCCCGGGCCCGATCAGGAGGATCTGGAATATTTCCTTGGCGAAGCGTACCATGACCAAATCATGCAATGCTTCAGAAGGCCGCAGGATCGCTGCTTTTTCCTGTTTTTTCAGCGGAATGCGCAGGAGATCGGCTTCGCAATGCCCGTGATCTTCTCTTCTGAGGACGGCAAGTGCTTCATCATGGAATATTGCATCTACCCGCCCTTCCGCGAAAAGGGGCTGGGAAAGGAATGTGCCTGGGCGCTGCTGCATTGGGCAAGAGAACACGGGGCGCGATATGCGGAGCTGAATTATGACGGCAGCGCGCGGCGGCGGCATTTTTGGGAAGCCGTCGGCTTTCGGGACAACGGCGCCGATGAATGGGGCGAGCGGCTGATGCTCCTTCCCCCGGCGGAGGATATCCCCATCACCGTGGAGCTCCTCTCCGATCCGGAGGACTGGCAGCTGAAAAAGCTGGAAAACGGCTTTCTCATGGAAATCGGAGAACCGCCGTCAACGGAGGAAAAGCAGGCGCAGCTCACCCGGGCGATTTTGGCGGGAAGGATCACATTTTTTATCGCAAAGCGCGGCGCGCGGGCGGTGGGGATGTGCAGTGCCGTGCGGTGCTTTTCCACCTATGCCTGTGCCGATATTGGCGTCTTCGACGATTTTTATATCGAGCCTGCGTTCCGCAAAAAGGGGATCGCCGGGAAGCTGGCCAAAGCGGCCCAGCGCTGGTGCGAGGCGAACGGCCTTGCCAGCCTGACGGTCACCTGCGCGCCCTGCGATGCGGAAATGTATCAGGCGCTTGGCTTCGACGCCCGGTTAGGGCAAACCTTTGCTTATCTGCCTTAAAAGTCAAAACAAAACGGGGCTGCCACACATTGCTTTGGTGTGGCAGCCCCGCTGCAGTTGATGCGATTAAAAGGGGCAAAGCGCCCGGCTCAGACCAGCCCGTCCTCCAGCGCCTGATCCAGCAGACGCAGCAGCTTTTCCTCCCGCCGGGTCAGCGTCAGAGTGGAAAACAGATCGGGGCGGCGCTCCCGGGTGAGGTAAAGGGACTGCAGCCGCCGCCATGCTTCAATGTTGCCGTGGTGGCCGGAGAGCAATACCGCCGGGACGGGGCGGTCCCGCCAGACCTCCGGGCGGGTATATTGGGGATATTCCAAAACGCCGCTGAAGTGGCTCTCGTCCTCAAAGCTGGCCCGCTCCGCCAAAACACCAGGCACCATGCGGCAGACGGCGTCGGAGATCACCATGGCCGCCAGCTCGCCGCCGGTCAGCACGAAATCGCCGATGGAGAGCTGCTCGTCCACGCATTCGTCCACGAAACGCTGGTCGACGCCCTCATAGTGGCCGCAGACCAGAATGATATGCTCCCGTGCCAAAAGCTCCCGGGCCTTCTGCTGAGTGAAGACCCCGCCGGCGGGGCTCATGAGAACGGTGTGGACATGGCCGTCCGCCTGCTGCTGAACCTCTTCCAGACAACGGGCCAGCGGCTCGCACTGCATCACCATGCCCTGCCCGCCGCCATAGGGATAATCGTCGGTGCGGCGGCGCTTGTCGGGGGAATAGTCCCGGATGTTGTGGCAGCGGATATCCAGCAGGCCGGCCTCCCGGCCCCGGCCGATGATGCTGGCGGACAGGGCCTGATCCACCATCTCCGGAAACAGCGTCAGAATATCAATTCTCATGGGGCAGCATCCCTTCAATGGTGCGCACCTGCAGCTGACGCGCTTCAAAGTCCACCCCCACATGGAAGGGGGGCACCGCCGGGATCAGTACCTCGCCCGCCGGTCCCTCCACCCGATACAGCATGGAGGCAGGCCGCTCCAGCACCTCCGCCAGCCGGCCGATGACCTGGCCGGTGCGCAGATCCAGCACGGCGAAGCCGTAAAGATCCTGATAAAGATACTGGCCCTTTTTCAGCCGGATCGACGCCCGGGGGACGGTGATGACCTTGCCCTTCAGGGGCATGGCCTGCTCCACGGTGGCGATCCCTTCCAGCGTCAGCAGCAGAAAGGCGCCGTGCCGCCGGCGGGAAAGCAGCCGGTAGGGTTTGCCGCCGATCAGAAGCTCCCTTCCTTGAGAAAAAATTTCGTTGTCGCAATAAGCCTCCGCCTTCACCTCGCCGCGGACGCCGTGGGTGTTGACGATCCTGCCGCATTCCACAAACTGTTCCATGGCCGGCTCCTTTTTATCGGACCAGCCGGCCCATCAGGCTGCAGGCCTGGGGCAGGAGCAGCCCGGCCGTCTTGGCCTGGACCTCCGTAAAGGCGGCGCCGGGATGATCCTGGGGGGTGCGGCTGTCCAGCAGCGCAAAGGGAACAGGGTCGCTCACATGGGTGCGGATGGAGAGGGGCGTGGGATGATCGGGCATCACCAGCGCCGTAAAGGGCTCGCCGGTGGAGCGGAGATAATCCAGCACGGGCGTGATGACCTTCCGGTCGATCTCCTCGATGGAGAAGATCTTTTCCTTCACCTGGCCGTGGTGGCCGCATTCATCCGGCGCTTCCATGTGCAGATAGACGAAGGAATAGCCCTGCTGAAAGGCGCGGATGGCGGCCCGGCCCTTGGCGGCAAAGTCCGTCTCATAGGTGCCGGTGATCCGACCGTCTACAGGCAGAACATCCAGCCCGGCGCAGCGGCCAATGCCGCGGATCAGATCCACGGCGGAGATCACGCCGCCCTTTTCCACGCCGTAAAGCTCCCGGAAGGGCCGCAGGGCGGGCTTACGCCCCTCCCCCCAGAACCACAGGCAGTTGGCGGGGTTTTTGCCCGCCCGGACCCGGGCCAGATTCACCGGATGCTCCCGCAGCAGCGCAAAGGAGCGTTCCATCATGTCCCGCAGCAGCGCGCTGTTTTCCCCTTGGGGGAGAAAGTCCCGGACGGGCCGGCCGGAGATATCGTGGGGCGGCGTGAGCCGCGCGCCGGTCTCTGCCTGCCGCAGCACAAGGCAGTGCCGGTAGCTGATGCCGGGATGCAGCTCCACCCGGTCGGTGCGGAACAGGGCGTCCATGGCAGAGATCAGCTGGGCAGCCTCCTCGGTGGAGATCTCGCCGGCGCTGTAATCGGTCATGACGCAGTCCTCCAGCCGGTCAGAGCCGGTGAGCGTCACCAGATTGCAGCGGAAGGCCACATCCGCCGGGGCCAGCTGGATGCCCATGTTCACCGCTTCCAGCGGAGAACGGCCGGTATAATAAATCTTCGGATCATAGCCAAAGACGGAAAGATTGGCGGTGTCGCTGCCCGGGGGCATCCCCTCCGGGACCGTCTGCGCCAGGCCAAACAGGCCCTTTTGGGCCATCAGATCCATAGACGGGTGAGACGAAGCCTCCAGCGGCGTTTTGCCGCCCAGCGCGTCTACCGGCCAATCGGCCATGCCGTCGCAGAGAAAAACGATGGATCTCATCATGCCTTGCCTCCTTCCAGCCACTGGACCACAGCGGCACGCATCTCCTGTCGGGGGATCACCCGGTCAAAGCGCACGGGCAGCTCCTTCAGGCGCTTCAGCGGTGCGGGCGCGGTGCGGCTGCTGACGATCTCCATGACCTCCAGCTGCTGGAACTCGTCGCCGCTGAAGTCCAGATCCATGGCAGGGAGCATGGCGGAGGCGAATTTGAAGGGGGAGGCGGTGGAGACGATCACGGCGGGCGTCTTGTCGCCGGTGAGAGCGGCATATTGCCGCAGGGCGTTGGCAGCCACGCCGGTATGAGGATCGCAGAGATAGCCCCGCTCGAACCAAAGCTCCCGAATGGAGCTGGCGGCGTGAGCGTCGTCACACCAGAAGGCCTCAAAGCCCTCCTCGTGGAGCTTCTGCAGCAGCGCCTCGCCGATGAAATAGCGGCCGTCCCGCCGCAGATCCTCCATCCAGCCGGCTACCAGCTTGTCGTCCTCGCACAGAAGATAGAGCAGCCGCTCCAGATTGGAGGAGATCAGGATATCCATGCTGGGGGACTGGGTGAGATGGAAGGGCCGGTTTTTGTTGTAAACGCCGGTGTTGAGAAACTCCGTCAGAACATTGTTGGCGTTGGAGGCGCAGATCAGCTTGCCCACAGGCAGGCCGGCCTTTTTGGCCAGATAGCCCGCCAGAATGTCGCCGAAGTTGCCGGTGGGGACCACGAAATTGACCTTCTGGCCCATTTCCACGCCGCCGGCTTTGAGCAGCTGGGCATAGGCCCAGAAATAATAGACCACCTGCGGCGCCAGCCGTCCCCAGTTGATGGAGTTGGCGCTGGACAGCAAAAAGCCCTTGTCCGCCAGCTCCTGCCGCAGGGAGGCATCGGTAAAAAGCTGCTTGACGCCGGATTGGGCATCGTCAAAATTCCCCTCCACCGCCAGCACATTGACATTTTTGCCCTGCTGGGTGGCCATCTGCAGCTGCTGCATCCGGGAGACGCCGCCCGCCGGATAAAAGACGCAGATATGCGTGCCGGGCACATCGGCAAAGCCCTCCATGGCGGCCTTGCCCGTGTCGCCGGAGGTGGCCGTCAGGATGGCGATATCCCGGGGCTCGCCGCATTTTTCCGCCGCAGCCTTCAGCAGATGGGGCAGCAGCTGCAGGGCAAAATCCTTAAAGGCGCAGGTGGGTCCGTGCCAAAGCTCCAGCGCATAGGTGCCGGGGCGGACGGGCTGCAGCGGCGCGATCTGCGGCGTGTCAAACTGCTTGCCGTAAGCCGCGGCCACAAAGCTGCGGAGCTCCTCCCGGGTGTAATCCGGCAAAAAGGCGGAAAGCACGGTCTCCGCCGTCTTCTGATAATTCATGGCGGCCATCATCATGATCTCCGGCTCGGTGAACCGGGGGAGCTGCGCGGGGACGAAAAGGCCGCCGTCCTCCGCCAGACCTTGCAGGATGGCCCGGGCGGAAGAGACCCGCAGGGCGCTGTTCCTGGTGCTGCAAAAATCCATAAAATACCTCCATTCCAAGGGAAAACAATTGATATCAGTCCCTATCATAGCAAAGGGAGCCCTGTTTGTCCACGGTTTCCCGCGGGATTTTCCGGAAATCTTCCCTTGGTGGACAGCAAAAACGAAAGTCCGCAAAAGAAAGACAACTGTCCGCCAAAACCGCTGGTTGCTTTTCTTTTTTCTTGTGTTATAATCGTAATCACAGGGCTTTTCCCGGCCCGAAAAATACAAAGCTTCCCGCAGAATGAGGAGGAAGACAACATGGTCAAGAACCTGACGATGCTCACGGATTTTTATGAGTTTACCATGGCGAACGGCTATCTCAAAAACGGCCTTGGAAATACGGTGGCCTATTTTGATATGTTTTTCCGGAAGATCCCGGATAAGGGCGGCTATGCCATCATGGCCGGCGTGGAACAGCTGGTGGATTATCTGGAAAACCTTCACTTCACCGAGCGGGATCTTGAATATCTCCGGAGCAAGGGCTGTTTCTGCGAGGAGTTTCTGGATTATCTGAAGCATTTCCGGTTTGAATGTGATGTCTGGGCCATCCCCGAGGGCGAGATCATCTTCCCCCGGGAGCCGATCGTCACCGTCCGCGGCCCGGTGATGCAGGCCCAGTTTATCGAGACCATGCTGCTGCTCACCGTCAACCACCAGAGCCTGATCGCCACCAAGGCCAGCCGAATGGTCCGGGCGGCGGCGGGCAGAGCGGTGATGGAGTTCGGCTCCCGCCGGGCGCAGGGCAGCGACGGCGCCATCATGGGCGCCCGGGCGGCTTATATCGCCGGCGCCGCGGGAACGGCCTGCACCATCTGTGAGCGGGACTTCCATGTGCCCGCCCTGGGCACCATGGCCCACAGCTGGGTGCAGATGTTTGACAATGAATTCGAGGCCTTCAAGGCCTATGCGCTCACCTATCCCAACGCCTGCACCGTGCTGGTGGACACCTATAATGTGCTCCGGTCCGGCATTCCCAATGCCATTCGGGTGGCAAAGGAGGTGCTGGAGCCCATGGGCTGCCGAATGCAGGGCGTCCGCATCGACTCCGGCGATATCACCTACCTGAGCCGCAAGGCCCGGGAGATGCTGGACGCGGCAGACATGAAGGACTGCAAGATCGTGGTGTCCAATTCGCTGGATGAGTTTCTGGTGCGGGATCTGCTGGCCCAGGGGGCCTGCATTGATTCCTTCGGCATCGGCGAGCGGCTGATCACCTCCTCCAGCGAGCCGGTGTTCGGCGGCGTCTATAAGCTGGCGGCCATCGAGGATAAGAACGGCGCCATCATCCCCAAGATCAAGATCTCCGAAAATGTGGAAAAGATCACCAACCCCCATTTCAAGCAGGTCTGGCGTCTGACGGACAAGACCGACGGCAAATACCGGGCGGATGTGCTCACCCTGCGGGACGAGGTCATCCCGGAGGATCAGCCCTATGTGCTCTTTGATCCGGAGCATACCTGGAAAAAATATACCGCCACCAACTTCACCGCCCGGCCCCTGCAGGTGCAGCTGTTTGACAAGGGCGTCTGCGTCCATAAAAAGCGGGACATTCAGGAGATCCGCAGCTATTGCCGGGAATGCATGGGCCGGATCTGGGACGCGGTGGCCCGGTTTGAAAATCCCCATCCCTATTATGTAGACCTATCCCAGAAGCTCTGGGATATCAAATACGCCCTGCTGGAGCGCAACGGCAAGTAAGCGCCCGGGGAAGAAAAGGAGCGAAGCAAGATGGATCTCAGATATCGGGAATATGCAAAGCTGTTGGTAGAGATCGGCGTCAATGTGCAGCCGGGGCAGGATCTGGTGCTGGCCTGTCCGGTGGAATGCGCCTGGTTCGGGCGGCTGTGCGCCCAGGCGGCCTATGATGCCGGCGCGCGGGAGGTGATCCTGAACTGGAGGGACGACGCCCTGACCCGGATGCGCTATCTCTGCGCCGCCGACGAGGTGTTCGACAGCCTGCCCCAGTGGCAGCAGACGATGCTCAACGGCTATGCCCAGGCGGGGGCGGCCTATCTGTCCATCTCCGCCAGCGATCCGGAAAATCTGAAGGGCGTCCTGCCGGAGCGGATCCTCCGCAATCAGCGGTCCTCTGCCCGGGGGCTGGAGCCCTTTTACCGGCTGCAGATGTCCAACGGCTTCCCCTGGTGCATCGGTTCGGTCCCCATCCCCTCCTGGGCCAAAAGGGTCTTCCCCGGCGCTTCGGAGGAGCAGGCCATGGAAAAGCTTTGGGACGCCATCTTCAAGGCGGTGCGCATCACCGGCCGGGGCGACGCCGTCGCTCTCTGGCGCAGGCACGACGCCATGCTCAAGGCGCGGATGGAAACGCTCAACGAGCTGCGGCTGGAATCGCTGCATTACCATAACAGCCTGGGCACCGATCTGACCGTCCACCTGCCCCAGGGCCATATCTGGACCGGCGGCAGCGGGACCTGCGCGCGGGGGCAGGAGTTCATGGCCAATATCCCCACGGAGGAGATCTTCACCGCGCCCCGGAAGGACGGCGTGGAGGGCATCGTCTATGCGTCGCTGCCCCTGTGCCACGACGGCAACCTGATCGAGGATTTCCACTTTGTTATTGAAAAGGGCCGCATCGTGGAGGCCCATGCCCGGGTGGGACAGGAGACCCTGCAGGCGGCCATCGCCGTGGACGAGGGCGCAAGCTATTTCGGCGAGGTGGCGCTGGTCCCCTACGACAGCCCCATCCGCAATCAGGGGATCCTCTTTTACAACACGCTGTTTGACGAAAATGCCGCCTGCCACCTGGCCTTCGGTCAGGCCTACAGCGAGAGTATTCAGGGCGGCGAGCACATGACGGAGGAGGAGCTGGAGGCCCACGGCCTGAACCGGTCGGATACCCATGTGGACTTTATGGTGGGCACGGAGGATCTCTCCATCACCGGGCGCACCTGGGACGGCCAGGAGGTGGCCATCTTCCGGGAAGGCAATTTCGTCCTGTAAGGAGAAAGGAGCAAGCCTATGGAATTCAGAGAGGTCCTGCTTCGGCGGCAGTCCTGCCGGAGCTATCAGAAAACGCCGGTGGAGGCCCGGGCGCTGGGCACGGTGCTGGAGGCGGGCAACGCCGCCCCCGTGGGGCGCAGGCTCTATGAAAATATTCAGCTCACCGTCGTCCGGGATCCGGCGCTGCTGGCAGCCATCACGGAAAACTTTCAAAAGCGCACCGGCGAGACCCAGCGGGATCCCCTTTACGGCGCGCCCTGCCTGATCCTGGTGTCCGTCCGGGAGCAGCAGGGGCAGCTCCGGCCGGTGGATGTGGCAAACGCCGCCTGCGTGGTGGAGAATATGCACCTGCAGGCCACGGAGCTGGGCCTGGGCAGCTGCTATCTCTGGGGCTTTATCGAGACGCTGGACCAGAGCATGGAGCTGCTTTACCGGCTGAAGCTGCAGGACGGCTTCTGGCCCGTATCCGCGCTGGCGCTGGGCTATCCCACGGAGGAGGCCCAGCCCCGCACACCCACCGTCAGCCGCATCCATACGGAGCTGATCGACTGAGACCGCAAGGAAAGAGGGAGGACCTGCCATGAAGAAAAAGCCCAGCCTGATCCTGCTGCTCCTGTGCGCCTTCTGCGCCGTGGTCTGGACGGCCAGCGTCCTTTGGCGGCTCGTCCGCGGGACCTATCGCGGTTCGCTGGCGGGGCTGGGGGTCGATGCCCTCTGCGCCCTGCTCCTGATCGCCGTGTTCCTCCTGCAGATGAAGCGCTATCGCGCTTGGAACGCAAAGTAAAAAGCGGAGAAAATAGAAAAACAAGGCGCGGCAAAAATGCCGCGCCTTTTGTGGTTATCAGATGACCTGCCGCTTATTGCTCCGCCATGTCCACCGCAACGGCCAGGGCCAGCTCCATCATGTCGGTAAAGCTGCTCTGCCGGGCCTCGGCGTCCAGCGCCTCGCCCCGGACGATATGGTCCGAGATGGTGCAGATGGTCAGAGCGTTTTTGCCCGCCTTGGCGGCGTTCATGTAAAGGCCGGCAGCCTCCATCTCTACTGCCAGCACACCCATCTCCATCCACTTGCCGTTGGGATCGTCCAGCGCGCTGTAGAAGGTGTCGGAGGAAAGCAGATTGCCCACCTGCATCCGCAGGCCCATGTCCCGGCCGTGGCGCATGGCGCTCTCCAGCAGGGGATAGCTGCAGATGGGGGCGAAGGCGCCGGGCAGCTGGAACTGGGCGCCGTAATTGGAATTGGTGCAGGCGCCCATGCCGATGACCACATCCCGCAGCTGCAGCTGGGGGTGCAGCCCGCCGGCGGTGCCCACGCGGATGATGTTGTCCACATCGTAGAAATGGAACAGCTCATAGCTGTAAATGCCGATGGAGGGGATGCCCATACCGCTGGCCATGACGCTGACGGGGACGCCGCGGTAAGTGCCGGTATAGCCGTGGATGCCCCGGACATTGTTGATCAGGACGGGGTTTTCCAGATAATGCTCTGCGATATACTTTGCCCGCAGGGGATCGCCGGGCATGAGGACGGTCTTTGCAAATGCGCCTTTTTCCGCAGAATTATGAGGGGTTGCCATGATGATCGCTCCTTTACATCTTTTTTATCCTTAGGATTATTTCAAATCAGCCGCGGATCTGCCAGTCGATGGGCGCCGCGCCGGCCTGCTGCAGGAACTGGTTGGCCTTGGAGAAGTGGCGGCAGCCGAAAAAGCCCTGATAGGCGGAAAGGGGGCTGGGGTGGGGCGCGGTCAGCACCAGATGGTTCATGCTCTGGATCAGCGGCAGCTTCTGCCGGGCGTTTGCGCCCCAGAGAAGGAAGACCATAGGGGCTTCCCGGGCGTTGAGATGGCGGATGATGCTGTCGGTCAGCTGCTCCCAGCCTTGGCCCTTATGGGAGTTTGGCTGCCCCTCCCGGACAGACAGCACTGCGTTCAGCAGCAGCACGCCCCGCTGGGCCCATTCGATCAGACAGCCGTGGGAGGGAATAGCGCAGCCCAGATCGGAAAGCAGCTCTTTATAGATGTTCTGCAGCGAGGGCGGCACGGCCACGCCCTTCTGCACGGAAAAGGCCAGCCCGTGGGCCTGCCCGGGGCCGTGGTAGGGGTCCTGCCCCAGAATGACGGCCTTGACGGCGGGATAATCGGTATATTTCAGGGCGTTGAACAGGTCCTCCCGGGGCGGATAGACCGGGCCCGCGGCATATTCCTGATCCAGAAACGCCTGCAGACGGGCAAAGCTCTCGCTCTGCAGGTCCTCCCGCAGGACGCTGTCCCACTGATTTCCGATGGAAAGCATAAGGAATCACCTCTCCTTCGCACGGCTTTTTGAAAAGTATAGCATAAAAGCCGGCGCTTTGAAAGCCCCTTTTTCGGGAGACGGGAAAAAACGGAAAATTCACAGGTTTTTTCTCAGAAAGCGTGGAATTTCATGGCCTGCTGTGCTATACTGTAAACAGAAGAGGGAACGGTAAAACCATCGAGACAGGAGGTTTTTCTATGGCATTACTGGATAAGCTCAGCGCTGCGGCCAAGACCGCCGGCGATATGGCCAATGCGGCCATCAAGACCGCCGGAGACAAGGCCAATCTGGCCATTGAGCAGGGCAAGCTGAAGGCGGAGATCCGCCGGTACAACCAGAGCATCGAGGAGTTCAAGAATCAGATCGGCGACCTGCTGTGGACCCGGTATCAGCAGGGCGAAGCGGTGGATCCGCAGGTGACGGCGCTGTGCGATAGCATTCAGGCGGCGACCCAGGAGATCCAGACCCTGCAGGAAAAGCTGGAGGAGCTCAAGCTCCCGGAGACGCCTGCACCGGATCGGCACTGTCCGCAGTGCGGCGCGGTGATCGCTGAGGACGCCCGCTTCTGCAACAGCTGCGGCGCCAAGCTCTGAACGGTAAACCGAGGGCCGCGGGAGGAACCTCCTTCCGCGGCTTTTTTGTGAGGTGGATGATATGATCTCTTTGCTTTCCCGCTGGTTCATTCCGGACCGGGATCAGACCCAGGATCCCCAGGTGCGCCGGCAATACGGCTATCTTTGCGGCGGTCTGGGCATCGCCCTGAACCTGCTGCTGTTTTTGGGCAAGTTCATTGCGGGCAGCCTGTGCGGCTCCATCGCCATCACCGCCGACGCCTTCAACAACCTGTCTGACGCAGGCTCCAGTCTGGTGACGCTGCTGGGCTTCAAGCTGGCGGGGCAGAAGCCGGATACGGAGCACCCCTACGGCCACGGCCGGATGGAATATGTCTCCGGGCTGATCGTGGCTATGCTGATCCTGCTCATGGGCTTTGAGCTGGCCAAGACCTCCATTGAAAAGATCGTCTCGCCGGAGCCGGTGGAGTTCCGCTGGGTCTCTGTGGGGATCCTGCTCTGCGCCATTGCCGTCAAGCTCTATATGGCGGCCTATAACCGGGCGGTGGGAAAAAGGATCCAGTCTGCCGCCATGAAGGCCACTGCCGCAGACAGCCTCAGCGACTGCGCCGCCACGGCGGCAGTGCTGCTTTCCTCCCTGCTGGGGCATTGGTGCAATGTGGCGCTGGACGGCTGGGCCGGGATCCTGGTGGCGGTGCTGATCCTGCGGGCAGGCTACGGCGCGGCCAAGGACACCGTCAGCCCGCTGTTGGGTCAGGCCCCGGATCCGGCGCTGGTGCAGTCGATCCAGGAGCTGGTGCTGTCCTTCCCGGAGATCCGGGGCGTGCATGACCTGATGGTCCACGACTATGGGCCGGGGCGGCTGATGATCTCCCTCCATGCGGAGGTCCCGGCCGATGGCGATCTGCTGGCGCTGCACGATACCATTGACTGCGCGGAGCAGGCCCTGCGGGATAATTTCGGCTGTCAGGCAGTGATCCACATGGATCCCATTGATACCAACAATGAGACCGTCTGCCGCGTCCGGGAGCAGATGGAACAGCTGGTGCGGCTGCTGGATCCCCGGGTGACGGTCCACGATCTGCGCATGGTGGCGGGCCCCACCCATACCAATGTGATCTTTGATGTGGCCTGCCCCTTTGATCTGAAGCTCACCGACGAGCAGGTGCGGGCCGCCGTGAAGGATCTGGTGCGGCGGCTGGATGGCAATTACTTTGCCGTCGTCACCATAGACCGGGTCCCCGTGCTGCCGGCAGGGCAGGCCTGAATCAATGAAACCGCAGAAAAGACACACAAGCGCCAGCCCCTTCGGGCTGGCGCTGAGACTGTCGAAAAACCGCTTCGCTGGGTTTTTCTCGACAGTTAGGCTCCGGCCTGCGGGCCGGTTTCACCGATTTTTTGTGAAAAATCGGCGGGTTACGGTGTTTTTTCCCGGCACATGTCCGTGAAAAAACATCCCATAGGA
>USML01000045.1 GCA_900555855.1 uncultured Eubacteriales bacterium | reverse complement strand
GATAGAGGGAAAAGAAGCCCTCGCCGCTGTTTGCCCCCAGAAAAAATCGCAGTACCATAGCGTCAGGATCCTTTCATTCTGTTTTGACCCAGTCTATGGGCCGCCCCGGCGGGATGTGCGGAAAAAGCGGCGTCCGGCGGCATTTTGCTGCGTGCGCCCCGCTTCCCTTCCCGATTTTTGGCACAAAGCGCCATTGTCTGCCGCCGGGCGCCGTGCTACAATAGGGCTGGAAACGGAAGAAAGGCGGGGATGCGTGATGATGCATGATCTGACGGAGGGCAAGCCCTCCCGGGTGCTGCTGCGGTTTTGCCTGCCCCTGTTCGGCAGCGTGGTCTTTCAGCAGCTTTACAATCTGGCAGACAGCCTGGTTGCGGGCCGCTTCGTGGGAGAAAACGCCCTGGCCGCCGTGGGCAACAGCTATGAGCTGACCCTGCTCTTTCTGGCGGTGTCCTTCGGCTGCAACATCGGCTGCTCCGTGGTGACGGCCCAGCTTTTCGGCGCGGGAAGGCACGACGAGATGAAGACGGCCATCCACACGGCGCTGATCGCCTCCGGCGTCATCTGCCTTCTGCTCACCGGCGGCGGCCTGCTCCTTTCCGGCCGGCTGCTGACGCTGATCCGGACGCCGGCGGAGATCTATGCGGATTCCAAGCTCTATCTGGATATTTATATTTTAGGCGTGCCCTTCCTGCTGCTTTATAATGTGGCCACGGGCATCTTTTCCGCGCTGGGCGACAGCCGGACGCCCTTCTGGTTTCTGGCGGCGTCCTCGCTCAGCAATATTTTCATGGATATCTTTTTTGTGACGGCCTTCCGGATGGGCGTGGCCGGCGTGGCCTGGGCCACCTTTCTCTGTCAGGGCGCAAGCTGCGTGCTGGCGGTCTGGGCGGTGGTTCGCCGGCTGCGGGGACTTTCGCCGGAGCAGAAGGGCCGGGCCTTTTCCTGGCCCATGCTGGGCAGGTTGGCGAGGGTGGCCGTTCCCAGCATGCTGCAGCAGGGCTGCATCTCCGTGGGCAACATCATCATTCAGGGCGTGATCAACGGCTTCGGCACCGCCGTTGTGGCGGGCTATGCGGCGGCCATCAAGCTGAACAATCTGGTGACCACCTCCTTTACCACGCTGGGCAACGGTATGTCCAACTTCACCGCCCAGAACCTGGGCGCAGAAAAGCCCCGGCGCATCCGCAAGGGCTTTGCCGCGGGGCTCTGGATGATCTGGGCCCTGTGCCTGCCGCTGATGGGGCTGTATTATTTTGCCGCCGCGCCGCTGCTGCGGCTCTTCCTGAAGGACGGCACTGCGCTGGCCATGGAGACCGGCATCCAGCTGCTGCATATCCTGGTGCCCTTTTACCCGGTGATCTCCGTAAAATTCATGGCAGACGGCGTCCTGCGGGGCGGCGGGCTCATGGGCCGCTTTATGGTGAGCACCTTTACCGACCTGACGCTGCGGGTGTCGCTGGCCGTTTTGCTTTCGGCCTCCTTTGGGCCCCGGGGCATCTGGAGCGCCTGGCCCATCGGCTGGAGCACGGCGGCGGTCCTTTCCCTGCTCTTTTATCTGACGGGCCCCTGGCGCAGGCGGGGAGCCGTTGACAAAGCCTGAGCTTTCCTGTAAAATATCCCGGTAAACCACTCTGAAAAAGGAGATCTGCAGCATGGAAAAGAATATCATCAAGGGCAAGATCACCCTGCTGAACGGCGCGGTGATGGGCTTTGAGCTGTATCCCGATGTGGCCCCCAAGTCCGTTGCGAACTTCGTCAAGCTGGCGGAGAGCGGCTTTTATGACGGCCTGACCTTCCACCGGATCGTTCCCGGCTTCGTCATCCAGGGCGGCGACCCGGACGGCAACGGCACCGGCGGCCCCGGCTGGACCATTCCCGGCGAGTTCCGGGCCAACGGCTTTGCCAACGATCTGAAGCACGAGCGGGGCGTCCTTTCCTGGGCCCGCACCAACGATCCCAACTCCGCCGGCAGCCAGTTCTTCATTATGGTGGACGAGGCCCCCTATCTGGACGGCAGCTACGCCGCCTTCGGGCGGGTGATCTCCGGGCTGGAGGTCATCGACGAGATCGTGGCCGGAAAGCACGGCGCAAAGCCGGTGATGAAGTCTGTCCGTATCCAGAAATAAGCCTTGCAGGAGCTGACTTGATGAAACACGCAACGCAACGCAGCGCCGGGATCTTTCTGGCCCAGGGGGGCATGGTGGCCGCGCTGTATGTGGCGCTGACGCTGATCGCCTCCGCCATGGGGCTGGCCTCCGGCCAGATCCAGCTGCGCCTTTCCGAGGCGCTGACGATCCTGCCCTGCTTTTTCCCGGCGGCCGTGCCGGGGCTGTTCGTGGGCTGCCTGCTGGCAAATCTGCTGACGGGCTGCGTCCTTTGGGATGTGGCGGTGGGCAGCCTGGCCACGCTGCTGGGCGCACTGGGGACCCGTCTTCTGCGCAAAAACCGCTGGCTGGCGGTGCTGCCGCCCATTGTCAGCAATATTCTGCTGGTGCCGCCGGTGCTGGTCTGGGCCTATGGGATGGAGGAATCCATCCCCTTCCTGATGCTGACGGTGGGGCTGGGCGAGGTGCTTTCCTGCGGCGTGCTGGGAGAGCTGATGTATTCCGCGCTGGACAAGCACCGGGCGCTTTGGGACCGGAAGGACCGATAAACGCCTGATTTTATGCAAAAGAGAGCACATTCGTGCTCTCTTTGAGACTGTCGAAAAACCGCTTCGCTGGGTTTTTCTCGACAGTTCGGCTCCGGCCTGCGGGCCGGTTTCACCGATTTTTTGCGAAAAATCGGCGGGTTACGGTGTTTTTTCCCGGCGCATGTCCGTGAAAAAACATCCAATAGGAAAAAGCCTGCAATTCTGCAGCCTTTTTCGACAAGCTGAGAGACAGCCTTCGGGCTGTCTCTTTTTGCGGTCAAAGAAGGGAAAGCTCTGCGGGCGGCGGCGGAGACAGGGTAAAGACGGCGCGCCATAAAAGCTGCTCCGGCAGCTGAAAGCAGAGGGGAGAGCAGGCGGTCTGCAGGGCAGATTCCGTTTGGCGCAGGACCAGAGCGGTGGGACCGTCTGCCCCGCCGATCAGGCAGATGCAGGCGGCGTTTTCCGCTTCCGGAACAAAGGGGAAGGGTGCGGCTGGCGTTTTGCGCCGGGGCGGGTCGCCTGGGAAGGCGGCGCAGATCCGAGGGGCGTTTCTGTCCAGCGCAGGGGAGAGCGTATAGGTCAGCCGGGCATACTGCCGGGGATCGTCCGGCGCCGCATCGGCAAAGGCGGTTTCCGGCAGAGACTCCCGGGTCAGCTCCTGCACGGTGAGGGTGTATTCCGTCCCCTCGGGGTGGGTCAGGACGATCTTCTGCCCCGGGAAGTCCGCGGAAAACACCGGTCCGGGGAGGGCATGCGGCGTCTGTGCCAGCTGCAGGGTCAGCCGCTTCAAAGCAGGGCGGCGGGCCGTGGTCCAGGGGAAGGAAAACCGCCAGAAGACCCAGCCATTTTCCGGCGAAAGGCCGTAATGCTCCAAGATCTGTCGGCTCTCCGGGGCGTTCCCGGAAAACAGCGGATTCCAGCAAAGGCTCCAGCTCCGGCTGCGGCGAAGGGGCCGGCCATTGAGGGTCAAAGCAGGGGAGACAGCAAAGGAAAGGGGATTTTCCGCCTGGATGCGCAGCTGATCCTCCGCGGAAAAGCGGGAAAGGTCGTCGTTTTCCGGTGTCAGGCCCCAGCGGGCGGAGAAGTACCAAAGCTCCTCCCGGCTCACCTCCATGCAGAGATCCAGCACAAGGCCCTTGCCGCAGAGATAGACGGCAGGGACCTGCCATTCCCGCTCCGCCAAGCGGAAGCGCCGCGCCAGCGGAAGGACCGTGCCTGGGCGCTCCCCGCCGCCGCGGCCCCAGAAGCCGCCGGAAAAGAAGACGGCCCAGGCCGGGAACGGGGCGTTGGGGTTCATGTCCGGATCCAGCACATCCTCGGTATAGCGCAGCCTTTTCCGGTCAAAGCTTTTTTGCAGAGCGGAAAGCGTGCCGAAGGGATCCTCTGCGGGCGTCAGCCCTGAAAGAGCCTGCAGCCGGTCCAGCAGGGCCTGCTGCTCTGCAGAGGGAGGATGCTGCCGAAGGTGGGAGGAAAACTGCCGCCGGTCCCACTGCCATGCCTGCTCCAGCAGAGCGGCGTCGCCGCAGGCCAGCAGGAGCCGCAGCAGCTCCCGCCCGTCCTTCGCGATGGGATGGACCCATTCTCCCGGCCCGTTCATGGGGCTGACGGCGAAGATCATGGGACCGAAGCCCCGGATGGTGCAGTAGTGGATGCCGTCTGCCCCGGCCCAGGCAAAGATGGAAGCGCCCCGGGGCGTGCAGAAATAGGGGTCGTTGTCCGGCCGGACCTCCAGCCCCAGCGGCGCAAGCTCCAGCCCCAGCGCCAGCAGCTTTTTCAGCGGATCCATGGGCAGCCCTCCTTTATTTTTCTGCTCTCAGTCTATAAATTTTTTATCCCGCTGTCAAGCGGGGACTTGACAAATACCCAGAGGGGGTATACAATAAAAATACCCAGAGGGGGTATATTGCCGAAAGGACGGGACAGCCTATGGAGGAACGAAACTGCGCCATGTGCGCTCAGCGCAAAAAGGAACGGTCGCCGGAAGAATATAAAAAGCTGATCCACCGGCTCAACCGCATCGAGGGCCAGATCCGCGGGATCCGCGCCATGGTGGAAAACGGCGCTTACTGCCCGGATATTCTGGTGCAGTCTGCGGCAGTAAACGCGGCGGTAAATGCATTTAATAAGGAGCTGCTGGCCAGCCATATCCGAACCTGCGTGGCCCGGGACATCCGGGCGGGCGACGATGCGGTCATCGACGAGCTGGTGCATACGCTGCAGAAGCTGATGAAATGAACGGAGGCGGAAGCATGAAGCAATATACGGTAACGGGCATGAGCTGCGCAGCCTGCGCGGCCCGGGTGGAAAAGGCCGTGGGCAAGGTGCCGGGCGTGCAGAGCTGCTCCGTGAGCCTTTTGACCAACGCCATGGGCGTGGAGGGCGACGCCGCGCCGGAGGCGGTGATCCGGGCGGTGGAGCAGGCGGGCTACGGCGCTTCTCTGCAGAGCGGCGCGCCGGCGGAGCAGACGCAGGCGGCAGAGGAGGCGCGTCTGGAGGATCATGAGACGCCGAAGCTGAAGCGCCGGCTGCTCTGGTCGCTGGGCTTTTTGCTGGCGCTGATGTATGTTTCCATGGGGCACATGATGTGGGGCTGGCCCCTGCCCGCCTTTTATCAGGACAATCATGTAGCCATGGGCCTGACCCAGCTGCTGCTGGCGGCGGCCGTCATGGTCATCAATCAGCGGTTTTTCATCAGCGGCTTTCAGAGCCTGTGGCGCCGCGCACCCAATATGGATACGCTGGTGGCGCTGGGCTCCACCGCCGCCTTTGGCTACAGCACCTATGCCCTCTTCGCCATGACGGCGGCGCAGGTCCGGGGCGACAGCCAGGCGGTGATGACCTATAGGATGGATCTCTATTTTGAATCCGCCGCCATGATCCTGACGCTGATCACCGTGGGCAAGCTGCTGGAGGCCCGCTCCAAGGGCCGCACCACCGACGCTCTGCGGGGCCTGATGAAGCTGGCCCCCAAAACGGCCACAGTGCTGCGGGACGGGAAGGAGATCTCCGTCCCCATCGGACAGGTGAAGCAGGACGATCTCTTTACCGTCCGCCCCGGCGAGAGCATCCCGGTGGACGGCGTGGTGCTGGAGGGGGAGAGCGCCGTGGACGAATCCGCCCTCACCGGCGAGAGCATCCCTGCGGATAAGCACCCCGGCGACGGCGTCTCCGCCGCTACGGTGAATCAGTCGGGCTTTTTGAAGTGCCGGGCCACCCGGGTGGGGCAGGACACCACCCTTTCCCAGATCAGCCGCATGGTCTCCGATGCCGCCGCCACCAAGGCTCCCATCGCAAAGGCGGCGGACCGGGTCTCCGGCGTGTTCGTCCCTGTGGTGATGGGCATTGCAGCCGTCACCACGGCGGTCTGGCTGCTGCTGGGGCAGAGCGCAGGCTATGCGTTGGCCCGGGGGATCTCCGTGCTAGTGATCAGCTGCCCCTGCGCGCTGGGGCTGGCGACGCCGGTGGCCATTATGGTGGGCAGCGGTCTGGGCGCGAAAAACGGGATCCTGTTTAAGACGGCCGCTTCGCTGGAGGAGATGGGCCGGGTGCAGATCGTGGCGCTGGATAAGACCGGCACCATCACCTGCGGCCAGCCGAGGGTGACGGATGTGGTCCCGGCGGAGGGCGTGGAAGCCCATGAGCTGCTGGCGCTGGCGGCAGGACTGGAAAGCAAAAGCGAGCATCCGCTGGCCCGGGCCGTTCTGCGGCGGACGGAGGAGGAGCAGATCGTGCCGGAGCCTGTGGAGGGCTTCCGCGCCCTGCCCGGAAACGGACTGGAGGGCCGCTGGCAGGACCAGCTCCTCCGGGGCGGCAGCGAAGCCTTTCTGCGGACGGAGGGCGGGATCCCCGAGGAACTGGCCCGCCGGGGCGCGGCGCTGGCGGAGGAAGGAAAGACCCCGCTGTATTTCAGCCGGGAGGGCCAGCTGCTGGGGCTCATCGCCGTGGCGGATGTGATCCGGGAGGACAGCCCCCGGGCGGTGCGGGAGCTGCAGGAGATGGGCGTGGCCGTAGTCATGCTCACCGGCGATAATGCCCGCACGGCGAAGGCCATCGGCCGGCAGGCCGGCGTGGACCGGGTGGTGGCCGGCGTCTTGCCGGAGGGCAAGGAGACCGTCGTCCGGCAGCTGAAGGCCCAGGGAAAGGTGGCCATGGTGGGCGACGGCATCAACGATGCCCCCGCCCTCACCCGGGCGGATCTGGGCGTCGCCATCGGCGCGGGGGCGGATGTGGCCATCGACGCCGCCGATGTGGTGCTGGTCAACAGCCGGCTCAGCGATGTGCCCGCCGCCATCCGGCTCAGCCGGGCCACCCTGCGGAACATCCATGAAAATCTGTTTTGGGCGTTTTTCTATAATACCATCGGCATCCCCATCGCCGCCGGCGTATGTATTCCGCTGGGACTGACGCTGAACCCCATGCTTGGCGCGGCGGCCATGAGCCTTTCCAGCTTCTGCGTGGTATCCAACGCGCTGCGGCTCAACCTGTTTCGGCTGCGGGACGCCGGGCACGGCAAAAAGCGGAAAAAGGCGCCCATTACGATTCAATTAAAGGAGGAAACAACCATGAAAAAAACAATGGAGATCCGGGGCATGATGTGCGCCCACTGCGAGGCGACGGTAAAGAAGGCGCTGGAGGCGCTGCCCCAGGTGGCGCAGGCGCAGGTGAGCCATGAAACGGGGCTGGCAGAGGTGACCCTCAGCGGGCCGGTGGACGACGCCGTCCTGAAAAAAGCCGTGGAGGATAAGGATTATACCGTCACTGCCATCCGCTGAGCAGGCAGCGGAGCTCCCGGGCGCGTGCGCGGCACGCGCCTTTTTCTTGCCTTTTTCCGGCGAATGAGGTATCATGAAAAGCAGAAAACAGAAAAAGGAGCGCGGGGTGCGATGGAGACCGTCAAGCTTTATTATGAGGATGCTTTTATGAAGCACTTTACCGGCCGGGTGGAGACCTGCCGGGAGCACAAGGGGCAGTATCTTGTGGTGCTGGACCGGACTGCCTTTTATCCCGAGGGCGGCGGACAGCCTGCCGATCATGGAACGCTGGGGCCGGCCCGCGTGCTGGATGTGCACGAGCGGGAGGGGCAGATCGTCCACACCTGCGACCGGCCGCTGCCGGAGGGCGAGACGGTGGAGGGCACGCTGGATTGGGCCCGGCGCTTTGACCATATGCAGCAGCATTCCGGCGAGCATATCGTCTCCGGCATGCTTTGCGAGACCTTTCATTGCGATAATGTGGGCTTCCACATGGGCGAGAGCGTGGTCACCATCGATTACAATGCACCGCTGACCTGGGAGCAGGTGCTGGAGGTGGAGGCACGGGCGAACCGTTATCTCTGGGAGGATCATCCCATCGAGATCACCTGGCCCGACCGGGAAGCGCTGGCCTCCATCGCCTACCGCAGCAAAAAGGCGCTGGAGGGGCCGGTGCGGCTGACGGGCTTTCCCGGCGCAGATCTGTGCGCCTGCTGCGGCACTCATGTGAAAAGCAGCGGACAGGTGGGGCTGGTCAAGCTCCTCAGCTGTCAGCGGTTCCGCGACGGCGTGCGGCTGGAGCTTTTGTGCGGACAGCGCGCGCTGGACGCCCTCAGCGGCAGCTGGGAGCAGAACCGGCAGGTGGGACAGGCGCTTTCCGCAAAGCCGGAAAAGACTGCCGCCGCCGTGGAGCGCCTGCGGCAGGAGCTGGCGGAGACGCGGGAGCAGCTGGCTCATTTGGAGGAGGAGCAGTTTCTTCGCCTGGCGGAGGAGCACCGGGGAGAACGGGATGTTGTGCTGGTGCGGGGGGCGCTGCGGGGCGACGGCGTCCGCCGCCTGTGTGACGCCCTGACCCGGACCGCCTGCGGGCGCTGCGCCGTCTTTGCGGGAACGGAGGGCAGCTATCAATATGCGCTCATCCATCCGGGACAGGACATCCGGGCGCTGGTGAAGGAGATGAATCAGGCGCTGCATGGCCGGGGCGGCGGCAGGGACGGCTTTGCCCAGGGCAGCGCCGCCTGCACGGAGGCGGAGATCCGGGCGTTTTTCCGCGAAAAAACGCCGGAGACGGAAAAATAAACGCAAACGGCCCGCAGGAAGAAATTACCGGAATATTTGCCGCGCGGCGGCTCAAACTATGGTCGTAATCCGAAAGAAAGGAGAAACGACCATGACGAATAACAAGTCTAACCTGTCCTCCAACGCCAAGGAAGCGATGCATCAGTTCAAAATGGAGACTGCTCGCGAAGTCGGCGTCAATCTGAAGGAAGGCTATAATGGCGACCTGACCTCCAGGCAGGCCGGCAGCATCGGCGGCGAGATGGTCCGCAAGATGATCAAGCAGGCCGAGGAAAATCTGTAATCTGACGGGGAGACCCGCTTTCGAGGATCGGGAGACGCATTTTGCGTCTCCTGTTCTCGCTTTCGGGGAGGAAACGGCGGTTTTGCTTGACGAATGGCGGCGGCTGTGCTATCATAAGGCATCAGAATGAATCGGATAAAAGCATTGACGGAGACAGTGCGCAGACATCCGGGTCTGCCGCCTGCGGGCGGCGCGCAAGAGAGAGGGCTCGCCGGCTGAAAGGCCCTCCGAACGGATCTGCGGAAATTCCCTCCCGAGCTTCCTGCGCCAAAGGGCATGAGCCTCAGTAGCGAAGGACGGTTTGCCCCGTTACCGGCAGGCAGAGCGCTGCTCCGGCCCTTTCCGCAGGGATGGCCGGGCGGAATCTGGGTGGTACCACGGAGCGATGCAGCTTCGTCCCAGCGGTGGGACGGGGCTGCTTTTTTATTTTGGTCTCAAAAATCATCATAAACGAGGTGCATTATGGAAGAAAAGATCAAGGCCCTCCGGCAGCAGCTGGAGACGGCCCTGGGAGCGGTCCATTCCCGGGAGGAGCTGGCAGAGCTCTGGCAGAGCTATCTGGGCAAAAAGGGCGCGGTGGCCGGCCTGATGAAGGGTCTGGGCGCCGTCTCCAAGGAGGAGCGTCCGGCGGCGGGCAAGGTCATCAATGAGTTCAAGGTCTGGGCGGAGGACAAATATCAGTCCCTTTCCGCGCAGATCGAGGCGGCGGAGCTGGCGGCCCGCAACAAGGCGGAGGCCGTGGACATCACCCTTCCCGGCGTTCCCCGGACCACCGGCGGGCTGCACCCCATCACGCGGATCAAAAACGAGATCATCGATGTGTTTTCCGGCATGGGCTTCGAGATCTTTGAGGGGCCGGAGATCGAAGACGACGAGCACAATTTCACCCGGCTGAATGTGCCGAAGAATCATCCGGCCAGAGATATGCAGGATACCTTCTATGTGGCGGAGGACATCGTCCTGCGCACCCAGACCAGCGGCGGCCAGATCCGCGTTATGGATCGGGAAAAGCCGCCCATCAAGGTGCTTTCGCCGGGGCGGGTCTTCCGCTCCGACAGCGACGCCACCCACTCTCCCATGTTCCATCAGATGGAGGGCCTTGTGGTGGACAGGGGCATTACCCTCTGCGACCTGCAGGGCATGCTGGACCGGTTCGTTCAGGCGCTGTTCGGCCCGGAGGTGAAGACCCGGCTGCGGCCCTCCTATTTCCCCTTTACCGAGCCCAGCGTGGAGGTGGATGTGAGCTGCTTTGCGTGCGGCGGCAAGGGCTGTTCCCTGTGCAAGCACACCGGCTGGATCGAGGTGCTGGGCGCCGGCGTGGTCCATCGCAGCGTTCTGGAAAACTGCGGCATCGACCCCTCCGTCTATTCCGGCTTTGCCTTCGGCATCGGTCTGGAGCGCATCGCCATGCTGAAATACGGCATCAACAACATCGGTCTGATGTTCGAGAACGACCTGCGGTTCCTCGAACAGTTCAAGGGTTAAGGAGGGGAAAGCCATGAAAGTACCGTTCAGCTGGCTCAAGCAATATGTGGACATCGACATTTCCGCCCAGGAGCTGGAGACAAGGCTCTTTGACTGCGGCTTCGAGGTGGAGGAGCTCATTGACCTTTCCGCCGGCATCCATCGCGTGGTGGTGGGCGAGGTGAAGGAATGCACGCCCATGGAGGGCACCCATCTGTTCGTCTGCAAGGTAGACTGCGGCGAATACGGCCGGGACATCCAGATCGTCACCGGCGCGCCCAATGTTTACGCCGGCATGCATACGCCCGCCGCTCTGGACGGCGCCACCCTGCCCGGCGGCATCACCATCAAGGCAAAGCCCATGCGGGGCCAGGCCTCCGACGGCATGCTTTGCTCCGGTCAGGAGCTGGGGCTCAACGACGACCTGTATCCCGGCGCGGAGGTCTACGGGCTGCTGGATCTGCCCGCAGACACCGTCCCCGGCACGGACATCTGCAAGGTCACGGGGCTGGACGATTATCTCTTTGATATCTCCATCACCGCCAACCGGCCGGACTGCCAGTCTGTTCTGGGCATCGCCCGGGAGGTGGCCGCCGCGCTGGACAAGCCCCTGAACATGCCCGCCACAGATTATGCCCAGAGTGAATATACCGACCCTGATCTGAGCATCCGGGTGGAGGCGCCGGAGCTTTGTCCCCGGTATCTGGGGCACTATGTGCGCAATATCACCCCGGGCCAGTCGCCCCGGTGGATGCGGCGGCAGCTGGCGCTGTGCGGCCTGCGCAGCATTTCCAATGTGGTGGATATCACCAACTATGTGATGCTGGAGATCGGCCAGCCCATGCACGCCTTTGACATGGACACGCTGGAGAGCCGCCAGATCATCGTCCGCCGGGCGGCCCCGGAGGAGACCATTACTACGCTGGACGGCAAGGAATTCCGCCTGACGGAAAACAATCTGGTGATCTGCGACGGCAGCAAGCCGGTGGCGCTGGCCGGCGTCATGGGCGGCCTGAACAGCGAGATCACGGAAAAGACCACCCAGCTTCTGTTTGAATCCGCCAAGTTCATGCGGGACAACATCCGCCGGACGGCCCGCAGTCTGGGGCAGAATACCGACGCCTCCAGCCACTACGAAAAGGGCATCTCCGAATATACCACGGAGCTGGGCATGGCCCGGGCGCTCCATCTGATCCAGGAGCTGGGCTGCGGCGAGATCACCGCCAGCGCCTTTGACTGCTCCGCCGGCGCGCCCCGGGAGGGCAAGCGCTTTGAAGCCACCATCAGCGGCATCAACCGGGTGCTGGGCATTCAGGTCCCCGCGGAGGAGATCCTGAGCATCCTGCGGCGGCTGAGCTTTGAAACGGTCCGCGACGGCGACCGTCTGCAGGTCACGGCCCCCCGCTGGAGAGAGGACATCGAGATCGGCGAGCCGGATCTGGCGGAGGAGGTCATCCGGGAATATGGCTACGGCCATATCGTCCCCACCTTCCTGAAGTCTGCCCAGGTGACCACCGGTGGCCTGACCCGGGATCAGCGGCAGCAGGCCAAGCTCAAGCGGGAAATGTGCGCCCAGGGCTTTTATGAGGCCATCACGCTGGCGTTTTATTCCGATGCGGAGCTGGACGGCCTGCAGCTGCCGGAGGACGCGCCGGAGCGTAATGTGATCCGGCTGCTGAATCCGCTGTCCTCCAACCTGACCATCATGCGGCCGCTGCTGGCGCCGTCGCTGCTGAATGTGGTGGTGGAAAACCTGAAGAAGGGCAACGGCGCAGGCCGGATCTTTGAGCTGGCCAAGGTATACCGGCCGAAGGAGCAGCCCCTGAAGCAGCTGCCGGAGGAGACGCTCCATCTGGGCTTTGCCGCCTTTGGCGACAACGAGAGCTTTTTCACCGTCAAGGGCGCGGTGGAGGCGCTGGGCAGAGCCTTCGGCCTGCAGTTTGATTATACCCGTGCGGAGGATGTTTCCTGGCTGCACCCCGGCATTGCGGCCTATATCTACTGCCAGGAGCAGTGCGTTGGCGTCTTCGGCAAGCTGGCAAACGGCGTCTCCGCCGAGCTGAAGCTGCCCAAGGACAGCAAGTCCAACCACAAGATCTTTCTGGGCGAGCTGGATTATCCCCGTCTGGCGGCGCTGATGCCCGAGGGCCTGCGCTATCATCCGCTTTCTCAGTTCCCCACCGTCACCCGGGATCTGGCGCTGGTGGTGGATGAGGAAATGACCTGCGGCGCGCTGACGGCGGAGATCCGCAATGCCTGCAGGCAGGTCTGCGGCGTGGAGCTGTTCGACATCTACCGGGGCGCGCAGCTGGGCGAGGGCAAGAAGAGCATGGCCTTCAAGATCGCCTTTGCGCCGGAGGATCAGGCGCTGACGCCGGAGGAGCTGGACCGCTTTATGAAAAAGATCCTGGGCAATCTGAAGTTCCGCCTGGGCGCGGAGATCCGCTGAGCGACACAATATAATAATACAAGCCATAACAATAAGACCGGCGGCAGGCGAGTTCCTGCCGCCGGCTCTGAAAAGCCGGAAATATTCACAAAATAGACACTTGATTTTTGTGAAAAGCTCTGATATACTACAGCCAGAGATCGGAAAACAGAATAGACGCCATTATCCAGAGCTGCGGTAGAGAGTTAGCTCAGTGACCGCACACCAACCTGCTCGAAGGAGTACAGGTGGTTCCGCTAACAACGATAAGGAGCGGCTTGTAGTGCGTGCAGGACTCCTTTTCGGGAGTCTTTTTTCTTTCCTTATCTCAAATCAAAAGAAATGAGGAAGCGAATATGTCTGTGAAGAAGCTTTTTACCTCTGAGAGCGTTACCGAGGGCCATCCCGATAAGCTCTGCGATCAGGTATCCGACGGTGTTTTGGATGCGGTCCTGGCCCAGGATCCCAAAGCTCATGTGGCCTGCGAGACCTGCACCACCACCGGCATGGTGATGGTCATGGGCGAGATGACCACCAGCTGCTATGTGGACATCCAGCAGATCGTCCGGGATACCGTCAAAAAGATCGGCTACGACGGCTCCAGCGACAGCTTTGATTACAAGACCTGCGCGGTGCTTTCCAGCATCCATGAGCAGAGCCCGGATATCGCCATGGGCGTGAACAATGCGCTGGAAAATCGGGAGGGCGCCAAGGATGCCTTCGACCTGATCGGCGCCGGCGACCAGGGCATGATGTTTGGCTATGCCTGCCGGGAGACCCGCGAGCTGATGCCTGCGCCTATTACCTTTGCGCATGAGCTGACCCGCAAGCTGGCGGAGGTCCGCAAAAACGGAAGCGTCCCCTTCCTGCTGCCCGACGGCAAGAGCCAGGTCACCGTTCAGTATGATGAAAACGGTCAGCCCGAGCGCTTTGATACCGTGGTCATTTCCACCCAGCATCTGGCGGAGGCTTCGCTGGAGCGGGTGCGGGAAGCGGTCATTGAGGAAGTGGTCAAAAAGGCGCTGCCCTCCCGTCTGCTGGACAAAAACACCCGGATCCTGGTGAACCCCACCGGCCGATTCGTCATCGGCGGGCCTCAGGGCGATTCCGGCCTTACCGGCCGCAAGATCATCGTGGACACCTATGGCGGCTATGCGGCCCACGGCGGCGGCGCATTTTCCGGTAAGGATCCCACCAAGGTGGATCGGACGGCGGCCTATTATGCCCGCTACATTGCCAAGAATCTGGTGGCGGCGGGTCTGGCAGACAAGTGCGAGCTGGAGCTGGCCTATGCCATCGGCGTGGCGCAGCCGGTGGCTGTCTTCGTCAACAGCTACGGCACTGGAAAGTGCTCCGACGAGCAGCTGGCCAAGGTAGTGCGGGAGCAGTTTGATATGCGGCCTGCGGCCATGATCCAGCAGCTGGATCTGCTGCGGCCCATTTATCAGCAGGTGGCGGCTTACGGTCATCTGGGCCGCCCGGATCTGGATCTGAGCTGGGAGCGCTGCGACCGGGTGGAAGCATTGAAGCAGTATCTGAAATAAACGCGGAAGCGCGCAGGGCGCCGGGCTTTTTGCCCGGCGCTTTTTTGCAGCGGCGGATAGCAGCTTGTGGGGGCGGGGATGACTTTGGCACAAGATATGGCGGGAGAGGAAAGGAACGGAAAAAAGTCGAAAAAAAGTCTAAAAAAGAGTTGACAAAGGGGGATGGGTGTGGTATTCTAAGAAAGCGCTCAAGAGACCGGGCAGAAAACCGGGGTCAAGAGCGGCAAGCACTTTGTAAATTAAACAACACCATGAAAACAAGGAACCCTGAAATTAATTGAGTTTGAAGTATTTTTCAAACAGTATTGATAAGCCAAGTTTGAGCTTTTCTAAAGAGATTTGAGGTTCGGGAGACCGGACTTTAGATACTATTTTTTAGAGAGTTTGATCCTGGCTCAGGACGAACGCTGGCGGCGTGCCTAACA
>USML01000044.1 GCA_900555855.1 uncultured Eubacteriales bacterium | reverse complement strand
GACCACCATGCCGATGCCCAGCGCCCGTCCGATCCACGGCACGCAGCGCTCCGCCATGATGAACAGCACCACGCCCAGCACGCAGAACAGCGCCGATATCACGATATACCCCGTTTTCACAGCCCACAGCGGCCCTGTGGCCCTCGTTTTACGCATAGACTCGCATCTCCTCCCGCGCCGCGGCGCCTCGCTTTTCATCGTACAGTATACCTTGCTTCGCCGGTTTTCGATACGGGCAGAAAAAGAAGATGCCCGAAAACCGGGCATCTGTGCGTATCCGTCTGATTTTTGGGCATGCGGGCGGTTTTGTCCGTCCCGCGTCACGGCTCCTGCCGGCTGCTGTGGGACACGATCAGCTCCGGCACACCGCGGCACAGCTGGATCATCCGCTGCAGGTCGGCAAGGGATTCCTCCTTCATGCCGCCGCTGACCCAGTCGATCCACACGCCGAACAGCTGGCACTTCATGAACTGCACCACCACCCGCCGGTCGTCCACGCCGATGTTCTCGCCGGAGAACACGGTGCTGATGTAGGTGCTGACCACATATTCGCACAGGCGCAGCGTGTCCTGCAGGAACATGTCCCGGTTGGCGGAGTTGAAGATGTGCATGACGGCCCGGCGGTTCTCCCGCGCCGTGTGGAACGCCACGGAGAAGCACTCCTCCACGGAGGAGATGGACGGGTACTGCCGGATCAGGGCATCCGTCTGCTCCGTGACGATCTCTCCCAGCAGGGACGGGATGTCCTGAAAGTGGTAGTAGAACGAGTTGCGGTTGATGCCGCAGTCCTCCACGATGTCCCGGACGCTGATCCGGTTCAGCGGCTTTTCGTTGAGCAGCTTGAGAAATGAGCTTTTGATGGCCTGCTTGGTAAAGTTCGCCATCCTGTCCCTCCTGTCCGGCTTCGGCGGGGCCGACCTTTTCCGGCCCGCAGCCTGCGCATCACGGCCCTATTATAGCGGATCCCGCCGCTTTTGGCAAGCTAAAGCCGCGGCGGCGGGGTTTTCTCTGATTTTTTCTGTTTTTTGGAAGAGATCCCGCGAAATATCCCTTGACTTTCCACCCTTCGGTCAGTATAATAGAAGAGCCGCATTGAACGGGTCTTAAGCTGGCCTTTGGCCACACCCCAAAAGCGAGCCCGAAATGAAGGAGAGGTGCAAAGAGATGTACGCAATCATCAAGACCGGCGGAAAGCAGTATAAGGTTTCCGAAGGCGACGAGATCTATGTGGAAAAGCTGGATCTGGAAGACGGCGCGGCCGTTGACTTCGAGGTGCTGATGGTGGAAAAGGACGGCGCCCTGACCATGGGCGGCAAGGTTTCCGGCAAGGTCGTGAAGACCGGCAAGCAGAAGAAGGTCATCGTCTACAAGATGAAGCCCAAAAAGAACTACCGCAGAAAACAGGGTCACAGACAGCCTTATACCAAGGTCGTCATCGAGACCATCGCGTGATCACAAACTATCGGAGGTGCAATTATGGCTCATAAAAAAGGTGTCGGCTCTACGAAAAACGGCCGCGATTCCGAGTCCAAGCGCCTTGGCGTGAAGCGTGCTGACGGTCAGTTCGTTCTGGCAGGCAACATTCTCGTCAAGCAGCGCGGCACAAAGATCCATCCGGGTACCAATGTGGGCAGAGGCAGCGATGATACGCTGTTTGCTCTGGCCAACGGCACGGTCCGCTTCGAAAGACTCGGCCGCGACCGCAAGCAGGTCTCCGTGTATGAGGATGTGCAGCAGTAAGTCAATTACTTTGCGGCTCGACCGCCCGGCAAAAGCCGGGCGGTTTTCTTTCTGCGCATTTTGAAAAGCCGCGGACAGGAGAAGCCCTGTCCGCGGCTTTTTTATCCTCTTATTCGCTGGCGGCGGTATGGATGACCTTGCCCATATTCCAGAGCTTGGCCGCCTGCCGGGCGGCTTCCAGCCGTTCCTCCGGCGTGTTGTAGGCAGAATGGGCCGTCTCTGCGCCGCAGTCCATACAGGCCACATAAACGCACCAGCCCTGCTCCTCCTGCATGGCGCCAACGCCCCGGCACACCGGGCAGTCCTCCAGCTCGATCTCATAGATGGGATCCATTTGCGATCTCTCCTTTGTTCCCGTTACATTCCATCGATATAGCGGCAGGCCGCGATGGCGGCCACAGCGCCGTCGGCGTTGGCCGTCGTCACCTGCCGGACCCGCTTGCTGCGGCAGTCTCCGGCGACGAAAACGCCGGGAGACGCGGTGGTGCAGCTCTCATCGGATGCAAAATAACCAAAATCATCCAGCCGGGCCAGACCGGCGAAGGCTTCATTTTCCGGGATCAGGCCCACGGCCACGAACAGGCCATCGCAGGCCTCCGGAATGGGCTGGCCAGTGATTCGATCCTCCGTCTCCAGCCCTATCAGTCGTCCTTCCTCCAGCACCAGGCCAGTAATGCGCACATTGACTCTGGTGCGGACATTGGGGCGCCGGAACAAAAGCTCCTGCAGACGCTTTTCCCCGGTGAACTCCGGCAGATCCTGCAGCAGGATCACCTGACGGCACTTATCTGCCAGCAAAATAGCCTCCTGCAGGGCGGAATTGCCGCCGCCTGCCACGCAGACCGTCTGATCCCGATAGAAATCGCCATCGCACACGGCGCAGAAGGAAATGCCGCTGCCGATCAGCTCCTCCTCTCCGGGCAGGCCCAGCAGCCGGTGCTTTACGCCCGGCGCCAGGATCAGGGCCCGGCAATCGTAAGCGCCGCCCTCCTCGGTCCGGACGGTCTTACGGTCGCCCAGATCCTCCACGGAGACGGCCTTTTCCAGCTCCACCTCCGCGCCCTGGGCCAGGATCTGATCCAGCATTTTTTCCGCCAGCTCGCTGCCGCTGAGCTGCAGCGAGCCGGGATAATTTTCCACCTTGGGGGAATAGGCGATCTGCCCGCCGAAGCCGTTTTTCTCCAGCACCAGAACGCGCTTGCCGTTGCGCAGGGCGTAAAGCGCCGCCGTCATGCCGGCGGGGCCGCCGCCCACTACGATGATATCGTACATAGCGGCCCTTCCTTTACTGCTTCTTGCCCATGAGCCAGCCCTTGATGTCGGAGACGCCCTTGTATTTCTCAAAGCCCTCCTCCCGGGCCAGCACCAGCGTGGGCGCCTGCTTGACGCCAAACTGATTCACCAGCTCCACATGGTCCGTGGCGATGAGTCTTTCATAGGGGATGCCGGCCTTGTCCAGCAGGGCCATGGCCAGCTTGCAGTTGGGGCAGGTGGCGGCCACGAAGAGATAGTTCCGGTCCTGGGCCGCGGGAGCTTCCGCGGCGGGCTGGCCGGCGCTCTCCTGCGCTGCGCCGCCCTCCGGCAGGGGGCCGCTGTGCCGCAGCACGGAATGGCCGATGTCGTAGGTCTTCCGATCCAAAAATTCCTGGCTCTTTCCGTCATTCCAATTCTGCACCGGGCGGTAATAGCCGGTGATGCGGCTGTAGATCTCCGTCTTGCGGCCGCAGTAGGGACAGGTATGGACCTCGCCCGCCAGATAGCCGTGGTCCGGGCAGACGGAATAGGTGGGAGAAAGGGTGTAATAGGGCAGGCGGTAATTCTCCGCGATCTTGCGCACCAGATTGGCCGCAGCCTTCCAGTCGGGAAGCTTTTCGCCCAGGAAGGCGTGGAAGACGGTGCCGGAGGTGTAGAGGGTCTGCAGCTCGTCCTGCACATCCAGTGCGGAGAAGATATCCTCCGTATAGCCTACGGGCAAATGGGAGGAATTGGTATAATAAGGCGTACCGTTTTCGTTGGCGGTGATGATATCGGGATAAAGCTCTTTATCGTGCTTGGCAAAGCGGTAGCTGGTGGATTCGGCAGGCGTGGCCTCCAGATTATACAGGTCGCCGTATTCCTCCTGATAGTCGGACAGGCGCTCCCGCATATGATTGAGCACATCCTTGGCGAACTGCTGGGTGGCTTCGTGGGTCAGGTCCTTCCGGAGCCAGCAGGCGTTGAGCCCCGCTTCGTTCATGCCCACCAGACCGATGGTGGAGAAATGGTTGGCGAAGGTGCCCAGATAGCGCTTGGTATAGGGATAGAGACCCGCCTCCAGCAGCTGGGTGATGACGGTGCGCTTGGTCTTCAGGCTGCGGGCTGCGATGTCCATCAGCTGATCCAGCCGCTCATAAAACTCCGCCTCGTTCCGGGCCAGATAGGCGATGCGAGGCAGGTTGATGGTGACGACGCCAACGGACCCGGTGCTTTCACCGGAGCCAAAGAAGCCGCCGGACTTTTTGCGCAGCTCCCGCAGATCCAGACGCAGGCGGCAGCACATGGAGCGCACATCGGAGGGCTCCATATCGGAATTGATATAGTTGGAGAAATAGGGCGTGCCGTATTTGGCGGTCATCTCAAAGAGCAGGCGGTTGTTTTCCGTGTCACTCCAGTCAAAGTCCCGGGTGATGGAATAGGTGGGGATGGGATACTGGAAGCCCCGGCCATTGGCGTCGCCCTCGATCATGATGTCGATGAAGGCCTTGTTCACCATATCCATTTCCTTCTTGCAGTCGCCGTAGGTGAAGTCCATCTCCTTCCCACCCACGATGGCCGGCAGATTCTCCAGATCGCGGGGGACGGTCCAGTCCAGCGTGATGTTGGAGAAGGGGGCCTGGGTGCCCCAGCGGGAGGGCGTATTGACGCCATAGATGAAGGACTGGATGCACTGCTTGACCTCCTTCTGGGTCAGGTTGTCCACCTTGACAAAGGGTGCAAGGAAGGTATCAAAGGAAGAGAACGCCTGAGCGCCGGCCCATTCATTCTGCATAATGCCCAGGAAGTTTACCATCTGGTTGCAAAGGGTGGAGAGATGGCTGGCAGGCGAAGAGGTGATTTTCCCCGGGACGCCGCCCAGACCCTCCTGAATCAGCTGCTTCAGGCTCCAGCCGGCGCAATAGCCGGTAAGCATGGACAGGTCGTGGAGATGCAGTGCCGCAGACCGGTGTGCATCAGCCACCTCCTTGTCGTAGACCTCGCTGAGCCAGTAGTTGGCGGTGATGGCGCCGGAGTTGGACAGGATCAGGCCGCCGACGGAATAGGTGACGGTAGAATTTTCCTTGACGCGCCAATCGTTGATCTGCAGATAATTGTCCACCAGATCCTTATAGTTCAGCAGCGTGGAGCCCACATTGCGGATCTTTTCCCGCTGCTTGCGGTAGAGGATATAGGCCTTGCTCACATCGGCATAGCCTGCCTCGGAAAGGACCTTCTCCGCGCTGTCCTGGATGTCCTCCACGGCGATGAGATCGTCCTTGATCTTGTTTTCAAAGTCTGCGGTGACCCGCAGGGCCAGCATATCGATCACGCTGGGGTGATACTGCTTCTGCAGGGCGTCGAACGCCTTGGTCAGGGCCGCGCTGATCTTGCGGATGTCAAATTCTGCGATCTTTCCGTCGCGCTTTACGACTCGGTACATGGCTGCTCCTCCGATAATTTATTTGAATTTTTAAAAGCTGACGATTTCCTGCGGCCGCCGTGCTTTTTGATGCTGTCAGGCTCCGGCCCTTTCAAACGGGTCTGTGCGGCCAACTGCATCATACCATGCGCAGGCGCTTTCGTCAATATCTTGTGTGGCAAAAATCCGGTAAAACCTATATCTTGTAAATATCGCGCAAAAAAACGGAGATGCTTTTTGTCATCTCCGTCAAAGCCTGTTGGTGCGTGCGGCCCTCAGTCCACACCCCGCAGCAGGACCTCCTCCACATAGGGCCGGACCAGCTCCGCCCAGCGGCGCAGCGCTTCCTTTTCCGGCGCGTGGAGCCCGGGACGCAGGACCGTCTCCCGGTCGGTAAAGCACTGGATGGCGTAGCGCCGCGCGCCCCGGATCCAGCGCCCGATCTCTGCAAAGGACCGGTCGTCATGGAACTCCGCCACCGCCGTGGTGCGAAACTCATAGTCCGTCTCCCCCGCCAGCAGCAGCGCTGCGCTCTCCTTCACCGCTTCCAGATCCACCTGCGCCAGACCGCAGGTCTCCCCATAGCGGGAAAGGCTGTTTTTGATGTCCATGGCCGCATAGTCCACCAGCCCCGCCCGGATCACGGCCTCCAGCGCCCGGGGATGGAACCCGTTGGTATCCAGCTTCACCGCATAGCCCAGCGCCTTTACCTGCTCCAGCAGCGCCGGCAGCTCCGGCCGCAGCAGCGGCTCTCCGCCGGTGAAGGCCACGCCATCCAGCAGCCCCCGGCGCTTTTTCAAAAAGGCCAGCAGCGCTTCCCCGTCCAGCTCCGCCGGCGCAGAAGCGCTGAGCAGCCCGCTGTTATGGCAGAAGGGGCAGCGCAGGTCGCAGCCGCCCAAAAAGACCGTGCAGGCCACCCTGCCGGGAAAATCCAGCAGCGTCACCTTCTGCAGCCCGTGAATTTTCATCAAAGCATCCCCTTCCCTTCCCATGGTCTTTTTACTATACACCCTTCCCCCTTCCTTTGCAAGCAGTTGATTTCCCCCTGAATTTTGGTATAATAAAAAGCAACGATTCTTTAAGGAGGCGCTTTCATGCTGAAACGACGGCTGCCCGCCCTGCTGCTGGCGCTGCTTCTGCTGGCGGCAACGGCCTTTCCCGCGGCGGCGGAGACGAAGCCCGCGGCGGAGGATGCCCTGCAGGATACTGCCCGCTATCTTCACGATCTGGTGGCGGAGCCCACGGTCTCCGGCCTTGGCGGAGACTGGACGGTGCTCGGTCTGGCCAGAAGCGGCCTGCCGGTGGAGCGGGCCTATTACGACGGCTATCTCGCCCGGGCCGCGGCGTATATCGCGGAGAAGGAGGGCATCCTCCACCAGCGGAAATATACGGAATATTCCCGGGTGGTGCTGGTGCTGACGGCGCTGGGGCAGGATCCCCGGAGCGTGGGCAGCTATGATGTGCTGTCTCCCCTGTTTTCCTTCGACGCCGTTTCCCGGCAGGGGCTCACCGGCGCTGCCTTTGCCCTGCTTGCGCTGGACAGCGGCGGCTACGACGCCCCGGAGGGGCTGCGGCAGCAATATGTGGACCATCTTCTGGCGCAGGAGCTGGAGGGCGGCGGCTTTGCCCTGTCCGGCGTGGTGGCCGATCCAGATGTGACGGCCATGGTGCTGCAGTCGCTGGCTCCTTACGGCGCGCAGGCGGCCGTCGCACAGGCGGCGGAGCGGACCTTTGCCCGGCTTTCCGCCCTGCAGAAGGACAGCGGCGGCTTCGCCTCCTACGGCGTGGAGTGCAGCGAATCTTCCGCCCAGGTGCTTCTGGCGCTGGACGCCTGGGGGCTTCCCTTTGACGACCCGCGCTTTGTGAAAAACGGCCACACCGCCGCAGAGGCGCTGCTCTCCTTCTGGCGGCAGGGCCAGGGCTTTGTCCACACGGCGCAGCCCGACCAGAGCATCGCCATCGTCTCCTGCGAGCAGGGTTTGCTGGCGCTGGCCGCCCTGCACCGGCGGCAGGATGGCCGGAGCAGCCTGTATGCCATGACGGATGTCTGCGCCCGCTTTCCGGAGCTCAGCGGCCACCCTGCCCGGCAGGCGGTGGAGGAGCTGACGGCGCTGGGCGTGATCTCCGGCATGGGCGACGGGACCTTCCGCCCCGATGCGCCGCTGGACCGGGCATCCTTCTGCACCATGGCGGTCAAGCTTCTGGGGCTGACGCCCCGATGGACGGATCGATTTGATGATGTGGCTCAAAACAGCTGGTATGGCGGCTATCTCTGCGCCGCCGCAGAGGCGGGCGTCACCCAGGGGGTCTCCGCCCGGCAGTTTTCCCCGCTGCGGCAGGTGACCCGGGAGGAGGGCGCTGTGATGCTTTACCGCACGGCCCGGGCCATGGGTCTGGTCTCGGAACGGCAGGACGGCGAAGCGCGTTCCTGGGCAGAGAGCCTTGCCTGGTGCCGGGAGACCGGTCTCTGGCTCTGGCCGGAGGACGCAGACGGCACGCTGACCCTGCTGCGGGGCGAAGCCGCCCAGCTGCTCTGGGCGCTGACGCAAATGAGAAAGGCATAACGGCATGAACAGAGCTTGCAAAAGGCATTTTTCCCGCCTTCCGGCGGCCTTTCTGGCGGCCGCCCTGCTGATTTTTTGTCTGGGAGCCTGCGGCCAAAACGCCCAGGCAGACCCTCCCGCTCCCATCGTGACGCCCCGGCCGGAGGCCCCTGAGACGCCGGAGACACCCGAAACACCCGAAACGCCCGAAACGCCGGAAACGCCCACATCCCCCGCAGAGGAGCCGCCCCCCGCTTCGCCGGAGCCGGACGCCCCGTCCGGCGGCTCGCCCCCTGTCCCGGAGGAGCCGGCCGTTTCCCCGCCGGAGCCTGCCGCGCCGGAGGAGACCCCGGAAGCCCCGGAGACCCCAGAAGCCCCGGTCGCCCTCACCTGCACGGTGCGCATCTCCTGCGCCAGCATTTTAGAGCACAAAGAGCTGCTGGATCCGGAAAAGGCGGAGCTCGTCCCGGAGGACGGCGTCCTGCTGCCGGAGACGGCGGTGGAGTTCACGGCGGGCGAGACGGTCTTTGATGTTTTGCTGCGGGTGACGAAGGAGCACAAGCTCCATCTGGAATATACCCAGTCGCCGCTTTATAAGACCGTGTATATCGAGGGCATCGGCAATCTGTATGAGTTTGACTGCGGCGCGCTCTCCGGCTGGATGTATTCCGTCAACGGCAGCTTTCCAAACTATGGCTGCAGCCTGTTTGCGCTGCAGGACGGCGACGCCGTCTGCTGGCTTTACACCTGCGATCAGGGGCAGGATGTGGGCGGCGGCGCGTGAGCCGGGAAAGGAAGGAGATCCATGATCTTACAGGGCAGCTTTTATTCCACCGCGCTGGATATGGAGACCGGCGCGGCGCTGGTCTGCGCAAACCGCGCCTCCCCCCGGCCCCGGAAGGTGGCCTATCTGCTCCACGGCCTGCAGGGGCGGTATGACGATTTTCTCTATTATACCGTCCTGCCGGACCTGTGCCGGGAGTATGACTGTCTGTTCGTCCTGCCGGACGGGCAGCGGAGCTTTTATGCGGACATGGCCGTGGGCGGGCGGTATTTTACCTGGCTGACGGAGGAGCTTCCAAGGGCCGTGGCCGATCTGTTCCGGGTGTCCTCCGCCCCGGAGGATACCTATATCCTCGGCGCTTCCATGGGCGGCTACGGCGCGCTGAAGGCCGCCCTGACCCTGCCGGAGCGCTATGCTGCCTGCGGCGCCTTTTCTCCCTGCTGCCTGGACCTGCAGGATTATCTCCGCCCCGCCTGGCGGGACGGCACCGACGGCGACGCCTTCCGGCGGATCTTCGGCAGCCGGCTGCAGACGGATTTTGACGCCGCCTTCGGCCCCGGCGAGAGCCATCGGGCGGAAAACGACCTGCTCCTGCTGGCGGAAAAGAACGCTTCCGTCGAAAAAAAGCCCCGGATCTTTACCTGCTGGGGCGAAAAGGATCTTTTTGCGGAGACCAACCGCGGCTTCCCCCAGGCCCTCCGGGCGCTGGGCTGGGACGCCTCCGGCAGAGAGGTCCCCGGCGGGATGCACAACTGGGCCTTCTTCAACGAAGCGCTGAAGCTGGCGCTGCCCATCTGTTTGGGCTGATTTTTTGCCGGTTTTCTATTGCAATTCCCCCTGTTTCTGGTACAATAGGGTTTGAATTTTATTGGACCGTAATGATCTTTTCATGGGAGGGACATCTATGACCCTGCAGGAACTTCTGGACGCCCGGCAGCTGCCCGCCGTGGCCTTTCCGTCCTCCGCCACCGGCTGGTGGCAGAAGCATCGGGAGCTTTCCCGGCTGCTTTGCCAGGAGGCCTATGGCCAGCTGCCGCCGCAGCCCCTGCAGCTGCACGCCCAGGAGCTTGCGCTGGAGGAACGCTTCTGCGCGGGAAAGGCCCCGCTGCGGCAGCTCCGGCTGAGCTGCACCCTGCCGGGCGGGCAAGTCTCCTTCCCGGTCTCGCTGGCCGTCCCCCGGCAGGAGAATCCCTGCCCCGCCATCGTCTTCATCAGCTTCCGCCCCAACTTCCCGGACAAATATCTGCCGGTGGAGGAGCTGACTGACCGGGGCTATGCGGTGGCTTCCTTCTGCTACAGCGATGTGACCGCCGACAACAGCGATTTCCGTTCCGGTCTGGCCGCCGTTCTGGATGTGGACCGGAGCCGGCCCAACGCCTCCGGCAAGCTGATCCTCTGGGCCTGGGCCGCCATGCGCGTGCTGGATCATCTGCGGACCCTGCCGGAGATCGACCATCGCAGGATCGCCGTGGCGGGCCATTCCCGCATGGGAAAGGCGGCGCTGCTGGCCTCCGGGCTGGATCCCCGGTTTTTTGCCGTCCTGGCCAACGAGCCCGGCTGCATGGGCGGCGCGCTGACCCGGGGAAAGACCGGCGAAACCCTGGAAGACATCTGCGACTCCTTCCCCTATTTCTTTGCGCCCCGGCTGCGGGACTATGTAGGCCGGGAAGCGGCGCTCCCCTTTGACCAGCATTTCCTGCTGGCGCTGAACGCGCCCCGGAAGCTCTATGTGGCGTCGGCAGCCCAGGACTTCTGGGCGGATCCCATCTCAGAGTTTTTGGGCTGTGCTGCAGCCTCCTGCGCCTGGGAACAGCTGGGTGCGCCGGGGCTTTTGGGGGCAGACCGTCTGCCCAGGCCAGGAACGGTGCTTTCCGGCGGCATGATCGGCTACCACCTCCGGGAGGGGGAGCATTACCTCAGCCGCTATGAATGGCAGCGGTTTCTGGATTTTCTGGAAGAAGCATAAATTATCCTTTTCCCGAAAAAATATTCGCTTTTTTATAAAAAAAGCTTGACATCATCGGCTATATTGTGTTATTCTGTGTCTTGCATTTGCATATTGATTAAAGGCAGTGAAGAGAAGAGTACCCCCTGTCTGATCGCTACAGAGAGCCCCTGTCCCTGCTGAAACGGGGCGCGGGAAGCGGGAGGGAACATGGTCTTGGAGCCGCGCACCGAGCCGGACCTTTCGGTAAGGCTGCGCCGGGATCCGCCCGTTATCGCGGCAGGGTCTGGAGGCATACGCTTTCACACTCGCAGAGGCCGCGCGCCGTGAGACGCCGGCGAAATAAGGTGGTAACACGGAGCCGCAGGCTCTCGTCCTTATTCCCCACTTGGCGGGAGGGACGGGGGTTTCTTTTTTTTGCCCTTTCTCTCTCTATTTTCAAAACGAGGAGGAACCCCCTGCATGAAAAAAGGAAATTTCAAGGCGCTGCTGCCCATCGGCGTCTTTCTGGCGATCTATCTTGGCCTGGGCATCACCTTTGAGTATGTGCTCAAGATCTCCATGGGCTTTTACAACATTCCCATCATTGTGGCCTTTCTGGCAGCCATTCTTGTTGCCTGCCTGCAGAATCCCAGCCTGAGCTTTGATCAGAAAACGGAGATCATGGGCCGGGGCGTGGGCGATAAAAACATCATCATCATGGTCCTGATCTTCTTCACCGCCGGCATCTTTTCTGCCATTGTTGGCCGCAGCGGCGCCCAGAGCGTGGCCTACTTCCTGCTGAGCATCGTGCCCGCCAAGCTGGCCGTGGCCATGATCTTTGTCATCGCCTGCTTTGTTTCCACCGCCATGGGCACCAGCGTCGGCACCATCACACTGATCGTTCCCATCGCCGTGGAGGTGGCGCTGGCCAGCGGCTACAGCGTCCCCCTCTGCATCGGCACCGTTATGGGCGGCTCCATGTTTGGCGACAACCTCTCCTTTATCTCCGACACCACGATCGCTGCCTGCAACGGTCAGGGCTGTCAGATGAAGGATAAGTTCCGGGAGAACTTCTGGATCGCGCTGCCTGCCGCCCTGGCGACGCTGGGCGTTATTCTGCTCCTGACGCTGGGGCAGACGCCTACGCTGGTTTTGGGCGATTATAATCTGTTGCAGGTCCTGCCCTATGTGCTGGTGCTTATCGGCGGCGTCATTGGCATCAATGTTTTTGTAGTGCTTATCGCAGGTATCGTCTCAGGCAGCATCATTTCACTGGCCACTGGTGCCCACGATTCCTTCTTTTCCCTGCTGGGCAGCGCCGATGATGGCATTACGGGGATGTATGAGACGGCCACCGTCGCCATTCTTGTGGCAGCCATGTGTGCTCTGATCCGGGAGTATGGCGGCTTCGACGCTCTGCTGGGCGCCATCAAGCGGATCTTCCGGGGCAAAAAGGGCGGCCAACTGGGCATGGGCCTGCTGGTGGGCGCTATGGACATCGCCACCGCCAACAATACCGTGGCCATCGTCATGGCCAACCCCATCGCCCGGGAAATGGCACAGGAATACGGCGTCTCGCCCAAAAAAACGGCGTCGATTCTGGATACCTTCTCCTGCATTTTCCAAGGCGTTATCCCCTACGGCGCGCAGATGCTGGTGGCCATCACCGGCGCAGCGTCTCTGGGCGAGACGGTCTCCGCCTTCGACATCATGCCCTATCTTTTCTATCCCTTCCTGCTGCTGATCAGCAGCCTGGTCTTTATCTTCCTGCTCCCGGAGAAAACGAAATAAGCGCAGAATATGGCAGCGCCGCCCGGCGGAATTGACCGGGCGGCGCTTTTTTGCTTCTGCATGGGCCTTTTGCAATAAGGCGGTTCTTTTGTTATGCCAGCGTCTCCCGCAGGCGAGCCATGGCCCGTTTTTCCAGACGGCTCACCTGGACCTGGGTCACGCCCAGGATCCGGGCGGTGTTCTGCTGGGTCAGATCCCGCAGATAGCGCAGCAGGATCACCTGCCGCTGCAGCGGCTCCAGCGACGCCACCGCCTGCCGCACATCCAGCCGCTCTGCAAGGGCGGCCTCCGGGCTCTCCCCCGGCAAAAGCTCCAGAAGCGGCGCGCCGTCCTCCCGCACGGTCTCCTCCAGCGACTGACATTCCGAAGGGGCCTGCAGCGCCTCCAGCACCTCCTCCAGCGTCAGGCCCGTGGCCTGACAGAGCTGGCTCAGGCGCGGGCTTTCCCCCGTCTCCGCGCAAAGCGCCTGCTTTGCCCGCTGGACGGCGGCGGCGTGTTCCTTTACCGTGCGGCTCACCTTGATGGGGCCGTCGTCCCGCAGAAAACGGCGCATCTCTCCGGCGATCTTGGGGACGGCATAGGTGGAAAACTCCACCGGACGGGTCAGGTCAAAATCCCGGATGGCCTTGATCAGCCCGATGCAGCCCAGCTGAAACAGATCCTCCGGCTCGCCCCGGCCGGCAAACCGCCGGACGATGCTGTGGACCAGCGGCAGATTGCTCCGGGTCAGCCGGTCCAGCGCTGCCGGGTCTCCCTGCTGGGCCAGGGCGATCTGCCGGCGCAGCTCCTCCCTCACGCCTGCTTCCGGGGCTCCAGCGTCTTGCGCAGGGTGACGGCCGTGCCCTTTCCCGGCTGGGAGCGGACGGTGAGCCTGTCCATAAAGCTCTCCATGATGGTAAAGCCCATGCCGGAGCGGTCTGTCCCGCCGGTGGTGAACAGCGGCTCCCGGGCCTGCGCCACATCGGCGATGCCGCAGCCCTTGTCCCGGATGACGATCTCCACTGCCGCCGGCGCAAACAGCCGCACCCGCATGGTGATCATGCCCAGGGTATCCCGGTAGCCGTGGACGATGGCGTTGGTGACGGCCTCCGAGACCGCCGTTTTGATATCATAGACCTGCTCCACCGTAGGGTCCAGCTGGGCCACGAAGGCCGCCGCGGCCGCCCGGGCAAAGGCCTCGTTGGCGGACCGGCTGGGGAAGGTCAGCGTCATTTCATTTTCAGCTTTCATGGACCAGACTCCTTTCATCTTCCAAGGTTGCGATGCGCTCGATCCCGGAGGCCCGGAGCACCTTCATCGGCTGCGGCGGCACACTTCTGAGGATCACCTCGCCGCGCAGCTGCCGCATATGGCGGACGCAGGCGATCACGATGGCGATGCCGCTCGAGTCCATAAACGTGACCTCCCGGAAATCCAGCACGCAGACGCGCGGCAGATAGAGCTCGATTTTGTTGCCGACAACACGCATGATATCCTTCGCGCTGTGGTGGTCGATCTCGCCCTTGAGCGCGATGGTCAGACGTTTATCCTGTAAAAAGCTTGTCAGGTTCAAAGGGATCCCTCCAAAATCAAAAAATGGACACGCATGGCTTCCATGCGTGTCCATTATAGGTTTTATAGGCGGTTTATTGCGTCGAAAGCGCGCAGGCGCGCCGCTTTTTTGCAGGGCGCGGGCTCACTTTTTGAGTCTTGCCTCACTCTCCTCGAGCTGACGGAGCAGGGCGCGGTTCTTTTCCAGCTTTTCACGCTGGTCTGCGACGACCTTCTCCGGTGCGCGGGCAACAAACTGCTCGTTCGAGAGCTTGCCCTCAAACATGACGATCTGCCGGAGGCAGTTTTCCTTCTCCTTGGCGATGCGGGCAAGCTCCTTTTCAACGTCAATGAGCTGTGCCAGCGGGATATAGAGCTTGGCATCGGCGGTGACGACGCAGAGCATGTCCTCATGGCCCTCGGGATCGGCGTCACAGAGCACGACCTGATCGGCATAGGCAAGGCGCTTGATAAAGCCCTCGCCCTGGCGGAACATGTCGCCATGCGCCGAAACGACATAGAGCGTCGATTTCTTCGACGGCGGGACGTTCATCTCCGCGCGGCGGGCACGCACGGCGGAAATGGCGTTTTTGACCATCTCCATGGCCGAGGCCTCCTGCTCGAAGTTCAGCTCCTCGCGGTAGGCCGGCCACGCAGCCTTGATGAGGAAGTCGCCCTCATGCGGGATGGCCTGCCAGATCTCCTCGGTGATGAACGGCATGAACGGATGCAGCAGGCGCAGGAACTGATCAAGCACATAGACCAGCACGCGCTGGGCGTTCTGCTTGCTCTGCTCGTCCTCACCGTACAGACGCGCCTTGGTCAGCTCGATATACCAGTCGCAGTAGGTGTCCCAGATGAAGT
>USML01000043.1 GCA_900555855.1 uncultured Eubacteriales bacterium | reverse complement strand
GGGGGGGTTTGTTTTCTCAGGCGCTTTTGGGGCGGAGCAGCTTGCAGATCAGGTCTGCGGGGATCACGGAGAGGGAAAGCAGCAGGATCTGCCCCAGCATGGGGAGGGGGAGGGGCTGCGTCCGGAAGACGACGCCGCCGAAATAGAGCAGCGCCAGCTGCACCAGCCCCGCCAGCCCGATGATGCCCAGAAATGCCCGGTTGCGCAGCAGCCCGGAGAGCAGATCCGGCCCTTCCTTTCTGGCGCAGAAGGCCGCCGCCAGCCCGGAGAAGACAAACAGCGCAAAAAATGCGGAAAGAAACAGGCCGTTTTCCCAGTGAAACAGTCGCCGGAACAGGGGCAGCCGGAGAAATGCCACGCAGAGCGCCGTCATATACAGGCAGAGCCCGCCGATCTGCCGGACCATGCCCCGGGTCAGCACCGGCGCGTCCCGGGGGAGGGGCGGACGGCGCATATACTGCTCCATGGGCGGCTCGCCGGCAAAGGCCAGCCCCGCCAGCGTGTCCATGATCATGTTGATCCAGAGCATCTGGATCACGGTGACGGGGGTCTCCACCCCCAAAAATGGCCCCAGCACGGAGACGGCCACGGCGGTGAAGTTCAGCGTCAGCTGAAACACCAGAAAGCGCTGGATGCTGTGGAAGATCGTCCGGCCGAAGAGGATGGCCTTTTCGATGGAGGAGATGTTGTCGTCCAGAATGATGATGTCGCCGGCGTCTTTGGCAACGCGGGTCCCGCTGCCCATGGCAAAGCCCACATCCGCCAGCCGCAGGGCCGGGGCGTCGTTGATGCCGTCGCCGGTCATGCCCACCACATGGCCCGCATTCTGCGCGATGCGCACCAGACGGCTCTTGTCCGTGGGCAGCGCCCGGGCCACCACCCGCAGGGAGGGCAGCTGCTCTGCGATCTGCCGGTCGGTCATCTGGGAAAGCTCCCGGGAGGTGAGCACCGTCCCGCCGCCCCGCAAAAGCCCTGCGCCCGAAGCGATGGCCCGGGCGGTATCCGGGCTGTCGCCGGTGACCATCACCACCTGGACCCCGGCGCTCTGGATCTGCCGCACGGCGGCGGGAGCCTCCGGCCGCAGACTGTCGCGGATCAGCGCCAGCGCCAGCAGCGTCAGCCCGTCCTCCTCCGCGCCCCCGGCGGCGCAGAGACAGAGCACCCGCATACCGTGGGCCGCTTCCTTCTGCCACAGGGCGGAGAGGGCGGCAGGGTTCAGGGGCTGCGGGCCGTCCTTGCCAAAAAACTGCCGGCAGCGGGGCAGCAGAAGCTCCGGCGCGCCCTTAAGATAGCAGGGGAAGCGCCCCTCCGCCACCGACGCCGCCGCGTATTTCCGGGCGGAATCAAAGGGCTGATAGCGCAGCCGGCGGGCCTGGACCGGCACCCGCCCCGCCAGCTCCAGAAGCGCCCGGTCGGTGGCGTTGCCGCCGGTGGGGCCGTGGGCGCTCCAGGCGGCGGAGGTGTTCAGCAGACAGCATTCCCGGGTGGCCTGCCAAAGCTCCGGCAGCTGCCGCAGGGCCTTGGGCGTCAGCCGCTGTCCGTCGCCCAGCAAAAGCCCCTCCACCGTCAGACGGCCCCGGGTGAGGGTGCCGGTCTTGTCGGTGAACAAAAGATCCAGGCTGCCCGCCGTTTCGATGCCGGTGAGCTTTCGCACCATGACGCCGTTTTTCTGCATCCGCAGCATACTGCGGGAGAGCACTACGGTGATCATCATGGGCAGACCCTCCGGCACGGCCACGATGATGACGCTGATGGCCAGCGTTGCGGCGTGGAGCAGCAGCTCCAGCACCGAGGGCAGATGGGAAAGCTGGGCCAGCATCAGAGAGGGGACGAAGGCGTTTGCAATGACGATCTGGTGAAACAGGTCTGCCAGCGCCACCAGCAGCGCCGCGCCGTAGCCCAGCCGGCTCATGGAGCGGGCCAGCTTGCCCAGGCGGAGCTTCAGCGGGCTTTCCCGGGGCTGCTCCTGCAGAGAGAGGGCCATGCTGCCGAAGAGCGTGTGCTCGCCGGTGCGCAGCACCTGCATCATGCCCTCTCCTGCGGCAATGCTTGCCCCGCGCAGCAGCAGGTGCGGGCTTGCGGGATCCCACTGGGCGGGCTCCTCCGGCGGGGCCGGCCGTTTGCAGACCTCGCGGCTCTCGCCGGTAAGGGCAGACTGGTCGCAATGGAGCTCGCCCTGGACCAGAACGCCGTCGGCGGGGATGCCTTCTCCCGCTTCCAGCAGCACCAGATCGCCCACCACCAGCTCCTCCGCCGGGATCTCCTTCAAAAGCGCCTCCCGCCGCACCCGGCAGGTGATCCGTGCGGCCTCCTGCTGCAGCCGGAGAAAGGCGTTTTCGCTGCTGGATTCGGAGAGCGTTGAGATCAGCGCCGCCGCGAAGACCGCCAGCGCAATGCCCGCCGTCTCAAACCAGCCCTCGCCCCGGAACAAAAAGAGCATATTCACCGCCAGGGCGATGAGCAGTATTTTAATGATCGGGTCGCTGAGGTTTTCCAGAAGCCGGAGAAAAAAGCCCTTGCCCCGGGGCTGGGGCAGGGCGTTGCTGCCGTGGGCCGCCCGGGCGGCCTCCACCTCCGGCAGGCGCAGGCCGGTGGCCTGATTGGTTTCCATAGCATCACGCTCCCAGTGCAGTTTGGTACAAGCCTATGCGCCGGAGGGACGGGGTATGACAAGCCTTTTTTTGGCATAAGCGCCCCTGCCGCCGCATAGGCTGGACCAGCAGAATTGCAGGGGAGCGTGGACAGCGTGACAGAGAACATGGAGGACCGGGCCTGTGAGCTGGGCAATTATATCGTGGAGCAGCGGGCCACCGTTCGGGCGGCCGCCAAAAGGTTTGGCCTGAGCAAATCCAGCGTGCATAAGGATGTGACGGCCCGGCTTTATGCCATCGACCGGAGCCTGTATGTGCAGGTGCGGGCCGTTTTGGAGGAAAACAAGCGGGAGCGCCATCTTCGCGGCGGGCAGGCAACAAGGGAAAAATATCGGAAGCTGCACGAGGAAGAGGACCTGCGGTGAACGCGGGGCCTGCCCGCCGTTACGGCGGCGAGTGCCGCCGTACGATTTCCGGCAATTTACTTGCCGGAAATCTATGAAATTCCCGGGGCCCCCACAAAATTTATTTTGTGGGGAGAAGGGCAGGCAACACGGGAAAAATATCGGAAGCTGCACGAGGAGGAGGACCTGCGGTGAACGCGGGGCCGAACAGGAAAAAGGCAGAAGAAAAAAGGCTCCCCCGGCGGGGGAGCCTTTTGCGGCGGGAAAGCAATGCTCAGTGCAGCAGCGCGAGATAGGTCTCCGGCGCGTCTACATTGCCAACGGCGGAGAAGGACAGCCGGCCGAAATCCAGCACCTGCCGGGCCAGCGACTGCACATCCTCCCGGGTGACCGCTTCCAGAAGGGCCGCCGTTTCCCGGGGGGAGATATAGCTGCCATAGGTCATCTCGCTGCGGGCCAGCGCCGACATTCGGGTGCTGGTGCTTTCCAGACCCATGAGCAGAGAGGTCTTCAGCTGCTCCTTGGCGCGGACAAGCTCGTCCTGGGTGACGCCATCCTCCCGGAGCAGCAGAAGCTCCTCCCGGATCATGCCCAGCGCGTCGTGCTGCATTTCCCGGCCCAGCGCCACATAAACGCCCAAAACGCCGGCGGAAGCATACAGACTGGTATAGCTGTAAATGGAATAGCACAGGCCGGAGCGCTCCCGCACCCGCTGAAACAGGCGGCTGCTCATGCCGGAGCCGAGAATGTTGTTCAGTACGGCCAGCGGATAGCGCCGGGGGTCGGCGGCGGAGACGGCGGGGAAGACCAGCAGAAGATGGTTCTGCTCGATCTCCTTCTTTTTGACCACGGCGGCCTTCTGGTAGCAGGCGGAGGGCAAACGATTCCGCTGCCCGGAGGGCATGGCGGAAAAGAGACTGCAGACCGCCTGCAGATCCTTCTCCGTAAAGCTGCCGGAAAGGGCCACGATGGTGTTTTCCGCCACATAATGCGTCCGGTGATACCGGGCCATGGCGGCATGGTCGATGGAGGCCAGCGTCTCGGCGCAGCCCAGAATGGGCCTGCCCAGCGGCTGGCCGGGAAAACAGGCGGCAGAAAGGATCTCTGAGACCAGATCCTCAGGAGAATCCTCATACATACCGATCTCCTCCAGAACAACGCCCCGCTCCAGATCCAGATCCCGCTGGGCAAAGACGGAATGGAGCACCATATCGCACAAAAGGTCTGCCGCCGTCTGCACATGGGTGTCCAGCGTGCGGGCATAAAAGCAGGTATGCTCCTTGGTGGTAAAAGCGTTCACCTGTCCGCCGATCCCGTCAAAGGCCTGGGCCAGCTGGGCGGCGGTGCGGGTCTCTGTGCCCTTGAAGAGCATATGCTCGATAAAATGGGCCATACCGGCCAGCTCGTCCGGCTCGTGGCAGCTGCCGTTTTCCACCCAGACGCCGATGGCACAGGAGCGGACATGGTCCAGCGGCTCATAGATCACGCGGACGCCGTTGGGAAGAAGCTTTTTTTCTACCATAGAGGAGTCATCCTTTCTGCAGGGCGGGCAGAGCCCGCCGAAATCCAAGGGGGTCAGGGAGCTGCGTGGGCAGGCGCGCCGCTTTCGGCGATTTCCGGGAAGAGCAGATCCTTGCCGTCGAAGCGCACGGTCTCGCCGTAGCTGTATTCCAGACCGAAGGTATCGATAACGGACAGGTTAAATTGAAGCGTATGATCCTTTTCCATCCGGATGGCGAGGGGCTGATCCTCCGGGAAGGACAGCATCGCAATCTGATAATCCATGGCGGGCTCGATGGTCAGATCGCCGTCATAAAGGACGGTGTCATCCAGCGTAACGGTGTAGCGGGCAGAGACGGGCCATTGCTTGTCCAGCGGAAGGAAAAGCTGGAGCTGCAGGGTGTTGTCGGCGGGAGAGGAGAAGGTCGTATTGCCGTTCTGGGCGAAGATGGAGGCCAGACTGTAAAGATTATTGCCCAGCGTGGGCACATAGCCGCTCAGCGCCAGATCCACGCCGGCATAATCCCAGGGGGATTGCTGCAGCGTGCCGTCTGCCAGCTTGAGACGCAGGCACATCTGCAGGCCTCCGGAGGCGTCGCCCAGGGGCAGGAGGATGCTGCTTCGGGCGTCTGGATAGGCGCTGCTCCAGTCGGTTTGGGCCTCCTGCGCTGCGCCGGCGCCGTCGATCCACTTCAGCAGAAACTGCGCCTGCGTATCCGGCGAAACGGTCTTCAGCCCGGCGGAGAGGTCCACCGAAATGGTGTGTGCGCCGATGTCCAGAGCGCGGACGGTGGCCTGCATGCTGCTCACCGGGTTGTCCTGCGTCTCCAAAATGGAGAGAACGGTATCGCGCAGGGAGCTGCTCTGGCTGCTGACGGAGCTTTCCAGCGTGGAGAGCCGCCCCTGCAGGGTGGAGAGCTGGGCCTGCAGCTGGTCCTGCAGCGCGCGGTTCTGCGCTCTGGGGATCAGGATCAGCGCCAGCACAAGGCCGCAGGCTGCCGCTCCGGCGGCAATGCGCGCCCGGAGAGAAAGGGGCTTTTTTTCCGCGGGGCGGGCCTGCTGGCTGTATTGCTGCAGGAGTGCCTCCAGCCGCTGCTCCGCCTCCGGCGAGAGCTGTGCGCCGGGCGCTTCGCCGCCCTCGGCGGCGTTTTCCGGAGAGGGTGTTTCCTCCTCCAGCCCCAGCAGCGTCCCCAGCCGCACATGAAACAGGCGGCTCATCAGGATCAGGGTATCCAGCTCCGGCACGCCGCCATCGCCCTCCCATTTGCTCACTGCCTGCCGGGAAACATGCAGCGCTTCGCCCAGAGCCTCCTGACTCAACCCTGCTTCCTTTCGGAAGGATTGAATTCGTTGTCCTAAAGTCATCATGGTTTCGCATCTCCTTTTCTCAGGTTGGCTGTAGCGTAGCAAAAACCGGAGAAAATGACCACCAAACGGGCGTTTCGATTTGTCAACGCTCCGTTGACAGGAGAAATTTTTGAAAAATAGGCAGGCGTTTGCCTGCCTATGAAGAGTTTGTGAGGGAAAGGGAGGGATTATTCGCCCTTTTCGGCCATTTCCTTCAGCGCCTGCTTGCGGGAAAGATTGATGCGGCCCTTTTCATCGATCTCGATGACCTTGCACCAAGTCTCGTCGCCGATGTTCAGAACATCCTCCACCTTTTCCACAAAGCGGTTTTCCAGCTGATTGATGCGGATCAGGCCTTCCTTACCGGGGGCGATCTCCACGAAGGCGCCGAAGTTCATGATGCGGGTGACCTTGCCATAGAACAGATCGCCCACCTCGGGATCCTTGGCGATGGCTTCGATCATCTGGCGGGCCTTTTCGCCGTCGGCGGCGTTGACCGCCGCGATGCAGACGGTGCCGTCGTCCTCAATGTCGATCTTGGTGTTGGTCTCGGCGGTGATCTTCTGGATGACCGCGCCGCCCTTGCCGATGACCTCGCGGATCTTATCGGGATTGATGGTGATCTTCAGCATCTTGGGGGCAAAGGGGCTGACCTCGGGCCGGGGCGCCGGAATGGCCTTCAGCATGACCTCGTCCAGAATGTCCAGACGGGCGTTGCGGGTCTTTTCAAAGGCCTCCTCGATGATCTCATAGGTGAGGCCGTCGTTTTTGATGTCTACCTGAATGGCGGTGATGCCCTTCTTGGTGCCGCCCACCTTGAAGTCCATGTCGCCGAAGAAATCCTCAATGCCCTGAATGTCGGTGAAGGTGATATGACGGTCGCCCTCGGTGACCAGACCGCAGGAGATGCCCGCCACAGGGGCCTTGATGGGGACGCCGGCATCCATCAGGGCAAGCGTGCTGCCGCAGATAGAGCCCTGGGAGGTGGAGCCATTGGAGGAAAGGACCTCGCTCACCAGGCGCAGGGAATAGGGGAACTCCTCCTCAGAGGGGATCACGGGCAGCAGAGCCTTTTCGGCCAGCGCGCCGTGGCCGATCTCCCGGCGGCCGGGGCTGCGGGAGGGCCGGGCCTCGCCCACACTGTAGCTGGGGAAGTTGTAATGGTGCATATAGCGCTTGCCGGTCTCCTCAAAGGTGGTGTCCAGCTCCTGCGCATCCCGCAGGGTGCCCAGCGTGCAGATGGTCAGCACCTGGGTCTGGCCGCGGGTAAACATACCGCTGCCGTGGACGCGGGGAATCAGCCCCACCTCAGCGGCCAGCGGCCGCACCTCCGTCAAGCTGCGGCCGTCCACGCGCTTGCCCTCATCCAGAATCAGGCGGCGAACCACATACTTCTGCAGCTTATACATACATTCGCCGATCTGCGCGGCGCTGTCGGGATACTCTGCGGCAAAATGCTCGGTGACATCGGCGGTGATGGCATCGATACGGGCGTCGCGGACGGTTTTGTCGTCGGTATCCACGGCGTCCTTGACGGCGGTCATGGCATAGCCCTTGACGGCCTCAAACAGCTCCTCGGAGACCTTCATGCTGGGATAAACGGCAGGCTCCTTGAAGTTTTCCGCCTTGATATTGCGGATGAACTGGATCAGCTCCTGAATGACGGCGTGGCCGCGCTTAATGGCCTCCAGCATCATATCGTCGGGGAACTCATCGGCGCCAGCCTCGATCATGACGACCTTTTCCATGCTGCCGGCCACGGTCAGATGCAGCTGCGAGCGCTTGTACTGATCACTGTTGGGGCAGACGATATAGCCCTCCTCCGGCGTGTAGCCCATCTGGACACCGGCAATGGGGCCCTTCCAGGGAATATCGGAAATAGACAGAGCAATGGACGCGCCCAGCATGGCGGCCACCTCGGGAGATTCGTTGTAATCCACGCTCATGACCGTGCAGTTGACACAGACATCGTTGCGCATATCAGAGGGGAAGAAGGGACGGATCTGACGGTCGATCATTCGGGAGGCCAGGATCGCCCGCTCACCGGGGCGGCCCTCCCGGCGCATAAAGCTGCCGGGGATGCGGCCCACGGCGTAGAGCTTTTCTTCAAAGTCAACGCTCAGGGGGAAGAAGTCGATGCCGTCGCGGGGGGCCTTGGCCATGGTGACGCAGGTGAGGACGGTCGTGTCGCCAAAGGAGACCAGGGCCGCGCCGTTGGCCAGACCGGCCATCTTGCCAAGCTCCACCTTGAGCTTGCGGCCGCCCAGCGTGGTTTCATAAACGCGATAGTTGGGGAAGGTTGCATGCTTTACCATTTCAGGGATCCACCTTTCTTAATATATATAGTGTGTGGGTTCCCGGGGCGGCTCTTAGCATTTGAAGCAGGGCGGAGGCGAAGCTCTGCGCTCCTTCAACTGCTAAAAGGCTCGTCCGGGAAGCGGGCGGGATGACACAGAAGGGGGACGCTTCCGTCCCCCTCCAGGCTTTGGCTTACTTACGCAGGTTGTTTGCGGCGACGGCAGCACGATAGCGCTCAATGTCCTTCCGCTGGAGATAGTCCAGCAGACGGCGGCGCCGGCCGACCATCTTCAGCAGGCCGCGCTGGCTGTGCTTGTCATTGCGATGCACCTTCAGATGCTCATTCAGCTCGTTGATACGGGTGGTGAGAATGGCGATCTGGACCTCGGGAGAACCGGTGTCGGTCTCATGCAGGCGGTGGCTCTCGATGACCTGGGTCTTGGCTTCCTTGAGAATCATGGGGATATTCCTCCTTATCATAATTTGTCCGGAGGGCTGAGTGGCGGTGTGAGGAATGTGGCGGCCATGGGCCGCGGCGGGCCGGTCACTAAGCGCCTGGACATGCAAAGGTATCATAACACAGTTTTCCACAAAAGTAAAGGAAAATGTGATGCATTGCACGGAAAAGCGAAGGAAAAGCAAAGGAAAAGTAACAGGGCTGTAACAGTCAAGGAACATTCTTAACAAAAATTCGGGGCAATTATTGCACATATCGCTGAAATAGCAAATGAGGACAAGGGAAAAGCACAAGGCATGATTGATTTTTACTGAAAACTATGGTAAAGTCGCTATTTTAATGAAGGGCGAAAGCCCAAACAAAAAGGAGAGACACCCATGAAGAAGTATATCGCTCTGCTGCTGGCGGCGATGCTGGTTCTGGCGTGTGTGGCCGGCTGCGGTAACAACAATACCGATCAGCCTGGCAACACCGACCAGCCCAACACCACCGACCCGACTCCCAGCACGCCTACCGATCCCACGACTCCGGACGATTCCGAAGCCAAGGTCGGCCCCGATGGCCGTGAGTTTGCGGATGAGCAGGTTTATCGCTCTGTTTATTCCTCCGAGGTCACGACCATGAACTACCTGATCTCCAGTACTACCTACGAGCTGGTGGTCGGCGCCAACACCATCGATTCTCTCGTGGAGAACGACAGCTACGGCAACATCGTTCCCTGCGCTGCGGAGTCCTGGAAGGACGAGCTGGAGACCTACACCGTGAAGAGCACCGATGAGGACGGCAATCCCATCGATGTGGAGGTTCAGGGCCAGAAGTGGACCTTCAATCTGCGCAAGGGCCAGTATTATTATGACGCCGCCGGTAATCAGAAGGATCCCGTCACGGCGCACGACTATGTGGCCGCTGCCCGCTATGTGTGCGATTCCGCCATGGACTGCAGCAACAGCTATCTGATGGACGGCTGGGTCGTCAATGCGGAAGAGCTGCTGGAGTACACCGCCGCCAAGCTGGTGGCCGTGGAAAAGGGCGCTGAGACCTGGAGCAAGGACGAAGACGGCGATGTCATCTGCGATGATTATGTCATCGAAAACGGCGTTGTCTACACCATCCTCTGGACCGACGACGGCAAGGTCGAGGGCTATGAGGAATATCCCGAGGTCAAGCCCGAGGATCTGGGCGTTGAGGCTCTGGACGATTACACCCTGGTGTATCATCTGGTCAAGCCCCGTCCCTACTTCCTGACTGCCCTGCAGTTTGGTACCTATTGGCCCGCTCCCGCTTCTCTGCTGGCCGAGCTGGGCGAGAACTACGCGCTGGACAATCAGAGCATGTGGTTCAACGGCGCCTACATTCTGGAGACCTTCAATCCCCAGGAAAAGCGCATCTATGTCAAGAACGAGAACAACTGGGATGCGGAGCATATCTACATTGAGCGCATCGAGCAGACCTACAACACCGAGGCTGCTACGCTGGAGACCGAGCTCTTCCTGCGCGGCGAGGTCGATGGCTGCGGCATCGGCTCCGATATCGTCAACGACTGGCTGTCTGATCCCGAAAAGTCTCAGATGATCTGCACCAGCCGCGTGATCGGCGACTATTCCTACTTCTTCGGCTTCTGCTTCGAGCCTAAGTTTGACGCGCAGTATGAGCCCGAGAACTGGGTCAAGGCCGTCAACAACGAAAACTTCCGCAAGGCCATCTTCCACGGCCTGAACCGTGAGCAGTATACCGCTGCCCGTTTCCCCGGCGACGACGCCAAGATGCACCTGATCAACACCGTTACCCCCAAGGGCTTCTCTGTGAATGACGGCAAGGATTATGTCAACTATGGCGGCCTGGCCAAGTACACCGAGACGGAGAGCTTCAACGAGACGGAGGCCATCAAGTACCGCGATCTGGCCAAGGCTGAGCTGGAAGCTGCCGGCGCCACCTTCCCCATCAAGGCTCCCGTGAACTACAACCCCTCCACCTCCTCCTGGGGCAATGCCTCTGTCCTGCTGGAGCAGCAGCTGGAAGGCCTGCTGGGCTCTGATTTCATCGACATCGTTGTCCTTGAATTCGCCGGCAACTCCTTCCTGAACGAGACCCGCCGCAACGGCAACTACGCGCTGCAGGAGCTGAACTGGGGCGCCGACTTCATGGATCCCGAGACCTGGGCCGATCCCTTCGAGCGCGAGAACAGCTACAACTTCTTCTGCCACGATACCGATTCCTACAGAGTCTTCCAGGATACCAAGACGGACGAGACCAATGCTCTGATCGACGAGTATTATGCTCTGGTCGACCATGCCCGCGAGTGCTACACCGATATGGACGAGCGCTATGAGGCCTTTGCCGCTGCCGAGGCTTTCTATCTGGACCACGCCATCGTGATCCCCATGTTCATCTCCGGCGGCTCCTATCAGGCCACCAAGCTGAACGCCTTCGAGGGCCAGTTCGCCATGATGGGCCAGTCCTCCAGCCGTTACAAGGGCCAGCATGTCTATAAGACTGCCATGTCTCAGGATATGTATGACGCGCAGTACGAAGCTTGGAGCGAGGCTCTGGGCCAGCACTGATCTGACCGAATGATCCGCTGGGGCACGCAAGTGCCCCAGCATTCCTGCGAAATAACCGGAAAGCGGCTCTGCTCTGTTTTTTCGGAGCAGGGCCGGTTCAAATTTCCGGCGGTTTTTCCCGAATCCTGCCGGCGGTCGCCCGCCGATCCAACAGGAAGAAATGAAGGAGATACAACGTGTTAAAATACTCGATCAAACGCCTTCTCCGGTCGCTGCTGACGCTGGTGATCCTGATCGCGGTCATCTTCGCGCTGCTGCGCTTTATGCCAGAGGAAGGCTACTTCAATAACTATGAAAAGCTTTCTCCGGCCCAGATCAAGGTGGGCCTTGAGAAAATGGGCCTGAACGACCCGCTGTATGTGCAGGTCTTCCGGTTCATCCGCAATCTGCTGAAGGGCGATCTCGGCATTTCTTATCGTTATCGCGTGAACGCTTCCATTTCCAGCATTATTGTTTCTAAAATGGGCATCTCCATGAAGGTGGGCCTGATTTCCATGGCATTGAGCCTGCCGCTGGGCATGATCCTGGGCGTCCTGATGGCGCGCAGCAAGGGCCGCTTTATGGATAAGCTGGGCAATGCCTACATCGTCTTTATTCAGGCCGTTCCCAACGCCGTTTATTTCATCTTCATCCAGCTCTATGGCTCCACCTGGCTGAAGGTGAGCATGCTGTATAAGGCGGATCAATGGTCCTCACTGATCCTGCCTGTGATCTCTCTGGCCTTGCCCTCCATCTCCAGCTATGCCATGTGGCTGCGGCGGTATATGGTGGACGAGACCAATAAGGATTATATCAAGCTGGCCCGGGCCAAGGGCGTCCCCAATTCCACCATCTGGTTCCGCCATGTGTTCCGCAATTCTGTGGTGCCCATGGTCAACCTGATCCCCGGCTCTATTCTGCTGACCATCTCCGGCTCCATCTACACCGAGTCGCTCTATTCCATTCCCGGTATGGGCGGCCTGCTGGTGGATGTGATCAAGCGGCAGGATAACAACATGGTGCTGGCGCTGATCGTGATCTTTGCCAGCCTGAGCATCGTTGGCCTGCTGCTGGGCGATATCCTGATGGGCATCGTGGATCCCCGCATCAGCTTTTCCAAGAAGGAGGGAGCCAGATGAGCAAGTATTCTCCCAAAAACAAGATCAGCGGAAAGCTGGAGGAGGGCATCACGCAGCAGACCATGGCCGCGACCCTTGCGGACAAGGACGATCTGACTCCGGAAGAGATCAAGCTGCTGCCCGCTTCGGAGTTCGAGCCCGTTTCCTACGACGAGGCCGCCGCGGAGCGCACCGGCTATTCCAACTATTCCTATTGGCGATCCACGGTGATTATGTTCTTCAAGAACAAGGTGGCCGTGGCGATGCTGATCGTTATGTTGGCGCTGATGATCTTTACCTTCATCCAGCCCCTGCTGCCCAATCAGTTTGATCCCAATATGGTCAATTATTATGATCCCAAGGCCGTCTGGCTCACCGTCGCGGAAGACTCCAAGGTTACCCTCACCGGCGTCCGCCAGACCAGCAAGGGCTATCCCGTGGAGGTCCCCGACGGCATGACGCTGGCCTATGTGCAGGTGGCGGATTCCTGGGGCACGCCCCGGTTCTTCTGCCAGGGCGACGACAAGATCGCCAGCGAGCTCACCGGCGCGCTTTCTCCCAAGGATCAGGGCTGGTATTATGTCCTGGTTCCCACGGCGACGCCTTATCTCTATGTCACCTCCGAGGACGGCAAGGAGACCACCTATCAGCAGGCTGTCTGGATCACGCTGGGCATGACCAACAGCGGCATGGGCGCGTATTTCTCCAGCTCCAAGCAGACCGACGGCGACCTGATCGAAAATGTTCCCGCCGGAACGGTCCTGACCTACCTGCAGATGCCGGAAGACTGGGGCAAGCCCAATGTCATCGGCGCCGGTATGCTCAACGGCTCTGCCAAGGCGCCCGTGGAGTTTACCCATCTGGAGGACAACTGGTACTACGCCTTCGTTCCCGAAGAGCAGGTCAAGCTGACCATCTCCTCTGAGGACGGCAGCCAGAAGTGTATCAACCCCGCTTATGCCCGCGTGGCCGAGCCCACCAATGTTTCCCCGGTGACCGGCTTCGTGGAGAATCAGCGGCCCAATAAGATCTACTGGTTCGGCACCAACGATATCGGTCAGGATCTGTGGGCCCGCATGTGGTCCGGCACCCGTACCTCCCTGCTCATCGGCCTGATCGTGGCTGCGCTGAACGCCTTTGTGGGCATTCTGGGCGGTCTGCTCTGGGGCTATGTGCGCAAGCTGGACTTCCTGTTCACCGAGCTGTATAACCTGGTGAACAATATTCCCTCTACCATTATCCTGATCCTGGCCTCCTATGTGATGCGGCCCGGCGTCAAGACCATCATCATCGCCATGTGCATCACTGGCTGGATCGGTCTGGCCCGCTTCATCCGCAATCAGGTGGTCATCATCCGCGACCGGGATTATAACCTGGCCTCCCGCTGCCTGGGCACGCCGACCCGCCGCATTATCGTCAAAAACCTGCTGCCGCAGATGGTTTCCGTGGTCATGCTGCAGATGGCTCTGGCCATCCCCGGCGCCATCGGCTCCGAGGTGTTCCTGGCTTATATCGGCCTGGGACTGCCCATCAAGACCCCGTCGCTGGGCAACCTGGTGAACAAGGGCCGCGCCATGATGATGGCGCCTACCCTGCGGTATCAGCTGATCATTCCCGCTGTTATTCTTTCCATCATCACGATCTGCTTTTATCTGGTGGGCAACGCCTTCTCTGATGCAGCAGACCCGAGAAACCATGTGTAAGGAGGGGTCATGATGCAAAAAGAAGTGATTTTGTCTGTCCGGGACCTGAATGTGAAGTTCAGCCTGCGGGGCAAGGTGCTCCACGCCATCCGCGGCATCTCGCTGGACCTGTATAAGGGCGAGAGCCTTGCCATCGTGGGCGAATCCGGCTCCGGCAAGTCGGTGTTCACCAAGAATTTCATCGGTCTGCTGGATAAAAACGGCTGGGTGGACTCCGGCTCCATCCTCTATAAGGACATGGACCTTGCCAAGTTCAAGACGGAGAAGGACTGGATCAAGATCCGCGGCAAGGAGGTGGCCATGGTCATGCAGGATCCCATGACCTCCCTGAACCCGCTGAAGACCGTGGGCTGGCAGATCGAGGAGGCGCTGGAGCTGCATCAGCAGCTGAAGGGCGAGGCCGCAAAGAAAAAGGCCATCGAGATCCTGGCGGATGTGGGCATTCCCGAGCCGGCCCGCCGCTACGGGCAGTATCCCCATGAGTTTTCCGGCGGCATGCGCCAGCGTGTGGTCATCGCCATCGCCATGGCCTGCAACCCCCGGATCCTGATCTGCGACGAGCCCACCACGGCGCTGGATGTGACCATCCAGGCCCAGATCCTGAACCTGATCAAGGATCTGAAGGAAAAATATGACCTGACCACCATCTATATCACCCACGATCTGGGCGTGGTGGCCAATGTGGCCGACCGGATCGCCGTGATGTACGCCGGCGACATCGTGGAGATCGGCACCTGCGAGGAGGTCTTCTATAATCCCAAGCACCCCTACACCTGGGCGCTGCTTTCCTCGCTGCCCCAGCTGGGCATCAAGGGTCAGGATCTTTACGCCATCAAGGGCACCCCGCCCAACCTGTTCAACCAGATCCGCGGCGACGCCTTCGCGCCCCGCAATCCCCAGGCGCTGAAGATCGACTTCGAGCACCGTCCGCCGTATTTTGAGGTGTCGCCCACCCATAAGGCCCGGACCTGGCTGCTGGATCCCCGCGCGCCCAAGATCGAGCCGCCGGAGGTCATCCGCCATATCCGCGAGATCAAGAGAGGGGGCGCGCAGTAATGGCAAAGGAACTGAATGAAGTCCTGGTGAGCGTCCGCAATATGGAGGTCAC
>USML01000042.1 GCA_900555855.1 uncultured Eubacteriales bacterium | reverse complement strand
CGGCCCGCCACATTCATGGCCACCAGAACGGCGATGAGCACAAGCTCCCGGGCCTGGGGCCTGCGGCCCTCAAAGATCAGGAAAAAGGGCAGCATACATTCCAGCAGGATCAAAAGCGAAATGAAATAATACTTCCGCCCCTCCAGAAAATACACGCCTGCAAACAGCGTCAGCGGGATCAGCAGCAGGATCAGCACTGTGGCCGCCGCGGTGCGCTTGCGCAGCCGGCGCTTTTCCACCGGCGTCTGCACCGGTGTTCCGGGGCGCTCTGCCTTTTGCCCCACGGAAAGAGCAAACACCAGAAGAGCCGCCGCCAGCGCAGCATAGCGCAGCAGCTGGTCGCCGGCCAGTGCCGTCATTCCCTCCGCGCCGATCAGCTTGGACAGGTCGGTGACACGGATGGCCTGGACGATCAGCGCCAGCGCCCCCAGACCGGAGACGGCGGCGAGCGCCTTCCGCCAGACCGGCAGGCTCCGGGTGGCCGCGGCCTCCTTTTCCGGCGCAGGCGGCAGGCGGCGGTATTCCGGCAGTGCCGGCGTGTCTGGCGTTTTCCCACCGCAGGCGACGATCACATCCTCCGGCGTCACCGCCCGGGGCAGCAGCTCTCGGGCCATGCGGTTGGCAGCCGTAGTATAGAAGCTGTTGCCGGAGAAAAATGCTCTGGGCGTCCCCTCTGTGACGATATTTCCGTCAAAAAACAGGGCGCAGCGGTCTGCATATTTTGCACAAAACTCAATATCGTGGCTGACCATCAGAATGGCCACGCCGGAGCGCTGCAGCGTCTGCAGGATCTGCCCAAAGGACTGCTTGAACTCCGCATCCAGCCCCTTGGTAGGCTCGTCCAGCAGCAGGATATCCGGATCCCGCAGCAGCAGCTTGGCCAGCGCGGCCCGCTGCTGCTCTCCGCCGGAAAGATCATAGGGGTGGCGGTCCAGAAGCTCCGTCAGGCGGCACAGAGAGACCACCCGCTCCAGCGCCGCGTCCTTCCGCTCTGCCCGGGGCAGGACCTCCAGCAGATCCTCCCGGACGGTGGGGCGGACAAACAGCGTCTGCGGATCCTGCGGCAGCATGCCCACGGTCCCCCGGACCTCCAGCTCGCCCCGCCAGGGCTTTTTCAGCCCGGCCAGCAGCTTCAGGCTGGTGGTCTTGCCGGTGCCGTTGCCCCCCAAAAGCGCCAGCAGCTGCCCCCGGCGCACCTCCAGCGAAAGGCCCTTCACCACATCCGGCCGATCCTGATCATATTTGAACCAAAGCTCCCGGGCGGAGATCAGCGCTTCCGTCTCCGGCGGGGGCCCCTCCTCCGGAAGCGCCTTCAGCGGGTGCGCCGCCGCATAGTCCAGCAGCCAGCGCCGCCCATCCCGCACGGAGACCGGGCAGGGCGCCCCGGAATCCACAGCGCTCCAGATCCGCATGGCGGCAGGCATGGCAAGAAACATGGCGCTGCCGGCGCTTTTCAGCGCCGCGCCCACCTCCGCCGGCGCCCCCGTGCAGAGCAGCGCGCCCTTTTCCAAAACGGCCACCCGGGAGGCAAAGCCAAAGGCCTCTTCCAGCCGGTGCTCCGTCAGGATGACCGTGGTGCCCAGCTCCCGGTTGATCCGGGAGAGCGTCGCCAGAAAATCCGAAGCGGCGATGGGGTCCAGCTGGCTGGTGGGCTCGTCCAGAATGAGCACGCTGGGCTGCAGCGCCATAACGGCGGCCAGATTCAAAAGCTGCTTCTGTCCGCCGGAAAGCTCCGCCACATTTTTGTGGAACCAGGTCTGGATCCCAAAAAAGGACGCCATCTCCGCCACCCGGCGGCGGATGGTGGGCGTATCATAGCCCAGGCTCTCCAGCCCGAAGGCCAGCTCGTGCCAGACCTTATCCGTCACCAGCTGATTCTCCGGGCTTTGCTGGACGAAGCCGATGCGCTCCGCCTGCTCCCGCTGGGAAAGGCTGTCCAGCGGTCTGCCCTCCAGCAGCAGCTCGCCTGTCCGGCGTCCGTGGGGCGCCAGAACGGTCTTCAGCTGCCGCAGCAGCGTGCTTTTGCCGCAGCCGGAGGGGCCGCAGAGCACCAGAAACTCGCCCCGCTCCACCGTCAGCGAAAGGGAGCGGAGGGCCGGCTGGGGCTGTTCCGGATAGGAAAAGGTCAGGTCCCGGATCGTAAAGAGCTCCATTTGGCGTCCTCCTTCCAGTTCAGCATTACCGGCGTCAGGCAAAGGCAAAGATAGACCAGGGCGAAGCTCGCGGTCATGGGCGTCAGCGGGGCGCACTTCACCGTGGGATAATAACGAAAATACATTCCGCCGGCCATCCAGCCGGCGATCAGATCAAAGCCGCAGAAGCCCAGCCAGGCTAGCGCGGCCCGATCCCGGCTGTCCAGCCGATAGATGGAAAAGGCCGTCCGCCCCGGCAGGCCATAGCCCCGGGCACGCATGGAATCTGCCGTCTCGATGGCGTTTTCCAGGCTCCAGGTGACCGTGATGGAAAAGACCCGCAGGGCGTTTTTCATCCGGCGGAGCAGGCTGCCGTTTTGCGTGTCCCGGCCAAGGCAGGCCTGGGCCTCGCCCACAGTGTGCAGCTGCGCCCGGAACCGGGGGATGAACCGCAGGGCCATGGAAAGCACCAGCGAAAGCGCCGGGATGATCCGGCCGAAGAGATAGACGAATTTATCCGAGGTCATCACCATCTGATAGCTGGAAAACCACAGCACCACCGCCGCCAGCATGGCGGCCGCAGCCGCGCCGTAGAGGATGGATTCCAGCGTCAGCGGGTTGCCGCCGGGGAGATAGGTCAAAATGGTCGCGCCCTCATGATTGAAGGCCGGGTTCACCGCAGCGGCAAACAGCGCCATGGGCAGCAGCCCCGCCACAGCAAAGCGCACGGCCTTCCTCCCCCGCAGCGAAATATCATAGGCCAGTGCCCCGGTCAGGGAGATCAGAAGATAGGCCGGGTGCATCAGGCACATGGAAAAGAGCAGGACCATGGCATAATATAGAAAATTGACCGCCGGGTGATAGCCCGAAAAGGCGTCTTGCTTTCTCATTCGTTTCCTTCTGCGGCATAACCGCCGCCCACATCATTGCCAAGCTCGCAGGTATAGACCCATTCCACCACATCGCCGTCCTGCAGCTGATAGCGGCTGCAGCCATAGTTTGGGAACCAGCCGTTGACCCGATACATCCAGCCGGAGCGCTGGCCCGCGTCAAACTCATACAGGTTGGCGATGCCCTCGATATAAGCGGAATGATAGAGGGGCGTGTCGGAATATTCCATATGGATCTTCTGCTGTCTGCAGGTCCGCTGGAGCACATCGAACACGCTCTCGCCCTCATAGAATATAACAGAAACCGGCTCCAAAATCCAGCCATTTTCCGGGACCAGCTCGATTTTTTCCGGATCGCACAGCTCCAAATGGTCCAGAATGGAGGCGCAGGAGATGGAGATCGTGCAGGAGTATCCGCCGTCTGCCCCGGGGCGCTCCCCGCCCCGGAAAAGGGCCGCAGTCAGCGCCGCCAGCGCCAGCAGCACCAGCGCCGCGGCGATCAGCTTTCCCTTATGCTTCTTCCAGAACATTTCTGATCAACTCCGTTTTTTCCTATTGTTCCACCGCCTGTGCCGGCCATGCAGGCCGCGTTTTGCAGAAAAAAGCCGCCATTTTTTACAAAATGGCGGACCTTTGTTCAAGCAGCTTTTCCGCTTTGGAACAGGCCTTGGCGCACAGCGCCGCCCCCGCTTTTAGACGCGTGGGGCTTCGGAGCGAACGCCGGCCCTCCTGTTTTCGGAACGATTATACAGGATTTTCCGGGAGATTGCAAGCGGTTTGCGGAAATAACGAGAGCGCAAAAGCCCCGAAGCCAAGGGCTTCGGGGCGTGATGCTATCGTTATTCTAAAAATCACATACCGGTAATGTGATCAGCAAAGCTTACATTGAAAACGCTTTAGCCGGGGAGTTTTACAATGTAGTCTCTGCCCACGGTCTCCTTTGTCATTTCAGTGTCGGTCTTGCCCTCCCAGGTGTTGCTCTCAAAGTTAATCGTATAATTCATGTCTTTGGCTCCCAGTACCTCTCCTGCTCTTTTGGCACCATTCGTAACGGTGTTGCCCTTAATGGTCACCACCACTGCTCCATTCGCTGCCGCCGCAGTGAAGCGCATGGCACGGTCATAAGTGTCATCAATTGTATTGTTCTCAATAGAAACATTTCCGTGCATTTTGCCGATTTGGATGGCATTATAACCCACATTGGTAAAGGTGCAGTCGGTGATGCTCACTCCGTTGTTCTCCCCAATATAGACAGTGGGCATTTCTTTATCCACCGTGTCTTTAAAAGTGCATTTCTTAATGGTCAAATTAGACACATACGCACCGGCGCCAGCACTTTCGAGCAATGTCCCCGTAAATGTGCAATTCTCAACCGTGACACCGTTGTTCACACAATTGATGACCAGACCCTTATCCCCCGTAAAGCTGATATTCTGGAATGTCCAGCCGTTAACAGGCTTGCAGTCTTTTCCAAACCACAGGCCAATGGATGTACCTTCCATACCGACCAGCTTGATGTTCTTGACGCTGGTGTTCTTGAAATAGTGAATCATCTCAATCGTGCCAAAATCACCGGCCGCCAAATAAATGGTTTCGTCATCCGTTGCACTATTCAGTGCCGAGAGGAACTCTGCCTGATTGGTGACCTGCGGATTTTGTGCATCAGCATCATATCGATTGCTGAAACTATCATGCTCGACCGTATCCTGTGTGGCAAATACTGTGATGGTTACTCCATTGAGCAGCAATCCCTGGTATTCGTTTCCAGCTGTGGTTTTCATCTTACCTTGCAGCTTATAGATACCGCTTACAGCATCTACTCCGTTCAAATTGCCTGTAAAGTTATCCAACGGAACGGACGCACCGCGCTCATCAACAATAGAGAATTCGATCACATCCAGCAGCTCGTGACCGTGTATTTCTTTCTCAACGGTGTGACTCTTGTTGATCTGCACCTTCCATTTCAGCGCCAGATTGCCCTTGCTCTGAATACGGAAGCCTTCAGTCTGATAGACACAGCCCGGTTCCCAAAGGATACTTTCATTTTCCGCGCCTTGCGCTTTAACGAAATTCAATTTGCTGCCCTCTCCGGTCAGGCTGGGATACTTTCCCGTAGCATCATCCTTATCTGCCGCTACGATATCCACTTTTAAGGTACCCGCCTGGATCTTATTGACCCCCGTGGTCGCCGTATCCGTGAACCACGCGAAGGTGGAGCCGGCCAGCATTGCGAAGCAGATGAGCAGAGAGGTAAAACTCATGAGCAATGCGCTTTTTTTGCTTTTCAGTTTCATAGTTTTCGCTCCTTTTTATTTTTTTATGTAATCGGCAAGCGCCGGTCACAACAGAACGGTTTTCTGCGCTCGTTCCGTGGGAGCGCAGAAAAGGCCATGGCCTTTTGATAGAAAGCGTTGTTATTTTGCGTTACGGCGTGGGCTTTTGCTTTGCTTCGTTGAAGGCATCCTCCAGATCCGCATCCGGGATGCCCTCATCCTGCACGGCAATCACCTTGACCACCAGACCCTCAACAGCCATGCCCTGATATTCGTTGCCGGCTTCCTTCTTCATGTGGATATAGATCCGCACCGGGCCATCCATTCTGCCTGCAGCAAGCGTTCGGGTCTCAGAATCTAACGAAAAGGAGGGCGCGGGGCTGCCATTGCCCATGGTAGCGGTGATGGTCATGGAATCCAGCAGCTCCTTCTGTCCCGTCGCGCCGGTGGTATCCAGCTTCAGTCGGTATTTCAACGCCACATCGCCGCTGTTTTTGATATAAAATTCCTTTAGCTGGAAGGTGGCGCCCGGCTCAAAGAGATATGCACCGGCCTGATATTCTCCGCCGTCCGGCTTGACAAACTGGAGCGTTGTAGCGCCAACGATCTGGCCATCGTTCTCCTCCACGATGTCCACATCCAGATTACCAAAGGTATAGGTGTTGATGACGACTTCGGTATCCTGGAACCAAGCCATGGTGCTGCCCAGCATCAGCATGACCGTGATGATCGTCAGCAGCGCTCCGCCAAAAAGCGCGCTCTTGATCTTACGACTTGCCCGCAATTTGCATCCTCACCTTTCCTTTTATCTTTCCTGCCGCGCCAGTCGGTCCGAGCGGTAGATATTGGAAGCCGCGGAATCCGGCCGTTCCAGCTTTTCCCATTCGATGTTGGGCGTCAGCTGCGTCCAGTATTCGGGATCCACATAGAGCCGCGGCGTTCCCTTGCGCTCATACATATGGTAGTTTGTGGCCTCCTGCACATCCAGATAGAACCACCGGCTCTTGTCCATGTTGTCCGGCCACTGGACCATGCCCTCCAGCAGAGAATCCTCCTCCGGATAGCGGTTCAGCAGACGGTTGCAGATGGCCATGACCTCGGCGCGGGTGATGGGGTTCTCCGGGCCGAAGGTGCCGTCGGGATAGCCATTGATGATGCCAAGGCTGACGGCGTTGTCGATATAAGGCTCCGCCCAGTGTCCGTGGACATCGGGGAAGTCATTTTTCACTACGGTTTTCGCCGTCAGGATCCGGGAGACGATGGTCACAAACTCGGCGCGGGTAATGGGCCGGTCCGGCTCAAACACATTGCCGGGACAGCCCTCCACGATGCCCGCCCGGGTCATGGTGGAGATGGCGTTGTTATACCACATGGTCAGCGCCACATCGTAATAGGGGTTGGACATGGTCCAATAGCGCTCGCGGCTGGCGTCGGTCATCAGGCGGAAGAAGATGGTGGTGGCTTCCGCCCGGGTGATGGTGTCTTCCGGATGGACCAGACCGTCGTCCCGGCCAATGACATAGTTGATATGTTCGGAGACCAGCTCCAGATTCCAGATGCCGCGATCGTCATCGTCGCCGCCGGGGGTGGGGCCGACGGGATCCGGCATATAGGGGATGATCTCCGCGATGAAGACCCAATCCACCGTGGCGGTCTTGCCGGCATATTCATTTCCGGCGGTGAGCTCCAGGGCGAAGGTCACATCGATCTCCCGCTCCCGGGAGCTGCCGGTATAAGCGCCAAGATAGACCATATTGGTATCGCTGCTGGTAATAGCAGGGTCCTTGCGGCCGCGAATAAAGTCCTTGGCAAGCTCCAGAATGTTGCGCTTTGCGCCGCCGATCTCGCCGAAGCGGGCGGTCAGCTTGACCTCGTCGCCGCTTTCATTGATCAGCTTATCATAATCATCGTTGGGGTTTTCCGAGCGGAGATACATTTTGACCACATCCCGGCCGGCATTGATGACCTTGACGCGGATGGTCTGGTCAAAGCTGTCGCCGGGCATGGCGTTTTTGATGGTGGGGAACAGATCGGGGTATTGCTCGGCTGTGCCGTCGCCGTCTTCGTCGCCATAGGTATACTGAATGCAGTTTTGGAAGGTGAAGGTCTTGGCCTTGGCGTCAAAAACAACGGTAGGGACGGGATCTGCCGCCCAGGTGACGGCGGCAATCCCCAGCGCCAGAATACAAACCAGCGCGGCCACAATGGCGATTTTTTTCTTTGTCATACGGTGCCCTCCGCTTCCGCAGGCCAGCTATCGGGAGACATGGTCTCGTTGTTCTTATACTGCGTCGCCTCGGCGGTGATCACCATTTTGGCTTGGCTGCCGGCATAAGCGTTGCCGATGCCGGGGGCAAAAAGGACCTGATCGAACATCGCCGCCGTATTGCCGCTTTCCAGCGGCTCCCGGTAATAATAATAGCCGTTTTTATATTCCCAAAGGGCTTCGTCGATATTGGGGACGATGAGCCGGGCGGGGTCGGAGCCGTCGCTGGGGGCGGGATTGACGGTGATCTCCACCTTGACGCGCAGCCAGCACTTTTCCGCTTCGTTTTTGATGGTGACGATCTTGGACGCGGCCTGGCCGGGCACCACGGCGGAAAAGTCGATGCCGCTGCCGTCTGCACGGATGACACCGTTGACCGCTTCTGTCTTCTCATTGATGCTGATCTTCACCTCGCCGGTGGTGATCACATTGCGCGTGCGGCCTTCCACGGTGGTGTTGGCCACGGTGGCAGACACCACGGCAAAGATCAGCAGGAGGGCGAGCAGCAGCAGGAGCGCCTTTTTGATTTTCACTGTGTTCACTCCTTTTTATTTGGTAGCAGAGCACGCATCGCCGCCCCGAAGCTCAGGGCGGTCATGCGTACCCTGCCCCGAAGGGCAGGGATACGGAAAAATCAGATTAGTTTCCTTTCTGAAGCGTAATCGTCTGAACGCTTCCAGTCCACTTGCTGATCGTTTTAAGCTCAGTCATCTCGGGCCACATAACGCTCAGCTTATCAGTCACGCCATTAACAACATCGCCTTCAGCCCAATCGCTAAAGCTATTGTTTCCTAAGGTAAGCGTAGAACCATCTTCAATGAAATAAATACCAACGCAAGAATCATTCACTTTATCCAGATTCTTAAAGGTATTACCGGTAATCGTAATGTCCATAATGACATGATCTCCGGCATCAGGCTGAACATGGATATAACGAGTTGCCTGATCATCGGTTTTGTTGTAATAATCATCTGCCGCCGCCTTCACCGCGCTTGCAATAAAGGTGCTGTTTGTAATCATCAGTTTTTCGATATCTTTAGAGGTTACCTGAACCACTTCCCACTGCGGATTCTCAAATGTACAACCATCGATTACAAATTCTTTGCAACCGTTCCGAAGATAGAAGCAGGATGCATTGCTATTCTTATTGCTGGGTTCGCGATAGGTTAAATCTTTCACTGTAACCTTTTCAGCATTTACGGTAATTGTCTTCTGGCTGATAACAGCATTTCCCTGTCCATCCAGCGTGATATCCTTTGCAATAGTCATGTCACTGGCCAGCTCCAGATCCTTCTCCAGCGTAACCGTAGCACCGGCAGGAGCCTCAGTAATGGCCTGCTCCAGAGAATCATAGCTGAGGGTCTTGCCGTTGATAACTACGCTCGCAGTAGGAAGCTTATCCGCGAACGCCTTAGCAAAGGCCTCCTGTGCGTTATCAAAGCCCTCTTTCTGGATACCATAGGCATTCACAACCACATTAAAGGTCGGCAGGTTTTTAACATCGTCCTGCGTCAGAGCGGGGTTGATCTTGACCTCAGTAAAGGGCGTGACAGAGTTTTCTGCTATAACAGCAGCGTTGGCATAGAAATAATAGACGGTGTTTTCGCCGACGACCTTCTTCACCATTGCAAAATCAGTTTCATTGGCGGTTCTGTTAAAGAAATCCGGATGATCATAAATGGTGGGAACCGTTACAGTGACAACCACCCAAGCAGGGCCTTCTACGACTTTGACCGTGGGAACCTTGGAATAGACCAGGCCGGGAAGGACTGTGTCATAAGTAAAGCCGCCATCCTTTTCAGTGCCCGCGTGAATTTTATTCTGCTCATCTTTTTCAGACTTCTCGGTGAGTTCAATATCCACGCCGCCGAAGGTGAAGGTGTTGGATTTGCTGTCGGTATCCGTAAAATAGGCCATGGTTGCGCCGATGACGGCGACAGCCAGAATACAGACCGCAAGCGCGATTGCTGTGACTTTCTTTTTCATCGTCTCTTTCGCCTTACTTTTTATTTTCACCGGAATCCTCCGGCGGGAAGGCTTCGTCCGAAGCCTGGGAAACAGAGTTTTCTTTGCCTGCCGTCTCTGCCTTTTTCTCGCCGGAGGGCCAGAAGGCCAGCAGGACGATCAGCGCCGCAATGGCGATGGCCACATAGGTTCCGGGCGGATGCTGGATATAATTGGCCGCGAAGCCCAGCAGCGGGATGGAAAACACGGGCTTTCCGATGAGGTTATTTTCGTGGACCAGCGTTGCGTCTTCCACATTATTGGCGTCGCCCTTGGTGCGGAAGCGCAGGACGGAGGGGTCTTCCTCGTCGGGCAGGACCTCCACGCAGCGGTGGGTCACCACCTGCTTTTCCGCGATGAGGTAAGTAATGGGGTCGCCGGCCTTGACCTCAGAAGGGTCGGCCTTTTTGACAAACACAAGCGAACCCACATGGTAGGTCGGCTCCATGGAGCCGGAAAGCACCGTATAGGCGTGCATCCCGGCAAGGCGCGTCCCCGCCAGCAGCAGCGCCACCAGTACGATGGCCGCCACCAGCACGGTGGACATGATATCCCAGATTTTTTTGACGGTTTTTTTCATATCAGCTTCCCGTAAAAACGCCAGTCGGCTCTGTTGTGGCGGCTCCGGTATTCTGTCCGGCCTGGCTTGCTGCTTCCTCTGCGGCCTGCTTTGCCTGCTCCAGCTGGGCGGCGAGCGCTTCCAGATAGGCCTGCTTCTGCCGGGCGATCAGGGAATCGGTCTGCGCATCCAGGGCATCTTGCAGGTCTTTCAGCTTCAGCTCGCCTTCCGGCCGGCCCCAGCCGGCTTTGATCACGAATTCATTGCGGTAGAGCTCGTCAAAAGCGTCTTCCCCGCTGACGGTGATTTCGCCATCGCTGCCCCGGACTGTGCCGCCGGGCACAGTGAATCGGACGCTTTTGCCCGGTGCGATGAAATCGCTGTAATAATCCTTATTATCATAGGTCACGATAACATAGCCGCTGGCTGTATTCTCCTCATCCGCCGTGACGGTGACGACGGTGGTGTCATAAACCAGCGTTTTGGCGACCTCAACAGTGTTCCACACGGTCTCATATTCCGCCATCAAAGCATCCAGATCCTGCTGCTTCAGTGGTGCAGCTGCTGGGTTTGTCTCGGTCTTCACAGACACCTCAAAGGTGGCCGTCTCGATGGCGCTGCCGCCGGCGGCACTCTGGGTGGCATACCACGCCGCCGTGGCAGGCAGGGCGGCCAAAAGCACCATGGCCGCCAGCGCACAGACCAGCAGGGCGCTGCGCCGCGTTCGATTTTTTCTTTCAGGCATGGGTTTCACCTCGCTCCCGAAACATTGGCTGCTTATTTCTTGATGACTGTGTTGGTGTCATAGATAAACAGTGTATTGCCGTTGGCCGTGGCGATGCGCTCATTGCAGACGCGGCAGTAGTAATCCACAGCACTTCCATTAGCCGCAGTCCAAACGCTGGCGCTGCTGCCGTTATTAAAGGCCTGCTCAGCAATATGCGCATGATCCGCCTTTGTGTTTGTTGCATCTTCTTCCAGCAGTGTCTGCTGACAGGCGGCACAGTGGTATACATGGAAGCCGTTTTCATACCGCCAATAGCCCTGCTCAGTATCTGCAAAGGCGTTAGCCTGACCTTTTGCCTGTTCATGGGAAGCATCCGTGCAAAAGGCCGGTGCCGTGGAGGCCCATGTGAAGCCGGCCTGCTGGCTCTTGATGACCAGCGTGAAAGGAGTTTCCAGCGTCTTGCCGCTATATTGCACATTGGCATAAGAATTCATCAAGCCCACAATGACAAATTCACTGCTGCGGTCACCTACAGCAAGCTTGATGATCGGCGATCCACTGCTCGTTGTACCAACGCTCTTGGCACTATCTGCGGTGCGAAGGTCTCTCTGCCCGCTTTGGAAATCCGTTTTCAGCTCGTTTGCAATATCAATAGAATAGACTTCCTCATCGTTCCGCAATCCTTCTTCCGCTTTTTCTGCTGCTGCGTAAACCTTTTTCTCAAAATCATTCATATCCATGATCTTAAATTGGATTGCATTCAACAGCTCCAGACCCGTTTGATTCGTTGTCAGGTTAGCAGCCAGCGTATCTCTTGCCGTCAGCAGCTCCAGACAAAACTCAATATCAATATCGCCGTCATTTTCCATCCAGATCGGATCAGAAACAAACACCGCGCCCGGCTCCCAAAGATCAGAATCATTTTTGTCCACGCGCATCATTTGAATGGCATTGGGCGTGATAGTGTTCCCATCTGCGGCGCCAAGACTCATCGTTTGGCTCTGTGAGCCCTGGCGAACATTAAGCAAATATTGACCAGTCTTGATCACTGTTCCGCCGGCAGTTACCTGATCGGAAAACCACGACAAGGTCGTGCTGACGAAAAGCATACTGCAGACCGCGATCAGGACGAGACAGCTGATCAGGCCCTTTTCCAGCAGGGAGCGTCTGCGAAGCGTTGTGTGCTTGCGCGGTGCCATGCGCTTTCCGTCCTGTGCTTTTGAACGAAACATCATACCTGAGTTCCTCCCTATCTTAATAATACCGTGTTTTGCATTATTCATCGTCTGTTTTCGCGGGGGTCTCTTCTGCGGGGGCCGCTTCCGGCGCGGGGGCCGCTTCTGCCGGGGCCTTCTCCGCCGCGGGCGCGCCGCCCTTCTGGGCATCCAGCTGGGCCTTCAGGGCCAGCAGCTCGTTCATCATGGCCTCCGACTTTTTGCGCTCCTCCGCGATCTGCTCCCGCTCACGGGTCAGGTCTGCCATCTGCTCCTTCTTATAGGCGCGGAAGATCTTGATAAAGTTGATCAGCTGCAGGACGATCAGCACGATAAACGGCGTCAGGATACAGCAGATATAGCCCGGGACCGTCTTGAGGAAGGTGAAAAACTTGCCCACGCCGGGGAGCTTGGTCTGGTATTTGCCGATCACAAAGGGGAAGGTCACCAGCGATTCATCATCCACATTGGTGGTGGTACCGTAGGTAATGAAGGCGGTATCGCCGTTTTCATCCGTGGTCACCGTGCGGATCTTATGGGTGACGATCTCGCCGAAGTTGCTGGTATTCTGCGAGGAGAAGGAAATAATGTCGCCCTCCTGAAGGGTGGCAGGGTCTACCTCCTTCACCAGCACCAGATCGCCGGCGGAGAAGTCCGTGGCGCTCATGGAGTCTGACAAGACGATAAACGCCTTGTAGCCAAACAGGCTTCTGTCCGCCCGGTCAAAGGTGTTGACCGAGATGATGGTAAAGATCATCATTCCCACGGCGATCAGCACGACTGCCCAAGTGAATATGTTCTTTACCACATTCCATACTTTTTTCATGATGATTGTCCTCTCTAACTGCGCTTCTCTTTTTCTTTTGCCGCGTGTGCTTTCGGCCCGGCTTCCGCACGGCCCGACTCAGTTTCATTATAGAATAGTTAAAACTGGTCATACTACCGCCTTGCTACCCAGAATTATAACATGGGCATGGGAGGAAATCAATAGCAAGCCGTCTTCCGCACAAGAAAATTATTGCTTTTGTTTGCAAAAAAGCTATTAATTTTGCTCTGTTTTATGGCCAAATTCACACTCATCTGTTTTCTGTTTTTTTCTGCCGCTTCGCGGCGCGCCGGAATGAAGGATCTGCTCCGGTGCAAAAAGGCATTTTTAACGGCGCGCTAATTTTGATGAAAGCTTTACAAAGCTGCGATATTACTTTTGATGTTTGTTCGGTATGCTAAAGCTGTAATCAGGAAAACCAAACGCTCGAAAGGAGATCATACAAATGAAAAAAACCATCAGAACCGCTGCTGCAATCCTTGCCTTTGCTCTCACTGCGCTGAGCCTTGCCGGCTGCTCCAAGAAAGACGCCGTCTCCACCGACGGCTCCACCTCCATGGAAAAGGTCATCGGAACGCTGGCGGAAGCGTTTCAGCAAAAGGAAGGCATTACCGTCACCTATAACCCTACCGGCTCCGGCACCGGCATCCAGGCGGTCTCGGAGGGCCGCTGCGACATCGGTCTTTCCAGCCGCGCCCTGAAGGACGAAGAAAAGCAGACCCTCACTGAGACCGTCGTCGCTCTGGATGGCATCGCCATGATCGTGCATCCGGACAATCCGGTCTCCGACCTGAGCGTTGCCCAGATCGCCGACATTTACACCGGCAAGATCACCAACTGGTCTGAGCTGGGCGGCAGCAACGCGTCCATCGTCCTCATCGGCCGGGAAGCCGGCTCCGGAACCCGGGACGGCTTTGAATCCATCACCGGGACCAAGGATGCCTGCCAGTATCGGCAGGAGCTGACCTCCACCGGCGATGTGATCGCCACGGTGGCCCAGAACCCGGACGCCATCGGCTACGCCTCTCTGGCCTCTCTGAAGGACAGCGTAAAGGCCCTGACGGTGGACGGCGTCGCGCCCACGGAGGCCTCCGTGCAGGACGGCAGCTATGTGATCCAGCGTCCCTTCGTGCTGGTGACCCGCACCGGCCAGGCTCTCTCCCCCAGCGCCCAGAAGTTCTTTGACTTCGCGCTGAGCGCGGAAGCGGCGCCCTATATCCAGACTGCCGGCGCTGTCCCCATGAACCACTGATCACGATATGAAACACAGAAACACGCTGGAAGATGCCGTTCACGGCATCTTCCTCCTGTTAGGTTTGCTGACGGTGGGCTGTGTTCTGCTCATCACGGTCTACCTGATCCTGGCCGGCGTCCCGGCCATTGCAAAGATCGGGCTGGGCCGGTTCCTGCTGGGCCGTGAATGGGCCTCCACGGCGGCAGAGCCCAAGTTCGGCATCCTGCCCTTTATCCTCACCAGCATCTATGGCACCTGCGGCGCCATTGTCATCGGCGTTCCGATCGGATTTCTGGCGGCAATCTTTCTTTCCAAGATGGCGCCCAAGCCCGTCCGGAGCGTTTTGGAATCGGCGGTGAGCCTGCTGGCCGGCATCCCCTCTGTGGTCTATGGCCTGGTGGGCATGCTGGTGCTGGTGCCTGGGATCCGCAAGCTGTTTCACCTGCCGGACGGCTCCGGCCTTCTGGCGGCCATGATCGTGCTGGCCGTCATGATCCTGCCCTCCATCATCAAGGTCTCGGTCAACGCGCTGGACGCCGTGCCGAAGGAATATGAGGACGCCTCGTTGGCGCTGGGCGCAACGCCGGTGGAGACCTGGTTCCGCGTCTCCGTCCCGGCGGCCAGAAGCGGCATCGCCGCGGCAGTCGTGCTGGGCGTGGGCCGGGCCATCGGCGAAGCCATGGCCGTCATGATGGTCTCCGGCAATGTGCCCAATATGCCGTCGCTGTTTGAGAGTGTGCGCTTTCTCACCACGGCGGTGGCCAGCGAGATGTCTTATGCCTCCGGTCTGCAGCGGCAGGCGCTGTTTTCCATCGCGCTGGTGCTGTATGTGTTTATCCTACTGATCAACGCCGCGCTGAACTTCTTCTTCCGGCGGGAAAAGGAGAAATGATATGCTGACAAATAAACGCTCCTTCCAAAGGCGGCTTTCCAACGCTGTGCTGCGGGGGCTCCTGCTGCTTTCCGCCGGGCTTACCGCCGCGCTGGTGCTCTTTCTGGTGGGGTTCGTCCTTTACCGGGGTCTGCCGCATATCACCTGGCAGCTGGTCTCCACCAGCCCCAGCTATGTATCCGACACCATCGGCATCCTGCCGGACATCTGCAATACGCTGCAGATCCTGCTGGCGGCGCTGCTGATCGTCTTGCCCCTGGGCGTTGGGGCGGCGGTCTATCTGACGGAATATGCGCAGAATAAAAAGGTCGTCGCCCTGATCGAATCTGCGGCGGAGACCCTTTCCGGCATTCCCTCCATCATCTACGGTCTGGTGGGTATGCTGTTTTTCGTGCAGAAGATGAATCTGCAGGCGGGCATCCTGGCCGGCGGACTGACGCTGGTGATGATGATCCTGCCCACCATCG
>USML01000041.1 GCA_900555855.1 uncultured Eubacteriales bacterium | reverse complement strand
GGGACGGGAAACGCCTGTCAGCGCGATTCCAATAAAAAAGCGCCCCCGCAAAGGCTCTGCCTTGCGGGGGCGCATCTTCTTTGTTTACTGCACGGTGAGCCTGCCGCCCTCCACGCCCACGGTGAGCAGGGTCTCGGGGGCCAGGTCGTGGCCGATGATATAGCGGGCCAGCAGCGTCTCCACCTGCTGCTGCAGGCAGCGGCGCAGAGGCCGGGCGCCATACATGGGATCGTAGCCCATCTGGATCAGCAGATCCTTGGCCTCGTCGGTGACCTTCAGCTTCAGCTGACGCTCCGCCAGCCGCTTCTGCAGGCCGGCCAGCATCAGGTCGATGATGCCATGCATATTCTCCCGGGTCAGGGGCTTATAGAAGACGATCTCGTCCAGCCGGTTCAAAAACTCCGGACGGAACTGCCGGTGCAGCAGGCCCATGACCTCCGCCTTGGCCGATTCCTTCAGCTCGCCGTCGTCGCCGATGCCGTCCAGGATCTGGGGAGAGCCCAGGTTGGAGGTGAGGATGATGATGGTGTTCTTAAAGTCTACCGTGCGGCCCTGACTGTCGGTGATGCGGCCGTCGTCCAGCACCTGCAGCAGCACATTGAACACATCGGGATGGGCCTTTTCCACCTCGTCAAACAGCACCACGCTGTAAGGCCGGCGGCGGACGGCCTCGGTGAGCTGGCCGCCCTGATCATAGCCCACATATCCCGGAGGGGCGCCGATCAGGCGGGAGACGGAATATTTCTCCATATATTCGCTCATGTCGATGCGGACCATGGCCCGCTCGTCGTCGAACAGGGCCTCGGCCAGCGCCTTGGCCAGCTCGGTCTTGCCCACGCCGGTGGGGCCGAGGAACAGGAAGGAGCCAATGGGCTTATCCGGATCCTGAATGCCCGCCCGGGAGCGGAGGATGGCGTCGCAGACCTTTTCCACCGCCTCGTCCTGACCGATGACCCGCTTGTGCAGGATGCCGTCCAGATGGAGCAGCTTCTCCCGCTCGCTTTCCACCAGCTTCTGCACGGGGATGCCCGTCCAGCGGGCCACGATGCGGGCGATCTCCCCCTCGGTGACCCGGTCCCGCAGCAGCGTGCTGTTCTGCTCGGTCTCCTCGGCGATGCGCTCCTCCGCCTCCAGCTGCTTTTTCAGCTCGGGCAGGCGGCCATATTTCAGCTCGGCGGCCCGGTTCAGGTCATATTCCGCCTCCGCCTTTTCCAGCTGGGCGGTGACGGTCTCGATGTCCTCCCGGAGCTTCTGGACCTTGGAGATGGCCTGCTTTTCGTTTTCCCACTTGGCCTTCATGCTGTTGAACTGATCCCGCAGGTCAGCCAGCTCCTTCTGGATGTCCTTCAGGTGCTCCTGCGCCAGACGGTCGGTCTCCTTCTTCAGGGCCGTCTCCTCGATCTCATGCTGCATGATCTTCCGGTTGATCTCGTCCAGCTCGGAGGGCATGGAATCCATCTCCGTGCGGATCATGGCGCAGGCCTCGTCCACCAGGTCGATGGCCTTGTCCGGCAGGAACCGGTCGGTGATATAGCGGTCGGAAAGGGTGGCGGCGGCGATCAGGGCCTGATCCTGAATTTTCACGCCGTGATAGACCTCATACCGCTCCTTCAGGCCCCGGAGGATGGAGATGGTGTCCTCCACCGTAGGCTCGGAGACCATCACCGGCTGGAACCGCCGCTCCAGCGCGGCGTCCTTTTCGATATAAAGCCGGTATTCGTTCAGGGTAGTGGCGCCGATGCAGTGCAGCTCGCCCCGGGCCAGCATGGGCTTGAGCAGGTTGCCTGCGTCCATGCTGCCCTCCGTCTTGCCTGCGCCCACGATGGTGTGCAGCTCGTCGATGAACAGGATGATCTTGCCATCGCTGCTCTTGACGGCGTTGAGCACGGCCTTGAGCCGCTCCTCAAACTCGCCCCGGAACTTTGCGCCGGCGATGAGCGCGCCCATATCCAGCGCGAAGAGCTTCCGATCCTTCAGGTTTTCCGGCACATCGCCCCGGACGATCCGCTGGGCCAGGCCCTCGGCGATGGCCGTTTTGCCTACGCCGGGCTCGCCGATGAGGACGGGGTTGTTTTTGGTCTTGCGGCTGAGGATGCGGATCACATTGCGGATCTCGTTGTCCCGGCCGATGACCGGGTCCAGCTTCTGGGCCCTGGCCCGCTCCACCAGATCCTGACCGTATTTCTTCAGAACATCATAGGTCTCCTCCGGGTTGTCGGAGGTGACGCGGGCGTTGCCCCGAACGGCCTTCAGCGCCTGCAAAAAGCGGCTCTCGGAGATCTCAAAGGTCTGAAACAGCCGCTTCAGGCTGTCCTCCGGCTTTTGCAGCAGGCCCAGCATGATATGCTCCACGGAGACGAAGTCGTCCTTCATCTGGGCGGCCTGCTTTTCCGCGGCGTTCAGCGCCTGATCCAGCGCCTGCGAGATATATATTTTATCCGCCTCCCGGGCCGTTCCGGAGACCTTGGGCAGCGCGCCCACCGCGCCGGACAGGGCGGAGGTGAAGCTGTCCACCGGGACGCCCATCCGGTCGATCAGCTGACCGATGAGCCCGTCCTTCTGCTGCAGCAGCGCCAGCAGCAGATGGGCCTGGCAGACCTGCTGGTTGCCGTTGTCCACGGCAAGGCTCTGGGCCGCCTGGATGGCTTCCATGCTCTTTTGGGTGAAACGATTGAGATCCATAATCAAAACCTCCCTTAAATCGAGACGCTCTCTTTTATGCTTCTTTTTTATACTTCTTTTCGGGCAGGGCGCCCGGGGCGCTCACAGCGCCGGATACTGCTTCAGATAATCCTGATAGACCCTTTCCACCGTGACAGCGGCCAGATGACCGTCGTCCAGATGGTTAAAAAAGCTCTTCATGCCGGCGTGCATGGCCCGGATATAGGCCGCCAGAACGGCGCCCTGCTCCTTATCGCCCAGGCCCTGGGGCAGGCGGAACCGGCGGGCAAAGCGCCCGTCCTCCACCAGACTGTCCTGCTGCCCGGCGTAGTGGGTCTCGATCCGGGACCAGAGCTTGAAAAACTGCCCCAGATAGAGCAGCAGGGCGCTGCTCTGGCTGCGCAGCGAGACCCGCAGCGTCCCCTCTCCCGGGGCGGCAGGATCCAGCTCCACGCTGTAGCGCACGGTGGGATTATATTTATAGCTGAGCGCCGAGCGCAGGCTCATCATGCTTTCCGAGGGCTGCAGCAGCGTTTGAAACACGCCGCCGCCGGTGAGCAGGCGCTCCACCTGCCCGAAGATCTCCCGCATGCGCATCTCCGGCGTCACATAAGAGACAGCCTCCGCCAGCAGACGGTTGATCATGGCGGAGCGGCTCAGGCCGTTGGCATAGGCCTCCCGGTCCACCTCCCGCACCACATCGTCGGAAAGAACGATGGAATATACACTTTTGCTCATGCTGTCGCCTCCTTTTGGCTTTACTGCTATTCTATCACCGCGCTTAAAACTTGTCAATAGGTTTATATAATTTTAATTGCAAATTAAGTGTAAACAACGAAAGTTTTTGCCGCGCGCACCCGCGCTCCGCCGCCGGCATAGAAATGGAGTGCGGGGATATTTACCCGCCAGCCGCCGGGTTTTTCCTGCGGCCCTCTGAAAGGAGCAGGTCATTTCATGGCACAATTCACCAATCAGGCGACCCTTTCCTATAACGGCCTTACCGCCAATTCCAATATCGTCACCGGCACCATCACCCAGGTGCTGGAGCTTCGGAAGGCCGCCACCCCCCAGACCTACCGTCCCGGGGATATCATCACCTATGTGGTCACCATCCGCAATTCCGGCGCCGCCGCCTTCACGGGCCTCACCGTGACGGATACGCTGGGCGCCTATGCCTTCGGTTCCGGCACGGTGACTCCCCTGACCTTTACGGGAGACCCCGTGCTCTATGATAGCAACGGCGTGCCCCAGCCCGCCCCTGCCGTTACCGCCGGCCCGCCTCTGGTCATCAGCGGGCTGAGCGTCCCCGCCGGCGGCAGCGTTACGCTGGTCTACCGGGCCAGGGTCAATTCCTATGCGCCGCTGGGCACGGCAGCCGCCCTCACCAATACGGCCACCCTCACCGGCAGCGGCCTCACCGCGCCGCTCACCGCCCAGGAGACCGTCACCATGGCCCAGGGCCCCGCCCTGACCATCCTCAAGGCCCTGAACCCCACCACCGTGGTGGAAAACGACCAGGTCACCTATACCTTCACGCTGGAAAACGCCGGCAGTGAGGCCGCCGACGCCGCGGCGGGCATCGTCCTCAGCGATACCTTTACGCCGCCCCTCAGCGATCTTTCCGTCACCCTCAACGGCAGCGCCTGGCCCGCCGCCGGCAATTACACCTACAACGCCGCCACCGGCGCCTTTGCCACCGTGGCCGGCCGGCTCACCGTCCCCGCCGCCGCCTATACCCAGAACGCCGCCACCGGCCTCTGGAGCCTTACGCCCGGCGTCACCACCGTCACCGTGACCGGCACGCTCTGAGCAGAAGCAGCAAAAAGCCGCCCCTCCGGGGGCGGCTTGTTTCTGTTATTTTTGATGGATGTTGAGGATCAGCGCCAGCATCCGTGCAGGGGCCTGAGAGCGGTTTTGAATGCTGTGGGCCGTGCCGGAATGGGCGTAGGACGCGTCGCCGGGCCGGAGGACGAAGTCCTTCCCGTTTTCCGTCAGCGTCAGCTCTCCCTCCAGCACATAATAGACCTCCGCGTCGGTATCGTGGACATGGGGGCCGATGCTGTCGCCGGGATCGAAGAAAAACTCCGTCAGCAGCGAGGCGCTGTCAAACATCTGCTCCGGCTCCAGAATGTGCCGGTTCTCCAGCCGTCCCTGCCCGCCGCGGATGTTGTCCCGCACCTGCAGGCGCTGGTCCTCCTTGCGGATCACCATAAAAAAGCCCTCCTTTTTTTGTCTGCATGATAGCACGGCCCGGCTCCGCCGTCAAGGGGCGGCGCTCAGCTCCGGGGCCGCTGTGCGCCAAAGGCGCGCCCTCTGCGCAAAAGCAGCAAAAGCAGCAGCACAGCGCCGGGCAGCAGCCCCAGCCCCGCCGCCAGCAGCGTCCGCACCAGCGACGACCATAGCGGCGCCGTCCCGTGGCAGAAGGTGTTTACCACGGAGACGCACTCCAGACAGACCCCCAGCCCCACCGCAAGGCAAAGCCAGGGCTGCTTTTTGCCTTGCAGCGCGGGCAGCAGACACAAAGCGCAGGGAACGCCCGCCAGCAGCTCCTTGGTGCGGGGACGCACATAGAGCGTCCGCTCCAGCCAGAGGCGCAGCGCCTCCTCCGGCCGCAGGCTCAGGGCGGAATCGCCGGAGCGGACGGCAACCAGCACCCCCGCCAGCGCCAGCAGCGCCGCCACCGGGATCGCCCGGCGCAGACCGGCCTGCTTCAGCTCCCCGCGCAGGCCCCAGGCCAGCCCGCCCAGCGCCGCCAGCAGCGGCACGCCCTGGGCCAGCTTAACGCCGGAAAACACCGTGCAGCCCAGGGCAAAGCTCCGGGCGGAGAGCAGGGCGGAAACGCTCAGCCCGCCCAAAAGGCTCCAGCCCAGCACCGCCGCCAGCCCGCCCAGCGCCAGACGCCAGACGGGGCCTTTTTTCGGGGCGGAAAGGGCCCTTGCCAGCGCAAGCGCCAGCCACAGGGGAAAGCTTATGGCACACAGCAGGGCAAAAAGCTTCAGCGCCGGCACAGGCCGCCACCAGAGCAGCGCCCCGCTCAGCACCGCCGCCGCCAGGCAAAGCCAGCTCTCCCACTGCCGCAGCCGGGGCAGCAGCGTCTCCGCCAGCCCGATCCAGAGGGCCGCCGTCAGCCAAAAGGCCGCCCAGCAGAGGGGCAGGCGCGTTTCGGCCTGAACGCAGGAAAAGCCCTGACCCAGCGTCAGCCCCCGGGCCGCCAGACGGGCGGAAACGCCGGAGAGCAGCGCGGCATAGGCCTCCGGGTCGGAAAGGGGAGGCTCCTGCCCCCGGGAAAGGGGCGTCAGGAGCAAAAGCCGCATCCCCCGGTCCAGCACCGCCCGGCAAAGCAGATCCTCCACCGGCTGCGTGCCGTCCTCCGCCGTGCAGCGATCGGCATAGGAGGGATAAAGATACAGCGCCCTGACGCAAAGGCCCGTCCAGCCCTCCGGGTCAAACTCCGCCGGCCGGAGCACATCCCGCCGGGTCAGATCCTCCGCCAGCGCCAGCGGCGCAAAGCGCTCCGTCAGCGGCGCGCCCGCCCGGGGAAGCACAAAGGCGCAGCCGCCCAGCGCCGTCCCGTCGCCGCCGTAGGCCAGGCCCAGCTGCTCCATGAGCCGGAGCAGCGCGGCGTCCGGCTCCCGGTCCAGCATCAAATATTGCAGCCCCGCCGCCCGCAGCGGCCGGAGCCATTGCTCCGTGGAAAGGCCCGCCTTCTGGGAAAGGGTCTGGGCGTCGCTCCAGCGGATGGCCGCGGCCACCTGCGTTTCCCGCCGCTCGCCGGCAAAGCGCAGGCCAAGCAGCAGCAGCGAGGCCAAAAGCCCGCAGAGCAGCATGGCCCGCAGGGGGAGCGAAGCCTTGATGTTCTGTTTCATGACCGTTTCCTCCGCAAAAGCGCCCGCAGGATCTCTCCCGTGGGCACCATCTCGCCCATGAGCAGCAGATAGCACAGCAGCCCCAGCGCGCCCAGCCCGCCGCACAGCAGCACCAGCGTGGGCTTGGAGCAGCCGGCCGGGATCAGCCGGGCGCCCAGCGCCCAGACGCCGGCTCCCATGGCCAGCGAAAGCGCCGTTCCCCAGAAAAGCTGCTTGCCGGGCAGACGCAGCCCGGCCTGCCGGGCAAAGCGCACATAAAGCACCAGCCCGCCCGCCAGCAGGGAGATCGAGGTCCCCGCCGCCAGCAGCCGCGGCTCCCGGGGCCAGACCGCCCGGCATACCGTCCCGGAGACGGCGCACAGGCCGATGGCGCCCAGCGACACCAGCAGCGGCGTCAGCCGCCGGGAGATGGCAAAATAGGCCTTGCTCAGCAGATCCAGCATGAAAAAGCCCGCCATGCCAAGGGCATACATGGAAAAGATGCCGCCGGTGAGGAGGGTATCCTCCGGCGTGAAGCTGCCGCCCTCAAACAAAACGCGGATCACCGGCGTCCCAAACACGGCAAACAGCAGCGAAACGGGAAGGATCAGCAGCAGCGTGTTTTTCACCACATAGACCACATACTGCCGGTATTCCTTATCGGGGAGCTGGGCCTGCTTCTGGCTGAAGCGGGGGAACATGACGATGCTGACGCTGTAGATCAGCGTGGTGGTCAGCGGCTCATAGAGTTTGTCCGCATAATAAAAGGCGCTGACGGCGCCGCTGCCGAAGCCTGCGGCAAAATGGCTGTTCAGCAGATAGCAAAACAGAAAGGCGGCGGAGGTGACCACGGTGGTCAGGCCGGTGCGGGCAAAGTCCCGCAGCTCGGGCATCCGGAAATCCGGCGTAAAGCGGAAGCGGTAGCGCTCCCGTTTCGCTGCGGGCAGCAGCATGCAGAGCTGCAGCAGCCAGCCCACCGCCGTCAGCAGGGCAAAGCCCGGCAGGGAGAGCCTGTCTCCCGCCAGCGCCAAAACGGCGCACAGCGCCAGGCTGTAAAGCAGGCTCAGCGAGCCCTGCAGGGCATAATGCTCCAGCGACTGCAAAAGCGCCAGCAGCAGATAGGTGAACAGGATCACGGGCAGCGCCGGCAAAAGCGCCCCGAAGCACCGGCGAAACAGCGGCGCGCCCTCTCCCGCCAGCAGCGCGGGCAGCCCCGTCAGGTTCAGCCCCTCCAGCAGCAGCGTCAGCCCCAGGCAGCAGGTCATGGCCGTGGAGATCAGCCGGTTGGCCGCCGCAAAGCCCTCCTCCCGGCTCCGGCGGAGCCCCTGGGAGAAAATGGGCACGGCGGCCACGCAGAAGGCGTGGGCCACCGTGGTAAACAGGGAGACGGAATAATTGTTGGCCAGCGTGAACAGGTCCATCTCCGGTCCTGCGCCAAAGGCGCGGGCCTGCAGAATGTTGCGCAGCACCGCCAGCAGCTTGGCCGCCAGCATCACGGCCGTCACGCCGGTGATGGCCCGGACGGCTTTCTCGTCAGACCTCATGGGAAAACTCCTTTTCTCTGGCGGAGCGGTCGCTCCGCATTGACAAGCAGTCAGGTATTCACTATAATAAAATATCATTGTCAGGAAGATTTGTAAAGGAGAATGATCGTGGAGCAGGGAAAAAAGCGATGTGAAAGAGCGTTCTGGCTGCTGCTTTTGGCCAGCCCGCTTTTGGATATGATCAACGGCATCTGGACCTATCTCCGCTGCGGCGGCGACGGCGGGATGCTCAGCAGTCTGGATATCAAGGACATCCCGGGCATGAGCCCCAGCTTTTTGCTGCGGGTGGCCTTTTTGCTGGTGATGGCGGTCTATGTGCTGCTGTGCCGCAACTGGCGGGCCGTGGGGATGTTTGCCGCCATCGGCGTCACCTGGTGCGGGACGGTGGCCTATGAGCATTTCCGCGGGGCGGAGTTCAGCCTGCGCGCCGATGTGCAGTATATCGTCCGCTTCTGCTATTGCCTTCTGGTGCTGGTGGTCTATTTCACCATGCTCAAGGGCGGCGACGGCCCCGCCTGCAAGCGCCGGGTGGATCAGGTGCTGTGCCTTTCGCTGCTGGTGCTGGGGCTGGGCGTGCTGATCCCCTATATTCTGGGCATGGGCTTCTTCACCTATGCAGATCCCCTGGGCTATCGGGGCAGCCGGGGCTTTTTCTATGCCGGCAACGACATTACCGCCGTCATGATGCTTCTGCTGCCGGTGGTGCTGGCGGGCTGGATGGGCCGGGAGAAGGGCGCCGCCGGCCGGGCCGGCTGGCTGCAGGCGGGCTCCGCGGGGCTTGGCTTCGTGGCGCTTTTGATCATCGGCACCAAGACGGCGTTTCTGGCGGCCGGCGTGACGCTGGCTGTTTTGGCGGGCTACAGCCTGCTCCGGGGCCTCCGCGCCCGCAGCTGGACATTTGGGCTGCGGCTGCTGGCCGTTCTGGCCATTGTGCTGGCGGTGCTCTGCCTGATGATGCTGATCTGCGAGACCAGCCCCATCACCACCATCTGGAAATCCCTTTCCGCCACCTCCCGCTATATCGAGATCGCCGACACCGAGACCGTCATCTTCAGCGGCCGCACCTCCTATCTGGATCAGGCGCTGGCACAGTTCCGCCAGGCGCTGCCCGTTTCCGCTCTGGTGGGCATCGGCCGGGGCAGCCAGGGGCACATCATCGAGATGGATCCGGTGGAGGTCCTGGTCTACTATGGGCTGCTGGGGGCGCTGACCATGCTCTGGCTTTATGTGCTGCAGGGGGTGCGGGTGATTATCGACCTGTTCCGGGCCTTCCGCCTGGAGGCGCTGGCCTGCGCCGTTTCCCTGGGGCTTTGCGCCAGCTACTGCGTGCTGGCGGGCCATGTGCTGTTCAGCGTAACGGCGGGCTTCTACTTCGCCTTCATGCTGGCCTACGCCCGGGCCTTCTGCTCTAAGGACGGCCGGGACAAGACCACCCTTCTGTAAGCGCAGATAAACCAGCGCCCTCCGGCGGAGCCGGAGGGCAAAAGAAAAGAATATCGTATTTTTTCGGGAACGGCGTGGCTTCGGTCACGCCGTTTTTTGTCCGCAGCTGGCAGCCGGACGGCCGCAGCCTGCTTGCCCGCCGCGCCCTTTCCCGGTTTGTGCGGATAAAAAGCCCGCTGACCCTGCACATACGGCATCGTCAGCGGGCGGGGTGAGAATGCTCCGGTTCCGTGATCCGGCCCGCAAACCGGAAGTTATTTCTTCCCGTTATTTTTGATCGCTTTCAGAATGCAGATCCCCATTGCCAAAACAGGAAACAGCACTCGAAGCGCCAAAAATCCTTGCGGATCTCCAAAACCAATATTGGCATCTATCAGCAATCCAAGAAGCCATGCCGATAAAGTACAAATCACAGCGGTCGTGCAAGTCATAGGTCATCCCTCCGTAAATCCAAATGTTCCAACTTCTTCAAAAATACCGTTCTGCCTGCCGCCCTGGGGCGGCTCTCGTGGCCGCAGGACGCCGGCCGCCGAAGGCTCAGTCTCCCACATCAAAGGCCTCCAGCTTATCCTTGGGGGGCAGGGGGCGGCTGTCGCCGTGGCGGACCTGCAGCATGGTGACCATGGACAACAGGGAAAACAGCAGCGCATAGGGAAACAGCACCCGGTAGCCCAGCCCCAGATGGTCGATGAGCAGGCCGGAGAGCAGGGGCGTGACGATCTGCGCCGCCATGGAAAAGGCGTAATAATAGCCGGTGTAGCGGCCGGAATCGCCGGCGGGGCTCATCTCCACCACCATGGGGAAGGAATTGACATTGATGGCCGCCCAGCCCACGCCCACCACGCCGAACAGCACATACATGAAGGGCGTCTGCTGCCGGAGGAAGATGGCGGCGGCATAGCAGAGGGACATGAGCCCGATGCCCAGCAGGATGGTCTTTTTCCGGCCGATCCGGCTGGAAAGGCTGCCCAGGGGGAGAAAGCTGGCGATGGCCACCACCGTGGCCGCCATCAGATAGCCGGAGGAGGCGCTGAGGTCGGCCCCCCAGACAGCCACGCAATAGCGGGAAAAGGCGGTGGTGACGGCATTATAGGCCGTGAACCACAAAAAGACGGAGAGCAGGATGAACAGAAGGCTCCGCTTCACCTCCGGGGCCATAGGCTCCTTCCGGCCCGGCTCCCGTCCGGCCTCCGCCTGCTCCGACCCGGCCACCTCCGCCCAGGTCTCGGCGTCCAGCCTGTTTTCCTTCGTGGTCAGGACAAGGATCGCCACGCTCACCAGCATAAAGCCCGCCACCGCCGCAAAGATGGGCGTGAAGGACTGGTCCGCCGGATAATAGCTGGAGCCGTCGGCGGCCTTTTCGCTCTTGAGCAGGAGCATCATCATCAGCGTGGAAAAGATGCCGCCGATATAGCCCACCAGATTGATGATGGCGTTTGCCTTGGAGCGGAGGGGCTTTGGCGTCACGTCGGGCATATAGGCCACGGCGGGGGAGCGATAGGTGCTCATGACCACCAAAAGCGCCACCAGACAGCCCAGAAACACCGGCAGGCTCCGCTGCCGCTCCGCCCAGGCCAGGGCCATCATCAGGGCCGCGGCGGCCAGCGTGCCAAAGAGGATATAGGGCGTGCGGCGGCCCAGCCGGGTATGGGTCCGGTCAGAGAGCGCCCCGAACAGAGGCAGCATAAACAGGGCCAGAATATTGTCGATGGACATGATGGCGTTGGTGGTAAAGGTGCGCAGGCCAAAGACATTTTCCAGCAGATGGGGGATCACCTGGTCGTAAAACTGCCAAAAGGCCAGAATGGACATAAAGGCAAAGCCGATCAAAACGGTGCGCCTGGTGTTCAGCTTCATAATGGAGCCTCCTTCGGGAGCTTGATAGCTCGATTATACGACAGCTTTCCCCCTTCTTTCAAGCCGCCGGGGAAGAAAAGTTTTGCGCCGGCGCATTTCCCGTCTGATTTCCTGACCTTTTCCGAAGACTTCCGCGGTTACAATGGAAAAAAAGCGAGAGGAGCGGGAGCATGGAGCTTTGGAACAAACAAAAACAGGAGGGCCGGCCCCAGGCCCTGACGGTTCAGCGGAAGCTTTTGCGGCAGTGGCTGCGGCGGGGGCTTTGCCTTGGGCTGGGGGCGCTGTTTGCCGCCGCCCGGACGGCTTCGGACATCCGGCCCCTGGGCGTGGCCTACTGCGCCGCGGCGGGCCATCCGGCGGAGGCGGCTCTGGGGGCCTTTCTCTACTATGTTTTGCTGGGGGGCAGCAGCGGCCTGATCTATGGGGCGGCCTGCGCCGTGGTGCTCACCTGCCGGCTGGTGCTGGAGGGGACGGCCATGGGCCGCACCCGCTGGTTCTTCCCCGTCTGCGCCATGATCTCCGTATGCTCCACCGGGCTGGTGCTGGTGGACAGCCTGCGGCAGGGGGCGGCGCTGCTTTGCCAGACGCTGCTCTGCGGCGGCTTTGCCCGGATGCTCCGGGAGGCCCGGGAGGGCCCTTCGCCCATGACGGGCTGGGGCCGGCTGACGGCGCTGCTGGCAGGGATCCTGGCGCTTCTGCCGCTGGCCCCCGGCGGGCTGGTCCTTTCCCGGGTGGCGGCGGCGGGAGTGGTGCTGGCCTGCGCCTGCTGCTGCGGCGCGGCCTCCGGCGCGCTTTTAGGGGCGGCTTACGGGGCGGCGGTGGATCTTTCTCTGGGCCGAAGCCCCTTTTTCGCCCTGCTCTGGTGCGTCTCCGCGCTGGGCGCAGGGGCGCTGAGCCGGAGAGACCGGCTGCAGGCAGCCCTGAGCTTTTCCATTCTGTGCGGCGTTTTGTGCCTGTGGCTCTATCAGCAGCCCGGGGCGGGCGCGGCCTTTTACGAGAGCCTTCTGGCGGGAGCGGCGCTGGTGCTGATGCCGAAAAAGCTCTGGCTCCAGGCGGAAGCGGCCTTTGCCGCCCTGCTGCCGGAGACGGGCCTTCGCCGGCGGCACGGCGAAGCCGACCGGGCCCTGCAGGGGCTTTCCTCTGCGGTCCTGCAGCTGGGACAGGCCATGGACGGTCTGCTCCACGGCGCCGCCGCCGATCCCGGCGACCTGAGCCGGGTCTTTCGCTCCGCCTGCGAGGTGAGCTGCCGCAGCTGCAAGCGCTGCGCCCAGTGCTGGCAGCAGGATTATGAGACCATGCGCAATCTTCTCTGCGATCTGGCGGAGCCGCTGCGGCAAAGGCACGCACTGGCCGCGGCAGATCTGCCCGCCTGGTTCTCCGGCAGCTGTCTGCGGCCGGAACGGTTCTGCGGCAGCGTCAACGACGCCTATCGGGAGGCCCTCCGCCGGGAGGCCCGCCAGCGGCAGGAGCAGGAGCTGCGCACGGTGATGGGAAGACAGTATGAGAGCCTTGGGGCGCTTTTGGAGGTGGCCGCCGCCCGGGCCGGGGCGGGGACGGAGCTGGATCCGCAGCTGGAGCACCGGATCCGGGGCATCGTCCGGACCTATCTTCCCGGGGCGCGGGTCGCCGTCTCTTTGACCGGCGGCAGGCTCCAGATCGAGCTTTTGGTGAAGGAAGCCGGGCCGGAGACGCTGGCGGAATGTGAGACGCTGCGCCGGTCGCTGCAGAGCGCCCTGCGGGTGACCCTTCTGCCGCCGGAGCCGGTGGAGAGCGCCAAGGGCGCGGCGGTGCGCCTGCGGCAGCAGGAAAAATGCGCTTTGCAGGTGTGCTCCGCCGTGCGGAAGAAGGCGGGGGAAAGCGTCTGCGGCGACGACCACCGGAAGCTGCACACGGAGGACGGCCGGGCGGCGGTGCTGCTGTCCGACGGCATGGGCACCGGGCAGCAGGCGGGGCTGATCTCCCGGCAGGCGCTGGATCTTCTGTGCTCCTTCGTCCGCTCCGGCTGCAGCCTCAGCGAAAGCGTAGCGGCGGTGCTGCCGGTGCTGGCGGCCCGGTTCACGGAATGGGGCTTTGTGACGCTGGATCTTTTCGAGGTCAATCTGTTTTCCGGCCGGTGCGGGCTTTTGAAATACGGCGCGGCCCCCAGCTTCCTTCTGCGGGAGGGCAGGCTCACCCGGTTTGACAGCCGGGCCCTGCCGGCGGGGCTGGCCGGGTCGGAGCAGGCGGAGCCGCTGCAGCTGCGGCTCTCTCCCGGCGACCGGCTGATCCTTCTTTCCGACGGCGCTTTTTTGGAAAACGCCACCGAAGCCCTCCTGCGGGAGCAGGGCGCGCTGGAGGGACAGGCACTGGCGCAGCTTTTGCTGGAAACGGCGGCAAAGCAGGGCGCAAACGATGATATGACCGTTTTGGTGGCCGATCTTCAGCTGGCGGAGACGGCTTAACCGGTATAAATTTCCCTCTGCGCGGCATACTGAAGGCAGAAAAAGGAGGCGATCATTTTGGTAAAGGGGATCTCCCGTCAGGCTGTGGTAGTGCGTTCGCCGGAGAGCGGCGCCTTTGAACAGGCCATTTTTCTGCTTTCGGAGGACCGTTCCGGCGCGGCGCTCCATTCTCCGGAGGAGCTGCTGGCGCTGGCAGACAAGCTGGCGGCCCGGTGCGGCGCCGCGCCTGCCGGCGTCCGGCGCAGGCTCCGGCCCGATCTGTGGCACGGCCTTTGCTTTGCGCTGGGCGCGGCGCTCACCGGCGGCGTCTGGCTGCTGACGGCCCTGCTGCGCTGACCGGGCCGGAAAGGCGCGCGTCTCTCCGCAGAAAAAAGCCCCGCTCCTCCAAATTGGAGAAGCGGGGATCTCTTTTTGTAATATTTATTCTGAAAATTACTCCGCGAAATAGACCACCTGGCCGTTGACCACGGTGACCCAGGCTTCGCCGCCGATGGTGGTCAGGGGATCGGCCGTCCAGATGACCACATCGCCGTCCTTGCCCGGCTCCAGCGAACCCACCCGGTCGCCAATGCCGGTCAGGCGGGCGGGATTGATGGTGATGGCCCTCCAGGCCTCCTCCATGGGCAGACCGGAGCCCGCCGCCAGCCCGGCGCACATGGGCAGAGCCTGCAGGGGGATCACCGGCGCGTCGGTGATGATGGCGATATCCACGCCGGCCTCAAAGAGCACCCGGGGCGTCTCAAAGCTCTTGTTCTGCAGCTCGATCTTGCTCTTGCCGCCGAAGGTGGGGCCGACAAAGGCGGGGAAGCCCTCCTCCGCCAGCTCCCCGGCGATGAGCGCGCCGTCGGTGCAGTGGTCCAGGGTCAGCTTCAGGCCAAATTCCTTTCCGATGCGGATGGCGGTGAGGATATCGTCGTGCCGGTGGGCATGGACCTTCAGGGGCAGCTCGCCCTTCACCACGGGGATCATGCTCTCCAGCTTCATATCGAAGGCCGGGGCCTTGCCCGCCTCCTTGTCCTCCAGATAGCGGCGGGTCTTGAACAGAAGCTCCCGCAGCAGGGCGGCCACGCCCATCCGGGTCATGGGGGCCTTTTTGCCCGCCTGACCGTAGCAGCGCTTGGGGTTTTCGCCGAAGGCGCACTTCATGGCCAGCGGCTCCTTGACGAGCATCTTGTCCACCCGGCAGCCGGAAAGCTTGATGGCAGCGAAGGTGCCGCCCACCACATTGGCGCTGCCCGGGCCGGTGCAGGCGGTGGTCACGCCGCCCCGCAGGGCGTTTTTCAGGCCCTCATCCAGCGGATTGATAGAGTCGATGGCCCGCATCTGGGGAGTGATGGGATCCACGATCTCGTTGTAGTCGTGGCCCTCCCAGCCCATGCCCTCGTTGTCCAGACCCACATGACAGTGGGCCTCCACGCAGCCGGGGGTCACCAGCCGGCCGCCGGCGTCGATGACCTGTGCGCCGGCCGGGGCGCTGACGGTCTCGCCCACGGCGAGGATCCTTCCATCGTCGCCGATGAGGATCTGGCCGCAGGGATATTCCGCTCCGGCCATGGTCTTGATGTGTCCGTTTTTGATGAAAAGCATTGAAACACTCCTTTCTTTTCTGTGGGTAGGACGGAACAGTTCTGCGCCTGCGGGCGCGGAGACCCCGCAGCCCTTTGCTGCGGGGCATTCGTCCACTTTCCACCGGCGGAAAGTGGACAGAAAGGCCGCCG
>USML01000040.1 GCA_900555855.1 uncultured Eubacteriales bacterium | reverse complement strand
GAAGTAGCGAATGTCGTACTTCTTGAACATGGCGAGAATCTTCTGATAATCGGTCTCGTCCTCGTCGGGATCCTTCAGCTTGTAGCGGCAGGAGCCCAGCGCCGAGGAGGGCGTATATTTCATGAGCGCCAGCTCGTCCGGATCTTCCTTGGCAAGATCGAACAGGTTGTCGTTCAGCAGACCCACGATGCCGTTCTGCATCGCGTAAACATTCGTGATCACGTCGCTCTCCAGCGCGGTCTTGATCGCGCCGTAGGCGGAAGCGTTAATGACGGAAGACGGGCCGCCGGACTGGCCGATGACCGCCGCGCCTTTCAGCATGGACATTTGTATCATTCCTTTCGCGATTTTTCACCGATAGAAATATAGCACAATTTCCGCGCCTTGTCAATTTCGGCTTGATTTTTAACAGGGATTGTAGGATAATCAACGTGGGTTGAAGTCCATTTCATGAGTAAAGGAGTTGTGTACCCATGTCCATCGTAACCTCTACCGAAATGTTCAAAAAAGCGTACACCGGCGGCTACGCCATCGGCGCTTTCAACGTGAACAACATGGAGATCATCCAGGGCATCACCGAGGCCGCCATCGAAGAGAAGGCTCCCCTGATCCTTCAGGTTTCCTCCGGTGCCCGCAAGTATGCCAAGCACGTTTATCTGATGCACCTCATCAAGGCGGCCATCGAGGACGCCGAGCAGACCGCGGGCTTTGACCTGCCCATCTGCGTGCACCTCGATCACGGCGATACCTTCGAGCTGTGCAAGAGCTGCATCGACGGCGGCTTCTCCTCCGTCATGATCGACGGCTCCTCCAAGTCCTTCAAGGACAACATCGAGCTCACCCGCAAGGTTGTCGAGTACGCGCACGATCACGGCGTCGTGGTCGAGGGCGAGCTGGGCACGCTGGCCGGCGTTGAGGACGACGTAAAGGTCAAGGCCGAGGATTCCTCCTACACCCGTCCCGAGGAAGTCGAAGAGTTCGTCTCCAAGACTGGCGTCGACTCTCTGGCCATCGCCATCGGCACCAGCCACGGCGCGTATAAGTTCACCGCCGCGCAGTGCACCCGCAACGAAAAGGGCATCCTCGTGCCCCCGCCGCTCCGCTTCGACATTCTGGACGAAGTCGCCAGGCGCCTGCCCGGCTTCCCGATCGTTCTGCACGGCTCCTCCTCCGTTCCGCAGGAATACGTGAAGATGATCAACGAAAACGGCGGCCAGATGCCCGACGCCGTCGGCATCCCCGAGGAAGAACTGCGCCAGGCCGCGCGCGGCGCCGTCTGCAAGATCAACATCGACTCCGACCTGCGTCTTGCCATGACCGGCACCATCCGCAAGTACTTCCACGACAATCCCTCTCACTTCGACCCGCGCCAGTACCTCAAGCCCGCCCGCGCCAACATCAAGGAGCTCGTCAAGCATAAGCTCGTCGACGTTCTCGGCTGCGCCGGCAAGGCCTGATCGGCATAACCCCCATGGCGGAGGAGCTCGCTCCTCCGCCATTCGTCTGTCCTGACCGGCTCGCGGAACTCTTCTATTATATATGCAGGCGGACTCCCCTTCAAGCTCCGCTCCAATTTCCCGCACAATCTGCCCTGGATAATCGGGCGTTCCGCGCCGCCGCGCGAAAAACAGGAACGAAAATGTGTTTTCGCGGAATAATGTTCGTATTTTTTACGTCAGGTGCTTTGCAATATTAACCTTCGCCCTGTATCATGAAAGACGTTCCCGGAAGCAATCAAAACACGGAGGAGAAGTTCCATGAAAAAGATCTTTGCGGTGGTTCTGGCCCTGGTTCTGTGCCTGAGCGTTTTTGCCTGCGCGGCGAGCGCGGACGTTTCCAACGTCAAGCTGGGCGTCATCCTTCTTCACGACGAAGATTCCACCTACGACCTGAACTTCATCAACGGCGTTTATGAAGCCGTCGAATCTCTGGGACTGACCGAAGATCAGCTGATTATCAAGCGCAACATCCCCGAGTCCAACGAGTGCTATGAGGCCGCGCTGGATCTGGTAGACGAAGGCTGCACCATCATCTTTGCCGACAGCTTCGGCCACGAGACCTTCATGCTGCAGGCTGCCAAGGAGTGCCCGGACGTAGAGTTCTGCCACGCCACCGGCACCATGGCGCACACCGAGAAGCTCGCGAACTTCCACAACGCTTTCGCCGCCATCTATGAAGGCCGCTATCTGGCCGGTATCGCCGCCGGCATGAAGCTCAACGAGCTGAAGCAGAACGGCCAGCTGAAGGGCGAGGTTCCCATGATGGGCTACGTCGGCGCCTTCACCTATGCCGAGGTTATCTCCGGCTACACCTCCTTCTTCCTGGGCGCTCGCTCCGTCTGCCCCACTGCCACGATGGAAGTCACCTTCACCGGCAGCTGGTATGACGAGACCGCCGAGAAGGAAGGCGCCAACAAGCTCATCGCCAACGGCTGCAAGCTGATCTCTCAGCACGCCGACTCCATGGGCGCCCCCACCGCCTGCGAGACCAAGGGCGTCCCCAATGTTTCCTACAACGGCTCCACCGCCGCTGCCTGCCCCAATACCTTCCTTGTGTCCTCCCGCATCGACTGGACGCCCTACTTCAAGCACGCCATCGAGTGCACCCGCGACGGTAAGGCCATCGAGGCCGACTGGACCGGCACCATCGGCACCGGCTCCGTGGTCCTGACCGACATGGGCTCCGCCATCGCCGAGGGCACCGAAAAGGCCGTGGAAGACGCCAAGAAGGAGCTGGAAGCCGGCACCCGCCAGGTCTTCGATGTGAGCACCTTCACCGTGGGCGGCCAGAGCCTGAGCTCCTACCAGGCCGATGTGGACACCGACCCCGCTTACACGCCTGACACCGAAGTCATCGAGAACGGCGCGTTCCAGGAATCCAAGTTCCGCTCCGCTCCCTACTTCGACCTGCGCATCGACGGCATCAACCTGCTGGACGAAGCTTATTGATCGACCTCTCTGGGGAAGCCCCGAAGCATCGCGGCGGGGCTTCCCATTTTTGGTTTTCTCCCAAACCGGGCGGAAGACCGCAGAAACCAAGCCTGAACCCTGCTGCAAAGGGCAGTGCGTCGACTTTTTCGCCGCCGGATTGCCCTTTGCAGCAACGCTGTCTTTCCGGGACGGCAAAAAATCTGAAAAAGCAGGAGCGTGAGACCGTTGGAAAACAAAACCGCCACCGTAAAAATGCGGAATATCACCAAGACCTTTGGGTCTGTGGTCGCCAACGACAAGGTCTGGCTGGACATTTACAAGGGCGAGATCCTGGCCCTTCTGGGAGAGAACGGAAGCGGAAAGACCACGCTGATGAATATGCTCTCCGGCATTTACTTCCCCGACGAGGGGCAGATCTTCATCAATGACCGGGAGGTGGTCATCCGGTCGCCCAAGGACGCCTTTGACTATGGCATTGGTATGATCCATCAGCATTTCAAGCTGGTGGATGTGCTTACCGCGGTGGAAAACATCGTGCTGGGTCTGGACGAGCCGGGCCGGCTGGATCTGGACCGGGCGGCAAAAAAGGTCCAGGCGCTTTGCGACGCTTACGGCTTTGAGGTGGATCCCTGGCAGAAGGTCTATAATATGTCTGTTTCCCAGAAGCAGACCGTGGAGATCATTAAGGTGCTTTACCGGGGCGCAGATATCCTGATCCTGGACGAGCCCACCGCCGTCCTCACGCCCCAGGAGACGGACAAGCTGTTTACCGTCCTGCGCAATATGCGCAACGACGGCAAGGCCATTGTGATCATCACCCACAAAATGAACGAGGTGGAGGAGCTTTCCGACCGGGTGGCCATCCTGCGCCACGGGCAGTTCGTGGGCGATATGCCAACGGCACAGTCTAACGCCCGGGAGATGACGAATATGCTGGTGGGCCATCCTGTCAGCCTGAGCATCGAGCGGCCGGAGCCAAAGGATCCCAAGCCCCGCATCCGGGTGGAGCATCTTACCGTCCGCAACATCGACGGCGTGGTCAAGCTGGACGATGTTTCCTTTACCGCCAACAGCGGCGAGGTGCTGGGCGTGGCGGGCATTTCCGGCTGCGGCCAGAAGGAGCTTCTGGAGGCCATCGCCGGCCTGCAGCCGGTGGAGCGCGGCAGCATCACCTATGTCAATGACGATGGCCGGGAGGAGCCCATCCTGGGCAAGGATCCCCTGAGCATCGCCGAGATGGGCGTTTCCCTGTCCTTTGTGCCGGAGGACCGGCTGGGCATGGGCCTGGTGGGAAATATGGATATTTCTGCCAACATGATGCTCCGCTCCTACCGCCGGGGCCGTTCCCCCTTCCTGGACCGGAAAGCGCCCCAGAAGCTGGCGGAGAGCGTGGTCTCCGAGCTGGAGGTCAGCACGCCAAACCTGACAACGCCGGTGCGCCGGCTGTCCGGCGGCAATGTGCAGAAGGTGCTGGTGGGCCGGGAGATCGCCTCCGCCCCCACCGTTTTGCTGACGGCCTATGCCGTCCGTGGCCTGGATATTCATTCCTCTTATACGATCTATAACCTGATCAACCGCCAAAAGGAGCGGGGCGTGGCTGTGATTTATGTTGGCGAGGATCTGGATGTGCTGCTGGAGCTTTCCGACCGGATCCTGGTGCTCTGCGGCGGCAAGGTCAGCGGCATCGTGGAGGGCCGCGGCGCAAAGAAGCGGGATGTGGGCCTGATGATGACCCGGTTAGGAGGGGAAAAAGACCATGACTGAGCTGGAAAGCAAGCAGCGCACGCCGCTGTTTCATATTGTCAAACGCAAGAGTCTGCCCTGGTATCAGGCATGGGCCATCCGTGCCGCCGCCATCGTGCTGGCGCTGGTGGTCTGCGCCGTGGTCACGACGCTGCTCACCGGCGAAAACCCCCTGCAGATCTATGCTACCATCTTCCGCGGCGCCTTCGGCACCCCCCGGAAGATCTGGGTGCTGCTGCAGAATATCGCCATTTTGCTGTGCGTCTCTCTGGCGGTGACGCCCGCCTTCCGGATGCGCTTCTGGAATGTGGGCGGCGAGGGCCAGCTGCTGATGGGCGGCCTGGCCACGGCGGCCTGCATGATCTGTCTGGGCGACAAGCTGCCCAATGGGCTGTTGATTTTGCTGATGGTGATTTCCGCGGCGGCGGCCGGCGGCATTTGGGGCGTGATCCCCGCCATCTTCAAGACCAAGTGGAACACCAACGAGACGCTGTTTACCCTGATGATGAATTATGTGGCGACGCAGCTGGTGGCCTTTTTCGTCATCGTTTGGGAGGTGCCTAAGGGCGCCGGTCAGATCGGCATCATCAATCAGAACACCGAGGCCGGCTGGCTGCCCTGGATCTTCGGGCAGAAATATCTGCTGAATATTCTGGTGGTGGCCATCCTCACCGGACTGGTCTATATCTATCTGAACTACAGCAAGCACGGCTATGAGATCTCCGTGGTGGGCGAGAGCGAGCGCACCGCCCGCTATGTGGGCATCCCTGTGAGTCGGGTCATCATCCGGACCATGCTGCTCTCCGGCGCTCTGTGCGGCATCGCCGGGCTGCTGCTGGTGGGCGGGACGGACCACACCATCACCACCACCATCGGCGGCGGCCGGGGCTTTACGGCGGTCATGGTCTCCTGGATGGCCAAGTTCAACCCCGTGGTCATGATCTTCACCAGCTTTTTGCTGGTCTTTCTGGAGCGGGGCGCCGGGGAGATCTCTACGGCCTTCGGCCTGAACCATTCCTTTTCGGATATCCTTACGGGGATCATCCTGTTCTTCATCATCGGAAGCGAGTTTTTCATCACCTATCAGCTGAGCTTCCGGAAAAGCGGTAAAAAGGAGGACTGACGGATGTTTGACTTTGTTTCCTTCATCCCCCGGGCCGTGGTGCAGGGGATCCCGCTGCTTTACGGCAGCATCGGCGAAACGCTGACGGAAAAGGCCGGCAACCTGAATCTGGGCATTCCCGGCGTCATGTATGTGGGCGGCATCAGCGGCGTCATCGGCGCGTTTCTCTACGAGCAGGCGGCGGGACAGAACATGAACGGCCTGTTGGCCGTGGCCATCCCCCTGCTGGCAAGCCTGCTGGGCTCGCTGCTTATGGGACTGATCTACTGTCTGCTCACCGTCACCCTGCGGGCCAACCAAAATGTCACCGGTCTGGCGTTGACCACCTTCGGCGTGGGCTTCGGCAATTTCTTCGGCGGCTCCCTCATCAAGATCACCGGGGCGGAGGTCCCCTCCATCGCCCTTTCCCGCACCAGCGCCTATTTCAGCCGGTCGCTGCCCTTTGCCGACAAGCTGGGCTGGTTCGGAAAGATCTTCCTTTCCTATGGCTTTCTGGCCTATGCGGCGGTGATTCTGGCCTTTCTTGCCGCTTATGTTTTGAAAAAGACCCGCACGGGCCTGTATCTCCGGGCCGTGGGCGAAAGCCCCGCCACCGCCGACGCGGCGGGCATTGATGTGTCCCGGTATAAATACAAGGCCACCTGCATCGGCAGCATGATCGCCGGGCTGGGCGGGCTGTATTATGTGATGGACTATGCCTGCGGCGTCTGGTCCAACGACGCCTTCGGCGACCGGGGCTGGCTGGCCATCGCGCTGGTGATCTTCACCATCTGGCGGCCCAATATCAGCGTCCCGGCCTCCATCCTGTTCGGCGGACTGTATATCCTCTATCTGTTCCTGCCCTCCGGCAATCTGGCGGTGAAGGAGCTTTACAAGATGCTGCCGTATCTGGTGACGCTGATCGTGCTCATCATCACCAGCATGCGCAATAAGCGGGAAAACCAGCCGCCGGCGGCACTGGGCCTTTCCTACTTCCGGGAGGAGCGGTAAGGCCGCCATGCGCTGTCCGTATCTGTTTTTCGATCTGGACGGAACGCTCACGGATCCGGCCCAGGGCATCTGCGGCAGCGTGCAGTATGCGCTTCGCAGGGGCGGCTATCCGGTGGGGCCGCTGGAGGATTATTTCTCCTGGATCGGGCCGCCGCTGCTGTTTTCCTTCCGGGAGCAGCTGAAGGTGGACGAGGCGGAGGCCCGGCGGCTGCTGGAATATTACCGGGAGCGGTTTTCCACCCGGGGACTGCTGGAGAATCAGGTCTATCCCGGCATCCCGGCCCTGCTGCAGAGACTGCGGCAGGCGGGGGCAAGGATGGCGGTGGCCACCGGCAAGCCCACGGTCTATGCGGAGCGGATTCTGGAGCATTTTGGTCTGCGGCAGTATTTTGAAACGGTCTCGGGCATTGACCTGAACAACGAGCCCATGACCAAGCAGGGCGTTTTGCAGACGGCCATGACCCGGCTGGGGTCGCCGCCGCGGGAGCAGTGCCTGATGATCGGCGACCGGTCCCACGACGCGCAGGGCGCCGCGGCCTGCGGCATCGACTGTGCGCTGGTGCTCTATGGCTATGGCAGCCGGGCGGAGGCGGAAGCGTCGTCGCCCCGCTATATTGCGGCATCGGTGGCCGAATTGGAGACGCTGCTGCTGGGATAAACGCAAAAGAAAAAAGAAGCTCCCTTCGGAAGGCGCGGCAGACTGCCGGCTTCCCGGAGGGAGCATTGTTATGCAAAAAAACAGGCTATCGGGTCAGGCCGAAGCGCTCCGCCGCCAGCGCCATGGTCTGCTCCGGCGTGCGGGCGTCGTCCCGCAGCAAAACGGGGTAGCCGCAGCGGAGAAAGGCCTCGTATCGGGCGGGAGAATTGATCCGGGCAAGGCACTGGCGGAAGTTTTCCATGGCGGCAGCCGGATCCGGCTCCGTCTGCAAAAGCCGGTAGAGAAACTGCTTTTCCCGGTCAGGCCGCTGAAAAAACCGCGTGACCGAGACGCCCGGCTCCGCCAGCAGAATGAGCATATGCCCCTTGTCCGTCTGCTGCCGCAGCTGCGCCGGAGAGAGATTGGTGTCTACAAACACGGGCCTTCCCTGCCGGGAGAGCGGCTCCAGCAGCTGCAGCTCCAGCCGGGCGCATTCCAGCGTTACCCCGTCGATCCAGCGCTCATATTCCTCCGGCGTCCGCCGGATAAACGCCCGCCAGTCCTGCAGATCCCGGCTCCAGGTCAGACAGGGGTATTCCGCCGGCTCCAGCCCGGGCAGCAGGGCGTCGTGGTAATTCTCCTGGCAGGCGATGCCGCCGAAGGCCTCCGCCAGACGCTTTACCAGCGTGGATTTGCCTGCGTAGGCGGTGCCGTTGACAAAATAAAGCCGTTCCCAGTTCATATCAGTGCTTGACGGCGATCTCCCCCGCCAGACTCCGTTCGAACCAGCGCCGGACGCTTTCCACGCCCTCCGCCCGGGGCAGCGTCCACATCAGCTTGGTAAAGGCGGCTTCGGAGGTCATATCCTGCGCGGAGATCACGCCCTTTTCCAGCGCCAGCTTGCCTACCTCGTAGGTGGACAGATCCGAGCGTTCATAGAGACACTGGCTGGCAACCACCACAGGGATCTCGTGCCGCCGCAGCTCCTGCAGCTTTTCGTAAAGATCCCGGTGTACATAGTGCAGCCCGCCGGCGCCGAAGGCCTCGATCAGGACGCCCCGGTAATTGCTCTGCAGCAGCAGGTCAAAAATGCCGGGATCCAGCCCGGGGGTCAGCTTCAGCAGAAATACCTGCGTGCAGAGGGCGTCCTCCAGACGGAAATCCTCCGTCTGCGCCGGGATCAGCTCCCGATGCAGCTCCAGTCCCGCGCCCGTGACCCGGGCCACAGGCGGATAGTTGATGCTTTCAAAAGCGTCGAAGCCGGAGGTCCGCACCTTCACACCCCGGCAGCCCAGCATGACCTTCCGGTCAAAGGCCAGAAACACGCCGGGAATGCCGCTGGCGGCCATGGCGGCGGCGCAGCGCAGATTGTCCGGGGCATCGGACAGGGGATGCACCAGCGGCAGCTGGCTCCCCGTCAGCACCACGGGGATGGGCACGCCGCGCAGCATATAGGTCAGGGCTGAGGCTGTGTAGGCCATAGTATCTGTACCGTGGGTGATGACGATGCCATCGTAATCCCGGCAGGCCTCCGCCGTTTGCCGGGCGATCAGCTGCCATTCCTCCGGCTGGATGTTGGAGGAATCCAGCGAGAGGATATCCCGGCAGTGAATGGTGCAGCCGGTCACATTGTGCAGGCTCTGCCGCACAAGCTCCGCGGCAGACAGCTCCGGCTGCAGTCCGTTTTCCCCCGGCTCAGAGGCGATGGTGCCGCCGGTGGCCAGAACTAAAAGCTTCTTTTCCCGCATGGTAGGGTCACCGTTCCTTCCTTTCTGTTTTCTGCTCGTCCTGGGGCGTCCAAAGGCCCAGCAGAGCTGCGTTGCGCCGCAGGGGCGCCGCACCCCGCCAGACAAAGGCCCGCCCGGCGTATTTCCGCCGGAAGGCCCGGTCGGAGAGGGAAAGATCCTCCGGCGCCAGCGCCGGCTCCCGGGGCAAAAGCTCCGGCAGGGGCGCGGCAGCGGCCGCTGCGTTTTCCGGGCAGCACTGCTGGCACCGGTCGCAGCCCCAAAGCGTCTGGCATCGCCGCAGCAGATGCTGCTCCTCCTCCGTCAGCGGGCCGCGCCGCTGGGTAACGGCGGAAAGACAGCGGTCTGCCAGGACCGTCCCATCGCCGGTCAGCGCTCCGGCGGGACATTGCCGCAGACATTCGCCGCAGCCCCGGCAAAGGCGAAGGGTTCCGCCGGTGGGGCAGACGGCAAGGTCAGTGGATAAAAAGGCCAAAAACACATAGCTGCCCGCCGCCTCCGTGATCAAAAGGCCGTTTTGCCCCAGCCTTCCCAGCCCGGCCAGCGCCGCCGCCCGGACCTCCGGAAAGGGAGAGACATCGGTATAGAAGAAAAAGCGCTTTCCGGGAAAGGCTGCCGCCAGCGCCGTCTGCACCGGGGCCAGCCGCCGCCGCAGGACGGCGTGGTAATCCTCCCCGCGGGCATAGCGGGAGAAAAGCCCCTCCGGCTCCCGGCCCGTGGCATAGGGAAAGGCGGCGCAAAGCAGGCTCTGCAGCCCGGGCAGATCGTGCCGGGCCTGTGCTGCACGCGCCGGCTCCAGCTGCGCCAGCAGCGGCTCCGCCGCCAGACAGCCGGCCGCGCAGGCTCCGGCGGAACGCAGCAGCGCGCCAAGGGGCGCAAAGGGCTCGGCCATGGCGTTCCCTCCTTTTTTGAAAATGATGGCCGGCGGGGCTTGCTTTCTCCCCGGGACCTGTGCTATACTGCGGTTCTGTGAGGTGATCTGTTTATGGAAACCGCAGAATCCAAAAAGCCCAATCTGGGCCCCGCTTATCTGGTGTGCGCCGCCGTTTTATGGAGCACGGCCGGCGTGCTTACCAAGTTCATCCCCTGGAGCGCCCTGACGGTGGCCAGCCTTCGGGGCGTGATCGCCGCGCTGGTGCAGATCCTCTGTACCCGTACCTTCCGCATCCGGCTCACCAGACCCGTGCTGCTGACGGCCTTCTTCTATCTGGGAGAGACGCTGCTCTTTACCATCGCAAACAAGATGACCTCTGCGGGCTCTGCCATCGTTTTGCAGAACACCTCGCCGCTGTATATTATCCTGATGTCGCTGATCGTCCTGAAGCAAAAGCCCTCCAAGCTGGACTGCTGCGTGGGCGCTGTGATCTTTTCCGGCATCGTTCTGTCCATGATCGACACCTTCCGGGGCGGCACGCTGCCCGGCACAAACCCTGTGCTGGGGAATCTGCTGGCGCTGCTTTCCGGTGTGTTTTACGCGGGCATCTTCTTCACCAGCCGGCTGCCCGGGGCCAATCCGCTGTATTCTGCCATTTTGGGCAATGCGCTGTATGTCTTGCTGCTGCCCTCGCTGCTGTTTGATCCGGCGCTGCTGCATCCGGCGGCAGATGCCGTGCCGGCGTGGCAATCCTGGGCGGCCATCCTCTTCATGGGCGTCTGCCAGATGGGGCTTTCGTGGATCTGCTTCAGCAAGGGCATTGCCACCACGCCGGCCCTGCAGGCCAGCTTTATCACCATGATCGAGCCGGTGCTTAACCCGCTGCTGGCGCTTTTGCTGCTGGGGGAGGCCATGGGGACGCTTTCGGTCATCGGCTCCGTGCTGGTGGTGGCCACCATCGTGACCCACAGCATTTTGACCATCCGCCTGCAGGAAAAACAGGCAAAAACGGAACATCCCCCGGAAAAAAGCGTGTAAATTGGTGCTTCCTTGGCTCTCCGCCGCAGCGGAGAGCTTTTTTCAGCGTTTTTTCTTCTTTTGCGGCTGGGGCTTCGTCCGGCTTGGCTTCCCCGGCTGAGGGGCGCGCTCCGGCTTGCGTTCCGGCTTGCGCTCTGTCCGGCGCTCCGGCCCGGCGCTCCGGCGGCGGTCCTCCGGCTTTTCCGGGCGCCGGAGGGGGCGCTCCGGCGGTACGAGGCAGTGCTTGCCTGTGCCGATCAGATCCTCCCGGCCCGCCAGACGCAGAGCCTTGCGCACCAACGGAAAATTCTGCGGATTGGCGCTTTGCAGCAAGGCCCGCTGCATGGCCTTATCCTCCGGCGAGCGGGCCACGAAGACCGGCGTCATGTCCCGCGGATCCAGACCGGTATAGTACATGGCGGTGGAAAGCGTCCCGGGCGTGGGATAAAAATCCTGCACCTGCTCCGGCTTGAGCCGGTTTTCCCGCAGGTAACAGGCCAGGTCGATGGCCTCCTTCAGGCCGGAGCCCGGGTGGGACGACATGAGATAGGGCACCAGATATTGCTCCTTGCCGTATTTTTCCGAAAGGGCATAGTATTTCCGGCAAAACCGGTCATAAACATCGGCAAAGGGCTTGCCCATATAATGGAGCACCCGAGGGCTGATATGCTCCGGAGCTACCTTCAGCTGGCCGCTCACATGCCAGCGCACCAGCTCTGCAAAGAAATCGCCGGTTTTGTCCTGCAGCATATAGTCAAAGCGGATGCCGCTGCGGATAAACACCTTTTTGACGCCGGGCAGCGCCCGCAGCCGGCGCAGCAGGTTCAGATAGCCGCTTTCGTCGGCGTTGAGATTGGGACAGGGCGTTGGAAAAAGACACTGCCGCTGGGGGCAGGCGCCGTGCTCCTTCTGCTTTGCGCAGGCCGGATGGTCAAAATTGGCTGTGGGGCCGCCCACATCGTGGATATAGCCCTTGAAATCCGGGTCTGCGACGATCTGCCGGGCCTCCGCCAAAACGGATTGGGTGCTGCGGGCGGAGACATAGCGGCCCTGATGCAGGGCAAGCGCGCAAAAATTGCAGGCGCCGAAGCAGCCCCGGTTGTGGATGATGGAAAAGCGAACCTCCTCGATGGCGGCAACGCCGCCCAGGGCTTCATAATCGGGATGGTAATATCGGGCGTAGGGCAGAGCGAACACCGCATCCAGCTCCCGTCCCTCCAGCGGCAGGGCAGGAGGATTCTGGATGAGCCAGCGGCTGCCGGTGGGCTGGAGCAGCGCATGGCCCCGGACAAAATCGTTTTCGTTTTGCTGGAGAAAGGCCGCGCGGGCATAGGCCCGCTTATCCTCCCGCACCTGCTCGAAGGAGGGCAGGAGCAGAGGCTCCGGAAAGGCGCATTCGCCGGGATCGGCAGCCAGAAAGCAGGTGCCGCGGATATCGTGCAGCTGGGAGAGCGGTTTCCCCTGCCGCAGGCCGTGGGCCAGCGCCGTCATGGACCGCTCGCCCATACCGTAGGAGAGAAGATCTGCGCCGCTGTCCTCCAGAATGCTGCGGCGGACGGCGTCGTCCCAATAATCGTAATGGGCAAAGCGCCGCAGAGAGGCCTCGATGCCGCCGATGATGATGGGCGTCTGGGGAAAAGCCTCCCGCGCCCGGTTGGCATAGACGATCACCGCCCGGTCGGGCCGCCGGCCCGGCACGCCGCCGGGGGTATAGGCGTCCTTCTGGCGCCGCCGCTTGGCCACGGAATAATGGGCCACCATGGAATCAATGTTGCCGGAATTGATGAGCACGCCATAGCGTGGCTTGCCCATGGCGAGAAAATCCGCCGGGCCGTGCCAGTCCGGCTGAGAGAGGATCGCCACACGGAAGCCCTCCTTTTCCAGCACCCGGGAGATCACTGCCGTGCCGAAGGAGGGGTGGTCTACATAGGCGTCGCCGGTGACCAGCAGAAAATCATAATAGTACCAGCCCCGGGCCAGCATATCCTCCCGGCTGACGGGGAGAAACTCTTCTCTGGAACGCATGAAGCGCCTCCGTTCTGTTTCGTAATGTCAGCACTCGCGCTTGCGGATCATGCGCTCCTGCCATTCCTGCCGGGTGATGAGCACCGGGCGGGGCTTGCTGCCCTCGAAGGGGCCGACGATGCCCCGATCCTCCATCTCGTCCACCAGGCGGGCCGCCCGGGAATAGCCCAGCTTGAGCCGCCGCTGAAGCATGGAGACGGAGGCCTGTCCGCTTTCCAAAACGATCTCCACCGCCTCGTCGAACTTTTCGTCCTCGCCATCCTCGTCCAGACCGCCGCCGCTGCTTGCCGCGGCCTCCGCCTGCTGAGCCTGCTTTTCGATATGATCCAGAATTTCCTGATCATATTCCACCGTGCCGCACTGCTTGACAAAGGCCACCACCTCCTCCACCTCCGCATCGGAGACGAAGCAGCCCTGGACGCGCTGGGGCTTCTGCAGACCCAGCGGGAAATAGAGCATATCGCCCTTGCCCAAAAGCTTTTCCGCGCCCTGCTGGTCCAGGATGATCCGGGAATCTACGCCGGAGGCTACGGCAAAGGCGATCCGGGAGGGGATATTGGTCTTCATCAGGCCGGTGATCACATCGGCGGAGGGCCGCTGGGTGGCGATGATCAGATGCATGCCTGCCGCGCGGGCCATCTGGGCCAGACGAATGATGGCCTCCTCCACCTCGCTGCGGGCCACAGCCATCAGGTCGGAAAGCTCATCGATGATGATGACCACCTGGGGCAGCTTTTCTCCCTCGCCGCCCTCGGAGATCACCCGCTCCATTTCCTCATTATAGCCCTTCAGATCCCGGGTCCCCACCTGAGAAAAGAGCTTGTAGCGGCGCATCATTTCGGTGACGGCCCAGTTCAGCGCGCCCGCCGCCTTTTTCGGGTCGGTGACCACGGGGATCAGCAGATGGGGGATGCCGTTGTAGACGCCCAGCTCGATCATCTTGGGGTCTACCATGATCAGGCGCACCTCTTCCGGCGTGGATTTATACAAAAGACTGATGAGGATGCTGTTGATGCAGACGGATTTGCCGGAGCCGGTGGTACCGGCGATGAGCATGTGAGGCATCCGGGCAATGTTGCCCACCACCGGCTGGCCGGTAATATCCTTGCCCACGGCGAAGGAGAGCTTGCTCTTGCTGGTTTGAAAGGCGGGAGAGCCGATGATGTCCCGAGCGGTGACCACCTCCTGCTGCTCGTTGGGCACTTCGATGCCCACGGCGTTTTTGTCCGGAATGGTGGAGACGCGGATGCCGGAGGCGCCCAGCGCCAGCGCGATATCGTCGGCCAGATTGACCACCTTGCTGAACTTGATGCCCCGCTGCAGCAGCAGCTCATAGCGGGTGACGGCAGGGCCCTCGGTGGTGTCGATGACGGTGGCGGAGACGCCGAAGCTCTCCAGCGTGTCGGTGAGCCGCTCGGCGCAGCGGCGGATGGACTCCTGACTGCCGGCGGGCTTGCCCACGCCGGGCTTCAGCAGCCGCAGGGGAGGATAGAGATAGATGGGCTGCTGTGCGCCGCCGTCCAGCGCCTGCTGGATCTGCTCTGCCACGGAGGGCTCGTCCTCCGGCGCAGGCTGGGGCTCGGCCGGGGCCTCCTCCCAGGGGGCGGTCTCCGGCGCAGGCTGGGGGGCTTCCGGCTCCGCAGGGCAAGGCGGCTCCGCGGGAGCGTCATTCTGCTCCACAGCCCGGAAGATCTCCTCCGCTGCGGCGGCCTTCCGCTCCTCTGCCTGGGCGGCAGGGTCGCAGGCCGGCTTCTTTTCCCGATGGAACAGGCTGCGCAGCGCGTCAGCCGGCGTTGGCACATTGGGCGGCGCCACAGGGCCCTCCCGGTTGGGATCGGGCCGGCGGGTGGAGACGGGAGAATCGTCCAGCGCCACATCTATGCCGGAGGGCGTTACCGGCCGCAGGGGCCGGGCGGGGTTGGCCGGCCGGGGGCTCTCCGCAGGAGGCTCCCGCTCCGGCTCCGGCAGGGGCTTCAGCCGCAAAAGGGCATATTTCATGCGCTCCGGCGTCAGATGGCAGCCCGCCAAAAACGCCGCCAGCAGCAACACACACAGCAGGATGGATGCGCCCACCGTGGAGAGCAGCGACCGGAGAAGCTCTGCCAGTCCGCCGGACAAAACGCCGCCGGAGGTCAGCGCCATGCCGGAAGCGCCCAGCGCCGCCGGCTTTAGCCCCTCCGTTCCCTCCGGGACGGCCAGCACATGCCTTACCGCGCCAAACAGCAGCGGGCAAAGCCCCCAGCAGAGCGCCTGGACCCGCACGCGCTTTCTGCGCTTGACCACCAGCAAAACGGCGCAGATCAAAAGACACAGGGGCAGCGCCTCTTCCCCATAGCCCAAAAGCCAGCGGAAGACCGTCTGATAGCCCTGCACCAAAAAGCCGCGCACGGAAAAGAAGGACAAAAAGCCCAAAAAGGCCAGCAGCCCGAGCCCTGCCGCCAGCCAGCAGCGGCGCAGAGCAAGCTCCTCCGCGGCCTTTTTTCGGGCGGCGGCGGAGGGCTGCTT
>USML01000039.1 GCA_900555855.1 uncultured Eubacteriales bacterium | reverse complement strand
ACTTCAGCCTTCTCGACACGTTCTCGCTCGAAGACAACATCTGCCTGCCGCTCGTCCTCGCGGGGAAGAGCTGGCGCGAGATGGAGGAGCGCCTTCTGCCGCTGACGCAGCGTCTGGGGATCGACCAGCTGCTTGCGAAGTACCCCTATGAGGGCTCCGGGGGCCAGAAGCAGCGCTCGGCGGTGGCCCGGGCCCTGATCACCGATCCCCAGCTGGTGCTGGCCGACGGGATCAGCGTGATCTACGCTTCAAAAATACTGGGAACGCCGCTGCGGGGCCGGGTCACCGGCGTGGGCTTTGCCCAGGCGCTCTGTCAGGCGCTGGCAGAGCAGGGCGGAAGCCTGTATCTGCTGGGAGCAAAGCCCGGCGTGGCGGAGCAGGCGGCGGACAAGCTGAAGGCGGCCTATCCCGGCCTGAAGATCGCCGGGACCCACGACGGTTATTTTAAGGACGAGGCCCCGGTGGTGGAGGCCATCAACGCCGCCCGGCCCGACGCCATGCTGGTCTGTCTGGGCGCGCCCAAGCAGGAATATTTTATGGAAGACCACGGAGCCCAGCTGGAGGTCCCCGTCATGGCCGGCCTGGGCGGGAGCATGGATGTTCTGGCGGGCAATGTGCGCCGTGCGCCGGAGTTTTTTCAAAAGGCGGGGCTGGAATGGCTCTACCGGTTGGGAAAGGAGCCAAAGCGGATCCGCCGGATGGCAAAGCTGCCGCTGTATTTATGGGACGCGATGGTCTGGAAATGGAAAGGAGCGCAATGATATGCTGCATGTGACCCTGCTGGAGCACACGCCGGATCCGGAGCGGCTCATCGCCGCCGCCGCCAAGCTGTGCTATTCTCCCGCCGATGCGGACACCATTCTGGAGGGACTGACGCCGGAAAAGACCGAAAAATTCCTGGCGATGCTCACGGAGATGGGCCATGAAAGCCCGGTGGAGCACGCCGTTTATACCTTTGCCGTGGAGGGCGTCTCCCGGAGCCTGCTGGCGCAGATCACCCGGCACCGCATCGCCTCCTACAGCGTCCAGTCCCAGCGGTATGTTAAGATCAAAGAGGGCGCCTTTGCCTTTGTGACGCCGCCGGAGATCGCGCGGGATCCGGAAGCGGACGGGCAGTATCAGGCCTTTATGAAGCAGTGCTACGAGACCTATCTTTCGCTGGCGGACCGGCTGCAGGCCCGCCATGTGCAGGAGCTGACGGCGCAGGGCGTCCCGGAAAAGGCGGCCCTCCGTCAGGCGGAGAAAATGGCCATCGAAGATGCCCGCTATGTGCTTCCAAACGCCTGCGAGACCAAGCTGGTGGTCACCATGAACGCCCGCAGCCTGTATAATTTCTTCCGGCTGCGCTGCTGCAGCCGCGCCCAGTGGGAGATCCGGGAGCTGGCCTGGCAGATGCTGAAGCTCTGCCGTCAGGTCTCGCCCACGCTGTTTGCCCATGCGGGGCCGGCCTGTGTCAGCGGCCCCTGCGCCGAGGGAAAAATGACCTGCGGCCGGGCAGAGCAGGTGCGGGAACGGAGCCGCACCCTATGAAGGCCCATCATCTGATCGTTTTGGAAGGGACGGACGGCTGCGGAAAATCCACCCAGGCGGAGCTGGCCTGTCAGGCGCTGACCCGGGCGGGCGTGGATCATAAACGGCTGATCTTCCCCCGTTATGACAACGACAGCTCCATGCTGCTGCGGATGTATCTGGAGGGGCGGTTCGGCAGCCATCCCGACGATGTGAACGCCTATGCCGCGTCCACCTTTTTCGCCGTAGACCGCTACGCCTCCTACCAGACCGACTGGAAGCCGGATTATCAGGCGGGCCGGGTGATCTTCAGCGACCGCTATACCACCTCCAACGCCGTCCACCAGTCCTCCAAGCTGGAGCAGGAGGCGCTGTTTCAGTTTTCCGATTGGCTGTTTCACTATGAATATGACCTGCTGGGCCTGCCCCGGCCCACCTGCGTGATCTTTCTGGATCTGCCGCCGGAGGCGTCCTTCCGGATGCTGCAGAAGCGGCAGGGAGCCCAGGGCGATATCCACGAGCTGGATCATGCCTATCTCATCCGCTGCCACCAGCGGGCGCTGGAGCTCTGCGCCCATTACGGCTGGCACAGGATCGCCTGCTGGGACGGGACGCAGATCCGTTCCATCGAGTCCATCCATCAGGAGATCATGGAGGTGATCTTCCGGGAGCTGCAGGAATGACCGGGGCGCTGGGCTTTGCCCGCCCCGGCGACGAAACGCAGCTGCTGGCGCTTTATCTCCGCTGTTTTCCCGACGGGCCGGCGTTTTGGCAGTGGTTTTTTGAAAAAGGGCCTTACCGCCCCGGCGACACGCTGGTCTGGCGGGAAGGGGAGCAGATCGTTTCCTCCCTGCAAATGCTTCCGGTGACGCTGGCGCGGGGGAAGGCCCGGTTTGCCGCCCATTATATCTATGCCGCTTCCACGCTTCCGAAGCATCGGGGCCGGGGGCTGATGGGCCGTCTGCTGGCCGGTGCGGCGGAAGAGGGCCTGCGGCGGGGCCAGCAGTACAGCGTCCTGATCGTGGAGGAGCCGGGCCTGCTGGATTATTATGCCCGCTTCGGCTATCTGCCGCAGATCTGCTGGAAGCAGCAGGCGGCGTCTCCGGCGGGGCTGCTGCCCGGCGAGCGCTGCCGCCCCATGAGCCCGGAGGATATCCCCGCGGTCAACGGGCTTTATGAACGCGCGGCGGGGAAGCTGCTTTTCGGCGTCCGCCCGCCGGAGCATTGGGAAACGCAGCTGGAGCTTTACCCAAATGGCGCTGTGATCTTAGAAGAAAACGATGCTGTAAAGGCTTATTGCTTTGCAGATAAAGCCGCCGCCGTCGCCGAGGCTGTGGGCGAGGGCGCCTGCCGTCTGGCGGGGCATATCGCGCCCGGCTGCGCGCAGTATCCGGCCCCTTCTCCGGAAGCGGATCGGGCGGCGGGCAGCATCCGGCCCCTGACGGAGCAGGCCGCGCGTCTGCTGGGCAGCCGGCCGGTCTATCTGAATCTGATGTATAACTGAAGCGTCGCTTCGGGAAGGAGAACCATGAAACAGGAACGGATCCCGCTGGCGGCGGGCTTTTTCCCGGCGGCGGCCATGGGCCTGCTGCTGCTCTGTCAGGCGTTGTTTTCCCGGGGCATACTGCCCAGAAGCATCGCCGGCGTGGCTGGCGCGGAGCTATTGGCCTTTGTGCCGTTAACGGTGCTGCTCCGGCTGCTGAAAAACGAAGCGGGGGAGCGGCCCCGGTTCCGGTTCCGCCCCCATAAGCGGCAGACGGTCTGGTGCGTGGCGGCGCTTTCGCTGACGGCGGCGCTGCTGGCGGCCCTGCTGAACTGCGGAATGGCGCTGCTGCTGGATGGGCATTACTATACCCAGGGCATCGCTCTGGAGCATTACGGCATTACCGGCTTCGGCGGGCTGCTTCTGACAGCAGCGGTGCTGCCTGCGGTGGTGGAGGAGCTGTTTTTCCGGGGCGTTCTGCTGAGCGCGCTGGAGCCTTACGGCACCTGGCCCGCCCTGATCCTTTCGTCGCTGGCCTTTGCGCTGATCCACGGAAATCTTTATAATTTTGCGGGTCCGTTGGCGGCAGGCATGATTTATGGTTATCTGACCTATGTGCTGGATTCCGTCTGGCCTGCCATCTTTGCCCATCTGCTGAACAACGGGCTTTCGCTGGCCCTTTCCGGCGGAGCGCGGATCTGCTCCGCCTTGGGGCTCTGGCCCTATGTGATGCTGGCGATCCTGTTTTGCTTCTGTGCTGCGCTGGCGCTGTCCATGCGCTCGCTGGAGCGGCAGATTGAAAAGAACCGGATCCGCCGTCTGCAGTATAAGCCGCTGGGACAGGCGCTGCGGGGCCTTCTGATCGCCCCGGGAATGTGGCTTCTTTTGGTTTTGTTTCTGATCCGTGTCCTGAAGTGAGGAGGAGCTTACACTATGGCAACAAAGAAAAACAGGGGCGCCCATATCGTGGCTGGCGCCATGAATACGCTGAGCTATGTGCTGCTGATCATCGGCCTTTCGCTGATCATCTCCACCGTTGGCCTGCTCTGGGCAAACGATGTGCTGGCGCTGGTGAAGGCAGATCAGCCGGCCACGCTGAAGCTGACGGAGGATACTGCCAGCGGAGCGGTGGCTTCCCAGCTGAAGGAGGCGGGCGTTATCCGCTATCCCTTCCTGTTCAAGCTGATGACCAGTTTCAAGCACATCGATCAGTTTGACGCGGGCACCTATGAGCTGAACAGCAGCATGGACTACGGCCAGCTGATGGACGCGCTGCAGACGGCGCAGACCACCCGGGGCGTGGTGACGGTGACCATCCCCGAGGGCTATAACCTGAAGGAGATCTGCGCCCTGCTGGTGGAGAAGAATGTGGTGCGGGAGGCGGTCTTCTGGGATGTGGTGAACCATTACGATTTTGCCCATTTCATGCTGCAGGATGTCCCCATGACAGACAACCGGCTGGAGGGCTATCTTTTCCCGGATACCTATGAGTTCTATACCAACTACGAAAAGGCAGACGCCGCCAGGGACAAGGCCCACACGGTGGATGTGGTCAACAAGATGCTCAACAACTTTGTCAAGAAATATACCAAGGCCATGCGCAACCTGACGGAGGCCAACGGCCTGACCATCGCGCAGGTGGTAAATGTGGCGTCGCTGATTGAGAAGGAGGCCCAGAAGGCCGACGAGCGCACCGTGATCGCCAGTGTCATTTATAACCGGCTGAAGGACCCCGGCAACTTCCCCTATCTGCAGATCGACGCTTCCATCATGTATGCCACCGGCCATAAGGACGCCCTCACCGCCGAGGATCTGAAGATCGACAGCCCCTATAACACCTATACCAATCAGGGCCTGCCGCCCACGGCCATCTGCAATCCCGGCTCGGCCTGCCTGATGGCGGCCATCCAGCCGGAAAAAACCAAGTATTATTACTATGTGGCCAAGGCCGACGGCAGCCATATCTTCAGCCGCACGCTGGCAGAGCACAACAAGGCCGTGGCAAAGGTGGCGGCGGGACAATGATCCGCCCGGAGATCCTGGCCCCGGCCGGCGACCCGGAAAAGCTCCGCTTCGCCGTGGATTACGGGGCAGACGCCGTCTATCTGGCCGGCAAGGCCTTCGGCATGCGCTCTGCCTCCGGCAATTTCAGCCGGGAGGAGCTGGCCCAGGCCGTCCGGTGGTGCCATGAACGGGGCGTTCGGGTCTATGTAACGGTGAACACCCTGCCCCGGGATCCGGAGCTGGCGCAGCTGCCGGATTATCTGGCCTTTCTGGATGCCTGCGGGGCAGACGCCATCATCCTGGCGGATCTGGGCGTTTTGCGTCTGGCGAAGCGCTATGCATCCCGCTGCCGCATCCATATCTCCACCCAGACCAGCATCGTCAATTCGGAGGCGGCCTGTATGTGGCACGAGCTGGGCGCCAGCCGGATCGTGCTGGCCCGGGAGCTGACGCTGGAGGAGATCCGGCATATCCGGGCCCATACGCCGCCGGAGCTGGAACTGGAGGCTTTTGTCCACGGATCCATGTGCATGGCCTATTCCGGCAGGTGTATGCTGTCCAATTATCTGGCGTCCAGAGATGCCAACCGGGGCGCATGCGCCCAGCCCTGCCGGTGGAGCTACCGGGTAGTGGAGGAATATCGTCCGGGGGAATATATGCCGGTGGAGGAGGACAGCGCCGGGACCTACATTTTTAATTCCAAGGACATGAATCTGCTGCCCTACTTGGATCGGCTGGCGCAGGCAGGCATTGGAAGCTTTAAGATCGAGGGCCGGGTAAAAACGGCTTACTATGCCGCCGTGGTCACCGGGGCTTACCGCCGGGCGGCAGAGCTTTATGCAAAGGATCCGGAGCATTATGCCCCGCCGCAGAGCCTGCTGGAGGAGGTCCATAAGGTGAGCCACCGGGAATATTTTACCGGCTTTTACTTTGGCGATCCCAATTCTCAGCACAGGACAGACAGCAATTACATCCGGGAATGGGATGTGTGCGCCGTGGTGGAGGCCTGCGACGAAACGGGCCGCGCCCGGCTGAAGCACAAAAACCGCTTTGCGGCGGGAGACCGGCTGGAGCTGCTGATTCCCGGCAGGGATGCGCTGCCGGTGGTGCTGGAGGAGATGAAAAACGGAGAGGGGGAGCCGCTGGCCCTGGCCAATGTGCCCCACATGACCGTTTATGCCAGACTGCCCTGCTATGCGCCGCCCCGATCGATCCTGCGGCGAAAAAAAGAATAAAGTATTGGCAAAAGCGCGGCTTTGTGCTAAGATATACTATCATCTTGTATTTTTTATTAAAAAGAGGTCATGAGGATGGAAAAGAGAGGACTGAACGAGCTGCGGGAGATGTTTCTGCAGTTTTTTGAGAGCAAAGGACATCTGCGGCTGCCCAGCTTTTCGCTGGTGCCCCAGAACGATGCGTCGATCCTGCTGATCAACGCCGGTATGACGCCCATGAAGCCCTGGTTCAAGGGCGAGCAGACGCCGCCCTGCAAGCGGGTCTGCACCTGCCAGAAGTGCATCCGCACCGGCGACATCGACAATGTGGGCAAGACCGCCCGCCACGGCACCTATTTCGAGATGCTGGGCAACTTCTCCTTCGGCGATTATTTCAAGAAGGACGCCATCGCCTGGAGCTGGGAATTCCTCACCGATCCCAAGTGGATGGGGCTGGATCCCCAGCGGCTTTATCCCTCCGTCTATCTGGACGACGATGAGGCCTGGAAGATCTGGCATGAGGACATCGGCATCCCGGAGGACCGGATCTTCCGCTTCGGCAAGGAGGATAACTTCTGGGAGCACGGCGCCGGCCCCTGCGGCCCCTGCTCCGAGATCTATTACGACCGCGGCCCGGAATACGGCTGCGGCAAGCCGGACTGCACCGTAGGCTGCGACTGCGACCGGTACATGGAGATCTGGAACAATGTTTTCACCCAGTTTGACAACGACGGCCAGAACCATTATACCGAGCTGAAGCAGAAGAATATTGATACCGGCATGGGCCTGGAGCGTCTGGCCTGCGTGATCCAGGGGGTGGACAGCCTGTTTGAGGTGGACACCGTCATGAACATCACCCATAAGGTCTCGGAGATCACCGGCGCCCACTACGGAGAGAGCCATCAGAAGGATGTTTCCCTCCGGGTCATCACCGACCATATCCGTTCCTCCGTCTTTATGATCTGCGACGGCATCCTCCCCTCCAACGAGGGCCGGGGCTATGTGCTGCGCCGTCTGCTGCGCCGGGCCGCCCGCCACGGCAAGCTGCTGGGCGTGTCCCATCCCTTCCTCTACGATGTGGTAGACACCGTCATCCATGAAAACGAGTGCCATTATCCCGAACTGCGGGAGCGGCAGAGCTATATCACCCGGGTCATCAAGGTGGAGGAGGAAAACTTCGCCAAGACCATCGACGGCGGCATGAAGATCTATCAGGAGATGCTTTCCGGCCATCGGGACCGGGGCGAGACGGTCTTTTCCGGCGCCGACGCCTTCAAGCTCTATGATACCTATGGCTTCCCCGTGGATCTGACCCGGGAAATGGCGGAGGAGGAAGGCCTGCAGCTGGAGCAGGCGGCCTTTGATGCGCTGATGCAGGAGCAGAAGGTCCGCGCCCGAGAGGCCCGCAAGGCGCTGGGCGATCTGGGCTGGGCCGGCGTGGAGTTCGGCAAGGAGATCCCGGATACCGTCTTTGTGGGCTATGAGCATGATGAGGCCCCGGGAAAGCTGCTGGCCATCGCTGCCGAGGGCGAGCTGCGGGAGGAGGTCGCCGCCGGGACGGAAGCGATCCTGGTGCTGGATCAGACGCCCATGTATGCCGAAATGGGCGGTCAGGTGGCCGATCATGGCCGGATCTGCGGCCCGGAGGGCGTCTTTGAGGTCACCGATGTTCAGAAGAACAAGGGCGGCAAGTATATGCATTCCGGCGTGGTGCGCTCCGGCGTTTTGAAGGTGGGCGATGCTGTGACAGCGTCCATCGACATTCAGCGCCGTACAGCCATCCGCCGGGCGCATTCTGCCACCCATCTGCTGGACCGGGTGCTGCGGGATGTGCTGGGAGAGCATGTGCATCAGGCGGGCTCTCTGGTAGAGCCAGACAAGCTGCGCTTTGACTTTACCCATTTCTCCGCGCTGACGCCGGAGGAGCTGGCGCAGGTCAGCGCCCGGGTCAATCAGGCGGTTTTGGAGGGCTATCCCATCGTTACCGAGGAGATGCCCATCGACGAAGCCAGAAAACGGGGCGCCATCGCCCTGTTCGGCGAGAAATATGGCGAGCGGGTTCGGGTCGTGGACATGGGCCAGGGCTTCTCCGTGGAGTTCTGCGGCGGGACCCATCTGGACAACACCGCCAAGGTGGGCGTGTTCCATATCGAATCGGAGTTTTCCGTGGCTTCCGGCGTGCGCCGCATCGAGGCCATCACCGGGCAGGCGTCGCTGGACTATATGAACCGGAATCAGGCCATGCTCTACGAGGCGGCTTCCATCCTGAAGGCAAAGCCCGCGGAGCTGCGGGAACGCGCGCTTGCCGTGATGAGCGAGCAGCGGCAGCTGCAGCAGCTTATTGAAAAATATAAGAGCCGGGAAGCCGCCAGCGAGGCGGAGCGCTTCCTCTTCGGCGCGAGAGAGGTGGGCGGCGTGAAGGTCATCACCGCCACCATCCCCGAGGCCGACGCGGGCAAGCTGCGCCAGATGGGCGATATCGTCCGGGAGAAGGCGCCCAATGTGGCGGCGGTGCTGGCCACGGTCAACGACGGCAAGATCACCTTCCTGGCCTGCTGCAGCAAAAACGCCGTGGAAAAGGGCGTCAAGGCCGGCGATATCATCAAGACCATCGCCCCCATCTGCGGCGGCAAGGGCGGCGGCAAGCCGGATTCCGCCATGGGCGGCGGCAGCGACCTGCTGAAGCTGGACGACGCCATGGCTGCTGTGGACAATTTTGTGGCCTCCAAGCTGGGCCTTTGAAAAAACGGAGGGAGAAAAGCCATGTCTGATGTTTTGAATTACCAGTCCGACTGCATTTTCTGCAGGATCATCCGAGGCGAGATCCCTTCCACCAAGGTCTATGAGGATACGCTGTGCTATGCCTTCCGGGACATCGAGCCCGCTGCGCCCACCCATATCCTCATCGTCCCCAAGGCGCATATCGCTTCGGCTGCGGAGATCGGCAGGCAAAACTCCGCGCTGGTGGCCCATATTTATGAGGTGGCCGCCAAGCTGGCGGAGCAGGAGGGCCTGACGGGCGGCTGGCGCGTGGTGACCAATGTGGGCGCAGACGCCGGACAGACGGTGATGCATCTGCATTTCCATCTGCTGGGCGGCAAGCTGCTGGGGCCCATGGCATAACATAAAATGCTGCGGATCAAGTGGCAGAAGGGCCGGCAGCCCAGAAGGCTGCTGTGCTTTTCTGCCGCTTTTTTCCTGATGGCGCTGACCTTCACCCTGCTTCTGGCGAGGGCAGCGCATATCCCGGCAGCCATGCTGCTGACAGGCGCCATCGCCATGCTGCTGTGCGCCGGGCTGACGCTGCTGCTGCGGGAGGAAACGCCCCGCTTCCGGGCGCTGCTGCTGGGCCTGACAGCGGGCTGGCTCTGGTGCTGCGTCTATGGCTGCGCCGCGCTGCTGCCTGCGCAGAAGCTGGACGGCTATGCCGGAACGCTGCGGGTGGAGCTGACGGATTATGCCGAGAGCCATATCTCCTACGGCACGGCGGAGGGGATCCTGACGCAGGCGGACGGCGTGGCCTGCCGCCGCCGGGTGAAGCTCTATCTGCTGGATGGCACGCCGGAGGGCGCACCGGGGGATGTTCTGACCTTTCAGGGGACGCTGCACGCCGCCAGCCGGGACTGGCGGACTGGGCTTTTGCCCCGGGGATTGCTGCTGACCGTCTCCCAGGAAGGCCCGGAAACCCTGGAACCGGGCGCGGCCATGACTGCGCTGCGGCGGATGCGGGTCTTTTCCCGAAGGATGGCCCAGCGCATCGGCACGCTGCTCCCCGGCGACGAGGGAACGCTGCTTTCCGCCCTGCTCTGCGGGCAAAAGGCCCCTTCCGGCAGCGAGCTGGAGCGGGCGCTGACCCTCAGCGGAACCCGCCACATTACCGCCGTCTCCGGCCTGCATGTTTCCATTCTGGCCGGGGCCATGATCTGGCTGCTGGGCAAAAAGAGGGGCCTGCTGCTGGCGATCCCGGTGGTGTTTTGCTACGGGGCCATCGTAGGATTTCCCGCATCGGTGGTGCGGGCGGGCGTGATGCTGCTGTTCTGGGCAGGCTCCTTCTGGCTGAAGGAGGAAAAAGACCCCTTGACCGCGCTGGCGGCTGCGCTTTTGCTGCTGACGGCGCAGGATCCCTTCAGCTGTCTCAGCCCCGGGCTGCTGCTGTCCTTCGGGGCGACGCTGGGTCTGATCCTGCTGGCCGGTCCGCTGCAGCGGGCCTTTACCGCGCCGCTGAACAAGCTCTCCCGGCCCTGGCTGCGCAAGCTGCTGTTTTATATCGCGTCCACGGCGGCTTCCTCGCTGGCGGCCACGCTGTTCACCCTGCCGCTGAATCTGCTGTTTTTTGAGACGGTGCCCCTGCTGAGCCTGCTGTATAATATTCTGATCCTGTGGGCGGTGGCGCTGAGCATGGAGCTGGGGATCCTGACGCTGGTGATCTCTCTGGCGTCCATGCCGGCGGCGGCTCTGTTTGCCCGCTGGGTCGCCCGCTGGCCCCTCTGGTGGGTCGTGACGGCGGTAAAGAGCGCGCTCGGCCTGCGCTTTGCCGCGACGGACAGCGCAAATCTGTTTTTGGCGGTCTTCAGCGGCCTGATCCTGTTGGTATTGCTGCTCTGGAAAGGCGAACGGCTTTCCAGCCGGAAAACGCTCCTGGCGGCGGGCGCTTTGCTTTCGGCGGCGGTCATGCTCACGGCGGCGGAGCGCGCCGTCTTTGGAACGCTGCAGATCGTCAATTCCGGCGGACAGGCCGTCCTGCTGCTGCGGGGAGAGGAGGTCTGCGTGATCAACGCCGGCGCCCGGCGAGAGACCGCCGGAGAGGCCCTGGCGGAGGCCATGACCCGCTGGAACGCGGCCGAGACGGGCCTTGTGCTGTGTACCGGGGAGGGCTATAAAAGTCAGGGCGGCCTTTTGCCGCTGCTGGAGGAGGCCCGCCCGCAGACGCTCCTTCTGCCCTCCGCAAGCGGAGCCCTTCCCGGGGAATATGAGGTCTATGGCGCAAGATACTATAAAAAGACAGGCGCTGTCAAGTGCGGAGACTTTACGGCGGAGCTTGTGCAGCTTTCCGACAAAAGCTATCTCTGCCGCCTGCTGGGGCAGCGAAGCTCTGTGCTTCTGGCCGCCGGGCTGAAGAAAAAGCCGCTGCTGGAAGCTCTGCAGCAGCAGGACTGCCGGGCGGATGTCCTGATCCTGGACGGCGGGCAGGCCCAGGACTTCCGGGTGCTTTACCGTCTGTTTGCCGCGGCGCAGCCAAGGCAGATCTACTGCATCTCCGGCAGCTACGACAGCGACCTGCCGGAGCGATGCTGCGGCGTTCCCATCCGGAGGGTGGGCAGCGAGGGCGCGGCCATTTCTTACATGAGGTGATTCCATGGCGACGAAAAAAACTTCCGACGGCGCAGAGGGGCTGAAGCGGCTGAAAAGCGAGCTTGCGGCCGGCGCACCGGGACGGCTCTATCTTTTTTATGGGGAAGAGGGCTATCTGAAGCGGCATTATCTCCGGGAGCTGCGGCAGCTCTGTCAGGGCGCCTTTCCGGAGTTCAATGTGATCCTGCTGGATGGGGAGCAGGTCTCCGTTCAGAGCTTGTCCGACGCGGTGGATAGCGTCCCCATGGGGTCGGAGCGTAAGCTGGTGATCGTCCGGGATTATAACCTGATGCAGCCGGCGGGGCCGATGAAGGAATATCTGCCCCAGCTGATCGCAAATCTGCCGGAATATCTCTGCCTGGTGTTTTATTACGACGCGCAGGAGTTCAAGCCGGACAAGCGGCTGAACCTCTGGAAGCTTCTGCAGCAGGAGGGCTGTCCGGTGGAGTTTCAGCAGTCCTCCGCCGCCAGCCTGATCCTCTGGATCCAGCGGCATTTTCAGCAGCTGGGCAAGCGCATCGCTCCGGCGGAATGCGAATATCTGATGTTCCTCTGCGGCACTTCCATGGAAAATCTGCTGACGGAGATCCAGAAGATCGCCGCCGGCACCCGGGAGGAGGACATCCGCCGGTCGGATATCGACGCGCTGGGCTCCCGCGTGCTGGAGGCCACCGTCTTCGAGCTGGTGGACAGCGTTGTGGCTCGGCAGCACAGCAAGGCGCTGATGATCCTGCGGGATCTGTTTGACCTGAAGCAGGAACCGGTGATGATCCTCGCGGTGCTTACGAAGCAGATGCAGCGGCTCTATGGGGCGAAGCTGGCCATCAGCGCCGGCAAAAGCGAGACGGAGGTGGCGAAGCTTTTGGGCTACGCTTCCAGCTACCCCGCCCGCCGCCTGATCCAGAGCGCCCGGCGGTGCGGCCTGGCAGAGCTGCGGCAGGCGCAGCTGGCCTGTCTGGAGACGGATTTGGCCCTGAAGAGCAGCCTGCCCGATGGGCAGCGCACGCTGGAGCTGCTGCTTCTGCAGCTTGCGGAGGGCGCGCAATGATCCCGCTGGAGCCTGTGATCCTGGTGGAGGGGAAGTATGATCAGATCAAGCTTTCCGGCATCTTTGACGGACTGATCCTCACCACGGAGGGCTTTGGCATCTTCAAGCAGCCGGAAAAGCGGGCGCTGCTGCGGCGGCTGGCCCGGGAGCGGGGCCTGCTGATTTTTACCGATCCGGACGGCGCGGGCTTTGTCATCCGCAATTACCTGCGGGGGATCCTTTCCGAGGGAACGGTCTACCACGCATATCTGCCCGATCTTTACGGCAAGGAAAAGCGCAAGGCCCATGCTTCCAAGGAGGGCAAGCTGGGGGTGGAGGGCGTTCCGGAGGAGGTCATTCTGGAGGCCGTCCGCAGAAGCGGCGCGCTGGACAAAACGCCCCGCCCCCACGGCGGGATCACCCGGGCGGAGCTTTATGCCCTGGGCCTTTCCGGCGGGAAGGACAGCGCCGCCCGTCGGACGCGCCTGCTGCAGGCGCTGGAGCTGCCCCAGCGGCTGAGTGGAAAGGCCCTGCTGCAGGTGCTGAACTGCGTTACCGATCTGGAAGCGCTGCAGACGCTGGCCCGGCGGCTCTGGGGCGAAGAAGCGGAAAAATAATAAAAGCGCGGAGCTTCCGCGCTTTTTTCTGCGATTTTTTGTAAGATTTCCGGCGCGAAAGCGTCTAACAGGCGAGGGGGTGAGAATGTGATCACCATGGAGCAGCTGTATCAGGCCTGCTTCCGGCAGGTCTATGCTTCGCTGGTGAAGCTCTGCGGCGACCCGGCGCAGGCGGAGGAGCTGGCGGCGGAGACCTTTGTGCAGGCCATGGAGCGTCTCCCGGGCTTTCGCGGCGAATGTGCGCTGGAGACCTGGCTGCTGCGCATCGCAAAAAATCGCTGGCTTTCGCAGAAACGGCGGGAAAAGCGTCTGGACCGCAGCACGCCGGTGGAGGAGCTGGCGCTGCCCGCCCGGGAAAAGGGCCCGGAGGAGCAGCTGATCGAGCGCAGCGAGGCCGACCGGGCCCGGCAGGCGCTGCACACCCTGCCGGAGCCTTACCGGGAGGTGTTTCTCTGGCGGGTCTACGGCGAGCTGAGCTTCCGGGAGATCGGCCGGCTCTTTGGCCGGACGGAAAACTGGGCCTGCGTCACATTCTATCGTGCCCGTGAAAAATTGCGGAAGGAGCTGGAACCATCATGAAACAGGAATGCGCCATCACGCGGGATCTGCTGCCGCTTTATCTGGAAGGGCTGGCCGGGCCGGAGAGCGCGGCCTTTGTCCGGCGGCATCTGGAGCAATGTCCGGACTGCCGGGCGGAGCAGGAACGCCTTTTCCGGGAGACGCCAAGGGAGCCGGAGCTGCCGGTGAAGCGTCTGCGGAAGCTGCTGCTGCGGGAAAAATATGTCCGCCTGCTGGCGGCGGTGCTGGCGGCGCTGGCCGTGGCCGCGGCGGTGTTTTCCCGGCTGTCTGCGCCGGAATATCTTTCGGCCGGGCAGGCTGCGCCGGAGACGGCGGCGGTGGGGGATGCGCTGTGCATCGTCTTTTCTCCGGCAGTGCGCCATGTTTCCTGCGTCAGCTGGACAGATGAGACCGGCGCGCCGGTCTATCAGCTGGAGGCATGGACCACTCTGCTGGACGGCGGGGAGCCGCAGGCCGGGCGGCAGAGCGTCACGCTGCCCCGGCAGAAGGGCATGATCGTTTTTTATGCCCAGAACAACGGGCAGGACGACGCGCTGCTTTACGGCACAGCGGCGGATGCGGGCGGCTGGGCGCTGCCCCGGCTGGCGCTGAATTATTACGGCGCTGCCGCGGCGGTGTTGGCGGCGGTGCTGGCGTTGGCGGCGCTGGCGGTAAAGCCGCTGCGATACCGCTTTTTGCAGGGGCTGACCCTGCCGGCGGGCTGGCTTCTGGCCACGCTGCTGGTAAAGGGAAAAAGCTGGGCTAGCTATGCGCTGCCGCGGGATCTTTCCATGATCGCCCTGACGGCCATGGCGCTCTGGGCCCTGCTGCTGCTTCTCCTGAAATGGCAGCGGCAGAAACCGCCGGCAGAAATCTGAAATAACGCGCAGATACAGCAAAAGAAAGCAAAAGAAAAGGGAAGCGGCAAAAGCCGCTTCCCTTGATGCTATAAGATAATTTCGCTTAACCGAAATACCGCTTCAGCAGGCCGGCGAAGGCCTTGCCGTGTCTCGCCTCGTCGCGGGCCATCTCATGGATGGTATCGTGCAGGGCGTCCAGATTATACTTCTTGCAGAGCTTGGCCAGATCGGTCTTACCGGCGGTGGCGCCGTTTTCGGCTTCCACGCGAAGCTCCAGATTCTTCTTGGTGGAATCGGTGATCACCTCGCCCAGAAGCTCGGCAAACTTCGCGGCGTGCTCCGCTTCCTCATGGGCGGCCTTTTCCCAATACAGGCCGATCTCGGGATAGCCCTCCCGATGGGCCACGCGGGCCATGGCCAGATACATGCCAACCTCGGTGCATTCGCCGGTGAAGTTGGCGCGCAGACCGTCGATGATCTCCTGCTGGACCTCAGCGGGGACATCTGCGCCAAACTGATGGCCGACGCCCACCACATGCTCGGAGGCCCAGGCCATATCGGCCTTCTGCTCTACAAACTTGGAGCCGGGGACGCCGCACTGGGGACACTTCTCCGGGGGCTGCTCGCCTTCATGAACATAACCGCACACAGGACATACCCATTTTTTCATCGTTGTTACCTCCAATGTTATTTTTTGAAAGAATCCATTTTGATATCGTAAAGCTCCTTTTTGAGCTTTGCGTTCAACTCGTCGAAAATATGATGGAACTGACAGACGCGCTTGTCCTTCACCCGGGTGCAGTCGTATTCCTCGTTGAGACAGTGGTTCAGCTCAAAGGGCCCGTCGATGCTCTCGATGATAAGGCCGAGAGAAATATCCCGGGGATCCATGGCCAGGGAATAGCCGCCGCTGGCGCCCTTCTGGGCGCAGACGATACCGGAGCCGGCCAGCTTCCGCAGGGCCTGGCTCATCAGCCGGGCCTGCAGGCCCACATAACTGTCGCCCATTTCGCCCTCGATCTCCGCCCGGGGCACCAGGGCCGCCACGGAGTCCACCACCACCACGTCAATGGCGCCGGAGCGGACC
>USML01000038.1 GCA_900555855.1 uncultured Eubacteriales bacterium | reverse complement strand
GCCTGGTCCGGACATGGTCCATGGCGAAGGCCACGGCCTCCTGCAGCGTTACATCGTCAAAGGCGATGGTCATGATCTGTTTCCGAATAGCGGACACTTCCCTTCTGACGGCATTCCGGCGAACCGGTTTCGTATCTGTTTATTGTAGCAGATTCTTTCGGACAAGACAAGTGGCTCTTTCCATCTTAAAAAGCGCGAAAAGCGCCGCAGACCGGCGGTCTGCGGCGGACTGTCTTCAATAGCGGATCTCCTCGTCCTCCTGACGGTATTTTTCGCCGAAGGCGGCAAAATTCCTGCGCATGAGCTTCTGCTGCCGCTTTTTCCAGCGGGTCCGGGCCGTCAGCCCCATGACCGCGCCAAACAGCGCCAGCGCGGCGGAAACGCCCCAGATGGCATAGCGGTAGTCGTGCAGCAGACGCACGGCCGTCCCCCAGCCGCGCAGCACAAGGATCACCCGCTCCGGCACGGTGGCCCTGACCTTCGCCTGCGCATAGAGCCGCGGCGCCTGCAGCAGGTCGTCGTAAAGGTCCACGGTGCGCTGGCCGTCCAGCTGATAGACCACCAGACCGCCGTCCTGCAGCGGGCTGCGCCGGTCGGTGATGAGCAGATCCCGGGTAGTGACCTGCTGATAGGCCTCCGCCAGATACAGCGAATCGGCGTCGGTGGTATAAGCGCCCCAGGGGCCCAGGCCGAAGCTCAGATCCTGCCAGCCGGCGGCCGCGGCGCAGGCCAGCGCCAGGATCAGCCCCAGCAGCACCCAGGCGATCACGGCCAGCGGCCGGCGCTTTTTCTTTTCTTCCATCCCGATCCCCCCAGGAGCATTTTCTTTCATCTTACCACAGCTCCCGGCTTTTTTCAATGCTCAAAATGAAAAACGCAGCAGGCCCTCCAGCGCCGCATAGGGCAAAAGCACCGTCGGCAGGCCGGCATTGCGGGGCGCCAGGCTCTCCTGTGGAAACCACAGCGCCAGCCCCTCCTCCGTCAGATAATAGCCGCCGGAGCGCAGCGCCGCCGGAAGCCCCTGCGCCGGGCAGCGGTAAAAGGGCGTCTCCGTCTGCCGGGCAAGGTCGGCCAGCTTCTGCTCCAGCAGCGGCCGGAGCTGCTGCTGCCTTCCCGGCAGAAACAGAGCGGAAAGTGGCGCCGGGCGCGGCTCTCCCGCCAGAAAGGTGGCGGAGATGCGCAGCAGACGCCAGTCGGCGAAGCCGGTCCTTCGGCTCACATCCAAAAAGCCGGAGACCGCCCGGGGGCTCTGCAGCGTCTCCTGCCATTCCGCGGCCCAGTGCGTGGGAAGCTGTCCGCCCTCCCGGATACAGCGCCGCCGCAGCGCTTCCGCCCGCTTCAGCCACCACCGGTCAAAGGCGGCCGCGCCCTCCTGCGCCACAGGGTAGCGCAGCGCATATTCCGTCATTCCGGCCCGGCCGGACAAAACGCCGGTGGTGATCTCCATCGGCTTCCATTCCCGATCCATCCGGTCCACCTCCCTGCAGAATTTTTATGCGGCGGCAGGGAGATGCTTGCCTGTTTTCCAAACTTTATTGTTTTTTTGGAAAAGCTGTGATAAAATGGTTTTATTCTGACAGGAGGATTTCCCTATGAGCTATCCCGGCCCCGGCTATATCCGGGAGGAAAAAGATGTGATGTATCTGATCCTGTTCGCCCTGAACCACTTCCCAATGGCCATCTCCGAAAGCGACCTGATGGATGTGGTGATGATCGACGACGGCTTCAGCTATTTTGAATTCCGCTCCGCCCTTCTGCGCCTTCAGGGCGGGCGGCAGGTGGCCTGCACCGAGGAAAGCGGCGAGCCGCGCTATTTCATCACGCCGGAGGGCGGGAAGATCATCGACATTCTGGCGCGGGAGCTTCCCCGAAGCATCCGCGACCGGGCGGAGGCCGCGGCCCTGCGGGTCATCGCCAAGGTCCGGCGGGATTCCTCCATCCAGACCTCTCATACGCAGAACCCCGACGGCACCTATACCGTCCGCCTGTGCATCCGGGACGATTCCGGCGAACAGATGGCGATCCAGCTGCTGGTGATGACGCTCCGTCAGTGCCGGGTGCTGGAGGATCAGTTCCGCCGCCGGGCGGAGCCCATCTATCAGGACCTGTTGCTGCTGCTCTCCGGCGCGGCCCCCCAGGTGGAATGATCAAGAAACAACAGGAGGAAACCGACCATGCATGATTCCAAGCTGCTCCGGCTGATCTGTCTGATGCTGGCGCTTTGCACCGCCCTGACCCTGCTGGCTTCCTGCGGCACGCAGGACGAGCCTTCCGACCCCATCATCACCGACGATCCCAACGCTCCCGCAGAGCCTGCGGAGCCGGATCCTGCGCCGGAGACGCCGGAAGCCCCGGAGACCCCGGAGGAGCCCATCGCAGACCCGGATCTTTTCGTTCCGGAGGGCAATGTGAATCCCCTGACCGGCCTTTGCGACGGCATCTCTGACGAGGCGCTGGAGCGGCGGCCCATCGCCGTCATGATCAACAATATGATCAAGGCCCTGCCCCAGTGGGGCATCTCTCAGGCCGATATCATCTATGAAATGCTGGCGGAGGGCCGCATCACCCGCCTGCTGGCGATCTTCCAGGATTATTCCAAGATCGAATATCTGGCCAGCGTCCGCTCCGCCCGGCCCTATTACATGGACATCGCCCAGAGCTACGGCGCGGTATATATCCACTTCGGCGGCAGCGTCCCCGCCTACGACGCCATCAAGACCCGCACGGATCTGGTGCATATCGACGGCATCAAGGGCACCTGGAACGATACCTTCTACCGGGATCCGGACCGGAAGGCCACCATGGGTCTGGAGCATTCCGTGGTCACCACCGGCGACCGGCTGGCAGACGCCATGAAAATTCTGGAGAAAAAGGGCTATGATCTGAACCAGACGGCGCATCCCTCCGCCTTCCGCTACAGCGACCGCCTTTCGGAAAACAGCGCCGTGAACGGCGAGCCGGCCAGCAAGATCACCATCACCTACAGCTCCCGCCACAAGCCCTGGTTCGAATATGACCCCGAAAGCGGCAAATATCTGCGCTTTGAATATGGCGAGCCCCAGATGGACGGCAAGCAGGACACCCAGATCGCCACGGAAAATGTCTTCGTCCTGCGGATGGAGACCGCCGATGTGCCCAACAACGCCCTGCATCTGATCGAGATCCAGACCACCGGCACCGGCGAGGGCTATTATTTCCACGGCGGGACCTATGTCCCCATCACCTGGAGCAAGGAAGCATACAACAGCGAGATCAAATATTATGACCAGAACGGCGAGGAGCTCATCGTCGCCCGCGGGCAGAGCTTCCTCTCCGTCATCCCCAAAACCGGGGAGATCGTTATTGAGTGAGCTTTGGCTTCTGCGCTTTTCTCCGCCCCCTGCGGGCGGAGATTTTTTGCGGATCCGGCGGGTTTTAAGGCGCTCTGAAGGACATCTTAAAGCGCGCTTCATTGCTTTTTGCGGGCAGGCCGTGATATAATCAGGCCATACTGTTTACGGAGGGATGTTATGTACCGGATCCTTATCGTGGAGGACGACCCCGGTATTGCCGAAGGGCTGCGGCAGCTGATGGAAAACTGGGGGCTGGAAGCCTTTGTGGCCCGGAATTTTCAGGATATCCTGGGGGAGTTTCGGGCGTGTCAGCCCCATCTGGTGCTGCTGGATATCTCTCTGCCCTTTTTCAACGGCTATTACTGGTGCGGCGAGCTCCGGAAGCTTTCCCGGGTGCCCATCCTTTTCCTCTCCTCCTCCGGGGATAATATGAGCATCGTCATGGCGGTGAATCTGGGGGCGGATGATTTTATCGCGAAGCCCTTTGACCAGCGGGTCCTGATGGCAAAGCTTCAGGCACTTCTGCGGCGCACCTATGATTTTTCTGCTGCGGCGCCGGTGCTGGAGCATCGGGGCGCGCTTTTGAACACCGGCGACCAGACCCTGACCTTTCAGGGGGAACGGATCGCCCTCACCCGCAACGAATACCGGATCCTGCTCTGCCTGATGGAAAGCCGGGGCAAGGTGGTGAGCCGGGAAAGGCTCATGCAGCGGCTCTGGGAGACGGACAGCTTCGTGGACGAAAACACCCTGACGGTGAATGTGAACCGTCTGCGGAAAAAGCTGGACGCCGCCGGGCTCACCGGGTTTATCACCACCCGGGTGGGCGTGGGCTATCAGGTGGAGTGAGCGCTTATGGAGCTGTTTTTGCGCTATCTGCGGGGCCGGCTGCCGCTGATCGGGCTGTTTTTGACGCTGTGCGCGCTGTTCACCGGGTCGCTCCTGCTTTATCAGCTGCCCGTCCAGGCCGTGCTCTATCCGGCGGGGCTTTGCCTGCTGCTGCTGGCGCTGTATCTGGGGCTGGATTATTCCCGGACGGCGGAGACCCACCGGCTGCTGGAGCGGGCGGCAAGGTTCCCAAAAACGCTTCCGCCCCTGCCGGACGCCGCCGGGCTGACGGAGCAGGATCTGCTGGCGGTGATCGAGGCCCTGCAGCAGGCCCTGCTGCAGGCGGAAAACGCAGCGGAGGAGCATCTTCAGGACGCGCTGGATTATTTTACCCTCTGGACCCACCAGATCAAAACGCCCATCGCCTCCATGCGCCTGACGCTGGAAAATGAGGATTCCCCGCTGTCCCGCCGGCTGTCCTCCCAGCTGTTTTCCATCGAGCAGTATGTGGAGATGGCCATGGTCTATCTGCGGCTGGACGCCGTCTCCACCGATTATGTGTTCCGTCCCTGCGATCTGGACCAGATCCTCCGGGGCGCCGTTCGGAAATATGCGCCGGAGTTCATCGGGCGGAAGCTGCGGCTGGATTATCAGCCCACGCATTTTCAACTGACCACCGACGAAAAATGGCTGGCCTTCGTTTTGGAGCAGGTGCTTTCCAACGCCCTGAAATACACCCGGGAGGGCGGCGTCCGCATCTGGCTCTCCGGGCCGGCGGTGCTTTGCATTCAGGATACCGGCATGGGCGTTGCGCCGGAGGATCTGCCCCGGATCTTTGAAAAGGGCTATACCGGCGGCCACGGCCGCAGCGACAAAAAGGCCAGCGGACTGGGGCTCTACCTCTGCAAAAAGATCTGCACCCGGCTTGGGATCGGCATCTCCGCCGCCTCCCGCCCCGGCGAGGGCACGGCGATCTATCTGGATCTGACTCAGTATTCCGGCCGGCCGGAATGATCCGTCTTACAAAACTGTAAGCTTTTCCCGGGAAATGTAAGCCGATTCGATGGCGAAGCATCTCCCGGGTCTGCTATTCTATGGGCAGAAACATGAAACGGAGGATCTATCCCGATATGAGTATTCTGGAAGTCAAGGGCCTGCGGAAGGTCTATTCCACCCGCTTCGGCGGCAATTCCGTGGAAGCGCTGAAAAATGTCAGCTTTACTGTGGAGCAGGGCGAATATGTGGCCATCATGGGCGAATCCGGCTCCGGCAAGACCACGCTTCTGAACATTCTGGCGGCGCTGGACAAGCCCACCGGCGGCGCCGTCCTGCTCAACGGCCGGGAGCTTGCCCACATCAAGGAGGCGGAGCTTGCCGCCTTTCGGCGGGACCACCTGGGCTTTGTGTTCCAGGAGTTCAACCTGCTGGACACCTTCTCCATCGAGGACAATATCTACCTGCCGCTGGTGCTGGCGGGGCGGCCCTATACGGAGATGCGGCAGCGCATCCTTCCCGTGGCCGATCAGCTGGGCCTGCGGCCGCTGCTGAAGAAATATCCTTATGAGGTCTCCGGCGGACAGAAGCAGCGGGCCGCCGTGGCCCGGGCCATCATCACCCAGCCGGAGCTGCTGCTGGCCGACGAGCCTACCGGCGCGCTGGATTCCCGTTCCACCGACGAGCTGCTGCGGCTGTTCGGCGAGATCAACCGCCAGGGCCAGACCATTTTGATGGTGACCCATTCCGTCAAGGCCGCCAGCCATGCCAACCGGGTGCTTTTCATCCGGGACGGCGAGGTGTTCCACCAGCTCTACCGGGGCGAGGACACCGACGAGCAGCTCTATTCCAAGATCTCCAGCACGCTGACGCTGCTGGCCACAGGCGGTGAGCAGAAATGAAACACGGCTTTTATCCCCATCTTGCTGCCGACGGCATCCGGAAAAACCGGCAGCTCTATCTTCCCTATCTGTTCACCCAGGCGGGCATGGTGATGATGCTCTATATCATCCTGTTTTTGCCCAAAAGCCCGGCGGTGCAGGCCATGAACGGCTCCCGCACCATCTCCTCCATGCTGTATTTCGGCAGCTGGGTCATGGCGCTGTTTGCCTGCATCTTTCTGTTTTACACCAATTCCTTCCTGATCCGCCGGCGGAAAAAGGAGTTTGGCCTTTACAATATGCTGGGCATGGGAAAGCGCAATATCGGTGTGATCCTCTTTTGGGAAACGCTGCTCAACTATGCGCTGTCGCTGGCGGGAGGTCTTGTGCTGGGCTTTGCCTTTTCCAAGCTGGCGGAGCTGGGCCTGATACGACTGATGGGCGGCAAGACGGATTTCAATCTGTCTGTCTCCGGTGAGGCCGTTGTCATGACGGCGCTGGCCTTCGGCGTCATCAGCATTCTACTGCTGATCAACAGCCTGACGCAGGTGCGGCTGTCCAGTGCTGTGGCGCTGATGCGCAGCGAGCATCAGGGAGAAAAGCCGCCCCGGGCCAACTGGGTACTGGGCCTGCTGGGCGTCGTCCTGCTGGGCTTTGCTTATTATATCTCCCTGACCATTCAGGATCCCGTGGCCGCGCTGGGCTGGTTCTTCGTGGCCGTCATTCTGGTGATCCTTGCCACTTATCTGCTGATGGTGGCAGGCTCCGTTCTGCTGTGCCGCGTTTTGCAGAAAGCCAAGCGCTACTATTACCGGCCGGAGCATTTTGTCTCTGTTTCCTCCATGGCCTACCGGATGAAGCGCAACGGCGCGGGGCTGGCCTCCATCTGCATTCTCTGCACCATGGCGCTGGTGACCATTTCCACCACCACCTGCCTGTATTCCGGTGCGGAGGCTTCCATCCAGGGCCGCTACCCCCGGGAGCTGCTGACCTCCGTGGATTCTTACCGGCACGCCTATGAGGGCGATCCTTACCCGGCAGAGCTCCAGCCGCTGGACGAAGCGCTTCTGAGCCAGGTGCATGAGACCGTCTGGGCTGCCGCCGGGCAATACGGCGTGATCCCGCAGAATGTGTTGACCTACCGCTATCTCTATACCGAAGCCAGGCTGGAGGGGGATGCGCTGTCCTTCAGCAGCTCCTCCGGCCAGGAGTGCTGCCTGTATTTTATACCGCTGCACGATTACAACGCCGCCACCGGCAGCCGCCAGACGCTGGACGAGGATGAGCTCCTGCTCTATCCCTTCCACACCGGCTATTCCGGCAGGACGATCTCAGTGGAGGTGCTTGGTCAGCTGCGGGTGAAGGAGATCCTCTCTGACTTTCCCGTCCCCGGCAGCGCCGCCTCCAGCATCATTCCCTCCATCATCCTGATCGTGCCGGAGCTGGAGCCGCTGCGCACGGCCCTGCAGAATTCCATGAAATGCGGCGCCTTTTCCCTGCACTGGGATTTTGGCTTTGACACCGGGCTGGACAGCACGGGACAGGAGGCGCTTCACGCGACCCTCTACGATCGGGTCTCCGATCTGATGTGCGACACGGGGGTTTCCTTTGGCGTGGAATGCCGCGCCATCAACCGAAGCGATTTTTACAGCAGCTATGGCTCGCTGCTCTTCCTGGGTATCCTGCTCAGCGCCGTGTTCCTGCTGGCCGCCGTGCTTATTATCTATTACAAGCAGATCTCCGAGGGCTATGAAGATCATGTCCGCTTTGATATCATGCAGAAGGTGGGCATGACCCGGGCAGAGATCCGCAAAAGCGTTAATTCCCAGCTGCTGACGGTGTTTTTCCTGCCGCTGCTGGGGGCGGGGATGCATCTGGCCTTCGCCTTCCCCATCGTGCGCAAGCTCCTGCTGCTGTTTGGCCTGAACAATGCGCCGCTGTTTGCCGCCACCTCCTGCATCAGCTTTGCGGTCTTCGCGCTGTTCTATGTGCTGGTCTACCGGATCACCTCCAATGCCTATTATAAGCTGGTCAGCGGCGCGCGGCCGGACTGAATAAACCTTGCTTTTCCTCGCGGCGGGACGCTTTGTGCCGCCGTTTTTGCTTGCCAGCAGGCAAAAACCGTGGTAAACTTGAGGTCTGAGCGAAACAGAAAGGACCGTTTTTGCTATGAATCAAAAGGAACTCATGGAGCTTCGCCGCCGCTTCCGGCAGGAAAAGAGCGGCATCAGTCATATTTACGGCTGTTATGTCAACAGCAGCCGGGAGATCATCTCCTGGGTGGACGCGTCGCTGGGCCGGATGCAGCAGGACGAGCAGGAGATCTATCTTTCGCTGCTGAAAAAGGCCCTTACGGGCGCGCTGGACAAAAATCTCCTCCCCATCACCTTCTCCACCCAGCAGGTCATGGACAGCCCGGAGCACCGGCTCCTGCAGACCCTGCGGCAGACGGCGCTGAAGGATCAGGAGGCCCGGGAGGCTCTCTGCCGGAAGATCGTCGAGACCATGGACATGGGCGAGCGCAATTATCTCATCCTGCTGGCCGCCGACGCCTATGATGTTCCCGGTCGGGGCAGCGACGGCGAGGAGCTGGCCGACGGCTCTGAACAGGTCTTCCGCTATATCGTCTGCGCCATCTGCCCGGTAAAGGCGCCGGAGCTGGAGCTGCGCTACAGCACCGAGGAAAAGGCCTTCCGCAGCTGCTCCACCGGCCATATCGCATCGCCGCCGGAGCTGGGCTTTCTCTTTCCCGCCTTCGACGGCCGCTGCGCCAACATTTACGGCGCGCTGTATTACAGCAAAAGCGCCGCGGAGATCCATCCGGAGGTGGTGGATGCGGTGTTCCATGTGGAGCCGCCCCTGCCGGCCCCGGAGCAGAAGGGCATCTTTGACACGGCGCTGCAGGATACCCTCCGGCAGGACTGCAGCTTTGCGGTGGTGCAGGCGGTGCATGAGCAGATCTTCACCCTGCTCCACGACCATAAGGAGAGCCGCGACCCGGAGCCGCCGGCCATTTCCGTGGAGGAGGCCGCCGATATTCTTCGCAGCAGCGGCGTCTCTCAGGAGCAGGCGCAGGCTTTTCAGAAGCAATGCGAAACGGAATACGGACAGGATGCCAGCCTGAACCCGGGCAACATCGTAGAGAGCAGGAGATTTGAGGTGTGTACGCCGGAGGTTAAGATCTCCGTCGCGCCGGAAAACAGCTATCTCATCGAGACCCGGGTGCTGCAGGGCCGGAAATATCTGCTGATCCCCGCCTCCGGCGGCGTTCAGATCAACGGCATCCAGATCGTCATGGAGCCGGCCGGCGATCCGGAGGAGCAGCAGGACTGAGCCTTTGAAAAAAGCAGGAGCGGGACCTTCGTCCCGCTCCGTTTTGTTTTTCCGCTTTCTTTTTATTCAAAGATGGCTTCGCTGGTGTCGATGACGGCCGCCGTCTGGTTGTTGACATCCGCCCCGTTGTTCCGGAAGCGGCAGCCCTTCATGCTGATGCCAAAATCGCCGGGGATATGGATAAACTCCGCCGCCGTCTCATTGTCTGCAAACTCGTTGTTCCAGAGGTTTCCCTCGTCGCCGCGGGTGTGCTTGGAATCAAAGCGCAGACCCACGCCGTTTTCGGAAAAGCTGCAGTTCAGCGGCGCGGCCCAGCCGCCCTCGTCTGCCAGCATACCCACATCCCAGCCGCGAAATGCGCAGCTTTTGGCCTCGACATAGGTAACGGCCCGCAGCCCAATGCCGCCCTGCCCCTCAAAGCAGATATTCTCTACCGTGGTAAAATGATAGAAATTATCGATGGTGACGGTATCGGTAAAGGTGGTCTGAATGTTCTCCTCCTGCCGGCCATGGAGATTGATCCGCATACCCTCAATGGTCACGCCGCCCTCATAGACGCTGGCTGGAAGATACAGGTCGATGACGGCATCCTCGCCATATTCCGTTTTCAGCTGGTCCAGATAGGTCTGCAGCTCCTCCAGCGTCCGCATGGGCGCATCGTACCAGAAAAGGCTCACATGCTGCAGCGCTTTGCAGGTGAAGTTTTGCCGAAGGGTGATCACATCGCCGTTTTTCATGCGGATCGTCCAGCAGATCTCGTTGGTGCCGTCGCCGCCCTTCGCCTGAATGAAGCTCATCCGTGCCGCCAGCTGAAAATTCGGATTCTTCTCCGGCTCTGTAGGCTCCATTTTTCGGCTGCCCTCGGCAGCGGCGGTCTCCACGGAGCAGCTTTCCACCAGGGCAAAGAAGCGCTCGGAAAGATCCTCGTCCGTTTCCGGATCGTAGACCGTCAGCTGCGAGGGCTTATTGACCGGTTCGCCCTCGTCGTATACAATCGTGGTTTCCTCCTGGGGCAGGCGCTCTGCGATGCGGGGCGTATCAAAGCACAAAAACAGATCGTAGCTTTGCCCGGCTTCATCGGTATAAACGACCTCTGCGCCGCCCTCCCAGGGCGTGGTCTGTCCGACGGAAACGGCATTCGCCTCGGTATCCGCGCCGGGCTGCTTCGTCTCCGGATCGGGCTCTGTCTGCGCCGTTCGACCGGCGCTGCGCCAAAGGATCCCGCCGGTAACGACGGCCGCCGCCGCCAGAATGGCCGCCGCCCAGCGCAGGCCCTTTTTCCGCCGGACCCGCGGCATGCCTGCCGGTCTTTTTTCCTCCTGCGCAGTCTCGCAGTAGGGGCAGAAAGCCGCGTCCTCCGCCAGCTCCGCGCCGCAGCTGATACATTTCTTGCTCATGCTTTTTCCTCTTTTCCTTTATTCCAGCGCCTCCAGCAGCTGCCCCACCGTCTGATACCGCTGCTCCGGATTGGTCATGGTGCATTTCTGCACCACCCGGCCCAGCCGGCCCGGCGCAAGAGTCCTGACAGGGTGCTGCCCGGTACACAGGATATTCAGCAGAATGCCAAGGGAATAGATGTCTGCCCGGCGGTCGGACTGGGAAAGGCCATACTGCTCCGGCGCGGCATAGCCCGTGGTGCCCAGGATCTGCGTGTCGCTTTCCAGCTCCTGCTGAAAGACCCGGGATGCATCAAAATCAATGAGCACCACCTCCGACCCCCGCAGGATGATGTTTTCCGGCTTCACATCCCGATGGACCGCCCCCAGGGAATGGATCACCCAAAGGGCGGAGCAGAGCTGCCGCAGGATGGAGAGCGTCTCCGCCTCCGTCGGCAGGCCGCCCGACAGCAGATAGGACAGCGTGTCGCCCTGGATATATTCCTCCAGCACCACGGTATGTCCGTCCTTCTCCCCCACCTCAAAGATCTGCGGCAGGTTGGCGCAGCGGATGGGCAGCAGCTTGCGGTAGACCGTCCCGCTGCCCAAATATCGGTGGAGCACATAGCGCGTGCCGCTTTTCCTGTGGCGCACCACGGCGGCGCTGCTCCGGGCGGTTTCCTTCAGCTGCTCCGTAATATCATAATCTGTTTCGATCGCGCCAAGAAGCGCATCATAGACATCCATAATTTTTCTCCGACCCTATGCAGCCAGCATATTGTTTTTCGTTTTCACATCCTGTAAAATAAATAAGTAACCTCTGCTTCGACCACATTTTTATTGATCATACCAGAAAATCTTTCATTTGTAAAGGTGGGAATAACTCATGCAGGACAAAAGCACAGACGATCTGCGGCAGGAGCTGATGGAATCGCCGGATCTGGAGCAGTATCTGGCAGAAAACGACGCCTTCTTCAGCAGCAAGGACGCCGCCGCCATGCTCAACCAGCTGTTCAAAAAATGCGGCCTTTCCAAGGCTGCGCTGGCCAAGCGCTCCGGCATGAGCGACATCTATCTGCACCAGATCTTTTCCGGCCGGCGCAACCCCTCCCGCAGCCGGCTGCTCTGTCTTTGCATCGGTCTGGGCGCTTCGCTGGAGGAAACCCAGGAGCTTTTGAAGCTCTGCGGGCTGGCGCAGCTTTATCCCAAGCTCCGGCGGGACGCCATCATCATTTACGGCCTCACCCACCGGCTCTCGCTGTTTTCCATCAACGACAGTCTCTTCTCCTCAGACGAGGAGACGCTCTTCTGACCGCGCCCGATAGCCCTGTCCCGGCGCAGCTTCCGGCAGATAAAAAAACGCTTCCCTCCCGGGAAGCGTTTTTCCGTTTTCTGTTTTTCATTTACCGGTCTGCGGCTTTGGGCTTGGAAAAGGCCACGCGGAGCTGCAGCGTTCCGTTCTTATATTCCGCCCCGATGGCGCCGCCCATCTTTTCCGTCAGCAGCTTTGCGATGGAAAGCCCCAGTCCGGTGGAGCTTTGGGCGGTCTCCACGGTGAAAAACCGGTCAAACAGCCGTTCCGCCTGCACGCGGCTGAGCGCCGGCGCACGGTTGGAAAACAGCACCACGCCCTCCGGCTGCAGACGGACGGTCAGGTCGCCCGCAGAATATTTGGCGGCGTTGCTCAGGATATTGTCAAAAACGCGCCGCAGGGCCGCGGCGTCCAGCTGCCGCATCACTGCCTGCTCCGGCATCTGGATGTCCGGCGTGATGCCCCGGGCCGACAGCGCACCGTAAAAGCCCGCAAGGCTCTGCTCCAGCACATGATTCAGGCAGACCGGCTCCTGCTTCAGCGCGTCTGCCGTGGCGGTGATCACCGAATAGCGAAACAGCTCCTCCGTCAGGCCGCACATGGCGTCCGTCCGCTCCCGCAGGATGGCCAGATAGCGCCTGGCCCGCTCCGACTGGGGCTCCTGCTCCAGCAGGTCCAGATAGCCGCAGACCGCCGTCAGCGGTGTGCGCAGGTCGTGGGAGATGTCTGTGACGGCGTCCGCGAGGGCATCGTTCCCCGCCTGCAGCCGCAGACGCTCCCTGCGGAGCGCCCGAAGCTGCCGGTTGATCTGGGCGGCCAGCGCCCGGACGGCCTTGTCGCCGGTGGAAATGGAGATCAGGGTGTTCGTATCTGTCCGCAGCTTTTCCTCCAGCTCCTCCGCCACCTCCCGGATGGAGCGGCGCAGCAAAAGCAGATATGCCAGCAGCAGAAGGCTGCAGAGCGCCAGCGCACAGATCAGAACGATCCACTGAAATTCCATAAAAAGCTCCTTACTTCAAGTCCTTGCGCCGGAAGGCCGCCATGCCTGCCGCGGCGCACAGCAGCACCAGCCCCGCAGAGGCCGCCATGGACAGCGCCGGGCGCGTCAGCTCCCGGTTGGCCAGCTGAATGGCCTGCCCTGTGGGCAGCGCATCCACGGCAAACCGATAGGCCGCCCGCCGGATGCCGGAGATATAATAGGGGTTTGGGATCAGGTCGCCGTATTCAAAGCCGTTTACCGTCATTACGGCAGACTGCGTCAGCTCCGGCTCATTCAGCGCATTGTAGAAGGAGCTTCCGGCGAGGATCAGCAGAAATGCCAGCACGATAGATACCACCGCGGCGGCAGCCCGGTTTGGCAGGAGCAGCCCCACCAGCGTGAAGATGGCCGTCAGCGCCGCCGTCAGCCGCAGGGCCACCGCCAGCACCAGCAGCATGGTCTGCGCCGGCATGATGAACCAGCCGAAGCGCATCGCCCCCACCGCGCAGCCCGCCAGCCATCCGGCCACGATCACAAAGCAGCCCGCAGCGGCAGTGATCAGATATGCTCCGTAGACCTTCCAGCGGGGATGGCCTGCGATGAGCTTGTTGCGCAGGGTGCCGTCCTGATATTCCGCGCCCAGAAACAGGCTGGTAAAGGCGGCATGGAGGATGGCAAGGAAGGGAAACACCTGCAGGAACATATTGTCCAGCGTGGCGGAGCCATCCTCGCCCGCATGGACGCCCAGCAGGAACGCGGCAGAAAGAACAAACGCGCCTGCGGCGCACAGCCACAGGGCCTGGCTCCGCCAGAGCCGGTAGAAATTCGCCCGCAGCAGCTTAAGCATGGCGCGCACCTCCGATCAGGTTCATGTAAAAGCTCTCCAGACTTTCGTCCCGCTCCCGCATGCTGTAGATCACGCAGTTTTCTTTCTGCGCTTCCAGCACCAGCTTTGTGACCTGAAGCTCCGCAAAAACATCCGTCCGGGCGTCGTCCACGATGCGGTATTCCGCGCCGAGACGGTCCAGCACGCGGGCAAGCGCCCTGCTGCTGGCGGCTTCCACCCGGGTGCATTTGCGGCAGCGCATCTCCAGCTCCTCCGCGCTCATCTCCTTTACCATCCGCCCGCCGTCGATACTGCTGGCGGATATTCTCCTCCGCCGTCATGTCCAGATAGGTGGAGGGCGTCTCCACCACGGCACCCATTCTGCGGCGGCAGCGCTGGATCCCGGCGTCGGTATGCTTCACGCCGTAAAGGCTGAAGCTGCCGTCGGTAGGCGCCTGCAGGCCGCAGATCAGACGGATGAGGGTGGTCTTGCCCGCGCCGTTTCTCCCCACAAAGCCATAGATCGCGCCCTTGGGGATATGCATATTCAGGCCGTTCAGCGCCGTGAAGCCGCGGTAGCGCTTGCAGAGCCCATTGGTCTCAAGCACATATTCCATGTGATATACCTCCTTTGCTTGATCGCCCGTATCTTATCAGGCAAAGGTCAAGAAAGCGGTCAAGAAACTCCTCCAGAAATCGTCAAGATCCCGTCTCCAGCCGGAAGCCGATGCCCCAGACCGCCTCCACATAGTCCCGGCCGGCGGCGCTGCGCAGCTTGCCCCGCAGGTTGCTCACATGGGTCTTCAGGGAGCTTTCCGTGCAGTCCGGCGTATCGGCGCTGATGCGGTCCAGCAGGACAGATCTTGCCAGCACCTGCCCGGGGTTCTGCATCAGCAGCTTCAGGATGGCATATTCCGTCCGGGTCAGCTGGACGGGGACGCCCTCGGCGCGCACCTGATGGGAGACCGTATCCAGCGTCAGGCCGCCGCAGGTATAGATCTCCGCCAGCGGCGAGCGGGCTGCCTCCCGCAGACGCACGGCCACCCGGGCCAGCAGCTCCTTTGTGTCAAACGGCTTGGTGAGATAATCTGCCGCGCCGCCCAACAGCAGCCCCACCTTGTCCTGCACGGCGGTCTTTGCGCTGACCACGATCACCGGGATCCCTCTGAGCTGCGGCAGGAGCGCCTCGCCGGAAAGCCCCGGCAGCATCAGGTCCAGCAGAATCAGGTCCGGCCGGCCCGTCTTCAGAAGCAGCAGCGCCTCCGTCCCGGAATAGGCCCGCAGCACGCCGTAGCCCGCCCGCTCCAAAACCTCCTGCTCCAGATCGCCGATGGCGGCATCGTCGTCAATGATCAAAATTTTCTGCATCATCTTTCTCTTCAGCTCCGTCGTCTGATTTTTTATTTTCCCACTGCAAAAATCGTTTCCTGCACGCGCTGCAGAAACTGCCCGGCGTGGGCGCCGTCCATCTGGGTATGGTGGAACTGAAAGGACAGCCTGAGCGTCGTCCGGAAAAGGCCCCGGTGATACCTGCCCCAGATCAGAAACGGATTGTTGAATATGCCGCTGTTCATGCCAACGGCGCCGTCCAGCTCCGTATCGACGATGGCGGAGGTGCCGATGACCATGCAGTCCGGCAGGTCGTGGTTTTCACAGCACTCCGCCGTCTGCCGCGTCAGACGCAAATAATCGTCGCTGAATTGCGCAAGGCTTTCGGAAAAGGGCACATCACAGGAGCTGACCTGCCCGGTCCTGTTTTTCACGATGGTATTTACCGCAAGGCTGTCGTACTGCCAAAGGGCGCGCCCCACGGGCAGCGTGTAAAACTCCCGGATCCCGCTGGCCGCCCTGCCGATGCACCAGCAGAGCAGCATATTGAACCTCCAGCCGTATT
>USML01000037.1 GCA_900555855.1 uncultured Eubacteriales bacterium | reverse complement strand
AGCTCTCGCTGACAGCTTAGTTATAATAACACCCCCGAAAGCAAAAGTCAACCCCTTTTTTGCAATTGAAACATAAATTTTATTTCAAAAGTCCCCGTTTTTTGACGGAGATTTTCAAAAAAGGGCTTGCAATCTAACTTTTCTTGTGTTATGATTGCTGTTGCGAAAAGTTATCAGCAGCGAGGTGAGAAGAAATGAAAGAGGGTATCCATCCCAACTACCGTGTCACCACCGTGAAGTGCGCCTGCGGCAACGAGTTCCAGGTCGGCTCTACGAAGGAGAACATCCGTGTTGAAATTTGCAATCAGTGCCATCCCTTCTATACCGGCAAGCAGAAGCTGGTCGATACCGGCGGACGCGTTGACCGCTTCAAGAAGCGTTTCAACCTGGAAAACAAGTAATCACTGCCAGATGATAGAGCGGCGCCTGATCTCCGGGCGCCGCTTTTTTCAGCTTATCACCCACGACAGGAGGCGTTTCCCATGAGTATGCTGGATAAGCGGGAAAATGTACGCGGCCGGTGCCTTTTGGTGGGCCTGGCCTGCAACAGCACTGCGGATTTTGAAAACTCCGACGAGATCACCATGGCGGAGCTGGCCGAGCTGGTAAAGACCGCCGGCGGCGAGACCGTCATGACCGCCATGCAGAACAAGCACACCCCCGATCCCCACACCTTCATCGGCGAAGGCAAGGCGGCGGAGCTGAAGGAGCTCATCGCCGCAAACGAGATCGACCTGACCATCGTTGACAACGAGCTTTCTCCCTCCCAGAGCCGGGCGCTGGAGGAGGCGCTTTCCTGCCGGGTCATCGACCGCAGCGGTCTGATCCTGGATATTTTTGCCGACCGGGCCCGGACGGCGGAGGGCAAGCTGCAGGTGGAGCTCGCCCAGTATCAATACCTGCTGCCCCGGCTCACGGGTATGTGGACCCATCTGGTCCGGCAGACGGCCTCCGGCGGCTCCTCCCCCATCGGCACCCGCGGCCCCGGCGAGACCCAGCTGGAGACCGACCGGCGGCACATCCGCCGCAAGATCCAGCGTCTGCAGGAGGACATCCGCGACCTGCAGCGGGTCCGGGCCACCCAGCGCAGCAAGCGGGAAAAGAACGAGATCCCGCTGATCTGCATCGTGGGCTACACCAATGCGGGCAAATCCACCCTGCTCAACGCCCTCACCGGCGCGGAGGTCCATGCGGCAGACCGGCTGTTTGACACGCTGGACCCCACCACCCGCCTGCTGCACACCCAGCAGATGGGCGACCTTCTGTTTTCCGACACGGTGGGCTTTATCCGCAAGCTGCCGCATCATCTGATCGACGCCTTCCGCTCCACGCTGGAGGAGCTGACCTATGCGGATGTGCTGCTCCATGTGGTAGACGCCAGCGACGAGCAGTGGCGGCTGCAGAGCCATGTGGTGGAGGAGCTGATCTCCCAGCTGGGCGCGGAAAAAACGCCCCGCATCCTGATCTTCAACAAGGCCGACCGGCTGCGGGAGGATCAGCTGCCTCGGGAATCCGGCGCGCTCTTCTGCTCTGCCCTGAAGGGGCTGGGGCTGGAGCAGCTGGTGGACCGGATCTGTCAGGTGCTGGGCGAAAACCTGCACACGGTGGACTTTGTCCTTCCCTATGCCCAGGCGCAGCTGCTGGATTATCTTTACCGGGCGGCCAATGTGCGCCGGGCGGATTATGTGGAGACGGGCATCCATGTGGAGGCCGTCGTGGACGAAAAGGTCTTCGGCCGGCTGCAGGAGGTGCTCCCGCCGGAGCAAAGGAGAAAGCATGAAGAATTTTAAGGTCCCCTGGCAGGAGGCGGAGGTGGAATTCGTCGAGAAAAAATCCCGCTTCATCGGCCATATCTATAAAATTCAGACGCCGGAGCAGGCACAGGACATCCTGGCCGCCGTGCGCAAGACCTATTGGGACGCCAGCCACAATGTCTATGCCTATGTGCTGCAGAACGGGGTCATGCGATTTTCCGACGACGGCGAGCCGCAGGGGACCTCCGGCATGCCCACGCTGGATGTGCTCAAGAAGGAAGCGGTGTTCGATGTGATGTGCGTCACCACCCGGTATTTCGGCGGGACGCTGCTGGGGGCGGGCGGTCTCGTCCGGGCCTACAGCCACACCTGCAAGCTGGCGCTGGACGCCGCGGGACAGGCCATGATGCAGCCCTTTGCCCGCATCCGGCTGGACTGCCCCTATCCCCTGCTGGAGCAGGTCCGGCGGCAGCTTCCGCTGTTTGAGGCGGAGGAGACCGGCGCTGTGTTCGGCGCCTCTGTGGAGCTGACGGCGGCGCTGCCGGCCGAGCGGCTGCCCGCCCTTTCCGCGCAGCTTTCCGAGCTCACCGCCGGCAGGCTCCGGCCCATTCCCGACGGCGAGGAATGGGTGGCGAAAAGGCTTTGAATTGAAAGAAAAGGAAAAGGACAGCGTCCGCAGGAAGCTCTGCAGACGCTGTCCTTTTCTGTTTTTATGAAGCTGCGGTATTACAGAAGGACGCCCTTGCCCGTCCGCAAAAACCAGACCCATTTTTCCGCCACGGGCCGGCCAAAGACCGCTTCCGCCGCTTTTTGATAAAGGGAGAGCTGCAGCGCGTGCTCCCCGGCCCGGGCCTCCTCCTGGCCGGGCGTCATCCGGTCTGTTTTGAAGTCCACGATGGTCAGGCCCTGCTCCTCAAAGAGCACCAGATCCATGGCGCCGTTCAACAGGATCTGCTCCCCGGCGGGGCCGTTTTCCAGCAGCGTGTCTGCATCCAGCAGGACGCTGAACTCATATTCCCGCAGGACGCGCCCGGCCTGTTCCATTCTCTTTGCCAGCTGGGACCGGGCAAAGGCAGCCACAGGCTCCGGCAGAAGCAGGCCCTCCTGCTCCTCCGTCAAAAAGCCCTTCTGCCGCAGCAGCGCCGCCTGCCGCAGCACGCCTTCCACTGTCTGACATTCCCGCAGCTCCGCCCGGCACAGGAGCCTGTGCATGGCCGTTCCCCGGGCCGCGGCTTTGAGATCCGGCCGGCGCAGCGGCGAAGGGTGATGATCCCGCGCCATGGGCCGTTCCGGCGCGCCGAAGATCTCGCCGGTCTCCGGGATGAGCTTTTTCAGGCCGGTGGGCGTCAGCTTGGAGGGCAGCGCCGCCGCGGCCAGATGGGCATAATGCACCCTGCTTTTGGCCGCCAGCGCATCCAGCGCTTCCGGCTCCGGCCCCTGCGCCGCTTCGTTTTCCGGGCTGCGGAGCGGCGCTGCGCCGCCCTCCGGGCAGATCTCCTCCAACTGATCCGGCCGGTAGACCCGGCAGACCAGCCGCTCTGCCGCGGCGTCCTTTCCCAGAGGGAAGCTTTCCGGGCAAAGCGCCCGCAGCGCGCCGCCGGCAGGATGCGTCAAAAGCGCTGCCAGCAGCCAGTTCATGGCATTATCCTGCGCCGCCAGCCAGGCCGGGGCCGGTGCGCCGCCGCTCTCCCGGGCGATCCTCTGCACCTGCTCCGCAAGCTTGCCGCCGGACATCACCAGGATCAGCTTCTGCCGGGCCCTGGTCATTGCCACATAAAGCTTGCGCAGCTCCTCGCTCCGCAGCTCTCCCCGGGTATAGATCACAATAGCCTGCCGCAGCTGCGTCCGGTATTCGGCGTGCTCCGCCGGGCGGCGGAGCCGGAAGCCCAGGCCCAGATTCGGATGGAACATCACCGGCTTTCTCAGGTCCTCCTGATTGAACTGCTTGGAAAGATCCGGAACGATAACAAAGGGATATTCCAGCCCCTTGGACCGGTGGATGCTCATGAGCTGAACGCCGGTGCGCTCTCCCTCCGGAGGATCCAGATCCTTGTCCTCCGCCAGCTTTTGATCCATCCACTGCAAAAAGGCCCCCAGCCCGCCGGAAGCGCCGTCAAAGGGCCGGGCCAGCTCCAAAAGCCGGCTCAGGTTGCGCACCCGGGCCGGGCCCTGATCCAGCGCGCCAAACACGCTTTCCGCCCCGGTCAGGCTGTAGATCTGCCGGATCAGCGCAGAAAGGGGCCGCTCTCTGGCGCTTTCCGAATAGCGCTCCAGATCCAGCAGCAGCCGGGCGCACAGCAGCTCCGACGCCGCCAGCGCGTTCAGGCCGTCGATCAGGTCGCCCTCGCCCGCCGCCAGCCGCAGCTTTGCCAGCAGATCCGGCGAAGCCAGATACAGCGGCGAGCGCAGCACGGAGACCAGCGGGATATCCTGCCGCCGGTTCCAGATCAGCCGCAGCAGCGAAAGCATCACCGAGACCTCCACCGTCCCGAAAAACGCGCCGCCGCTGCCGCCGCAGGGGAGCTTTTCCTGCAGCAGCGCCTTTTGAAAGATCGGCGCCTTATTGGAAAAAGAGCTGAGCAGGATGGCCACATCCTCCGGTCTGGCCGCCCGGACGGTCCCGTCCTTTTCCGTCACGGTCTCCTCTGCCAGCAGCCGCTTCACCCGCTTTGCCGTCAGGCGGGCTTCCAGAACGCCGCGCCGCTCCTCCTCCTCGCCGGATTTTTCGCCGCAGTCCAGCAGCAGGACCTCCGAAGGCTGGCAGCCCGGCTGATCCGTGCAGCGGAGCCGCTGCTCTTCATCGTAATCCACGCCGCCGAACTCCCGGGTAATCAGCCGGGAAAAGCAATAATTGCAAAGCTCCAGGACCTCCTGCCGGGAGCGGAAGTTCTGGTTCAGCGCCAGCCTTTTCCGGCTGCCGCAGGCCGTTTCATAGGGCTCTGAGGACAGATAGCGATCCAGAAATATGTCCGGATCCGCCAGACGGAAGCCATAGATGCTCTGCTTCACATCGCCCACGAAAAAGGCGCTGTCCCCCGCCTGCCGCAGGGCGTTAAAGATCTGCTCCTGGATCTCATTGGTATCCTGATATTCGTCTACCAGCAGCTCCCGGATCCCCTGCCGCAGCTCCGCCGCCAGCGGCGAGGGGCCGCCGTCCTCCGCCTGCAGAAGGTGGAGGGCAAGATGCTCCAGATCGCTGAAGTCCAGCAGGTTTTTCTGCCGCTTCAGCGCCTGATACTGCTCCGTGAACTGCTGGGTCAGGCGGCAAAGCGCTTCCGCCATGGGGCGGCTCTCCCGGCCCTCTGCCAGCGTCCGGCGCACATCGCTGAAATAGATCTCCTTTTTCAGCAGCGGCACCAGCGCGGCAAACCGGTCCTTCCCGGCCTTGATCCGCGCCACAAACGCCTTGTCCTCATAGCGGCAGGGCGTCAGCCGGCCCTTGTCAAAGGTTTCCAGACAGGCACAGGCCGCGTCCCAGCCCTGCCGGATGCTTTCCTGCAGACGCAGGCCAAAGGACCGGTACTGTTCCAGCGTGGCGCGGTATTTTTCCCAGACCTCCGGCACGGTCTCCGCTTCCGCGCAGATCCGTTCCAGCGCGGAAAGCTCATATTCCAGCCGGGAAGCGGCGGCGGCCTGCAGATATTTGCCCCAGCCGCTGCCCTCCGGCCCGGCGGCGCAGAGCTCCGGCAGCAGCGCCAGCATCCGCTCCGGCGCGGGATGGCTGCGCAAACGCTCATACAGCGCCAGCACCGTTTCTCCCAGCTTTTCATCCGACCGGCCCTCCGTCAGGCTGTCGCAGAGGGCGCGGAAATCCGTCTCGCCCCGGGCATAGGCCTGCTCCAGCACCGCGGAGAGCGCCTGCTCCTTCAGCAGGGCGCACTGGGTCTCGTCGGCCAGACGGAAATCCGGATCCACGCCGCAGAGGGAAAAATGCTCCCGCAGCAGGCTCTGGCAGAAGGAATGGACCGTCTGGATCCGGCTGCTCCCCAAAAGGGCCAGCTGCCGCCGCAGGCCGCTGTCCTCCGGCCGCTCTGCCAGTCTGCGGTGAAGCTCGTCGCTGATCTTGGAGCGCATTTCCGCTGCGGCGGCGTTGGTGAAGGTCACCACCAGAAGCTCGTCGATCCCGCAGGGGTCTTTGGGATCGGTGATCCATTCCAATACCCGCTGCACCAATACCGCAGTCTTGCCGGAGCCTGCCGCGGCAGAGACGATGAGACTGCCGTTTCTGCTCCGGATCGCAGCCTGCTGCTGCGCCGTCCATGTTACCTGGCTCACAGCCATTCCTCCTCTCCCTCCGGCCCGTTCCGGCGGAGCCGTTCCTCTTCCTCTTTTTCCAGCAGCTCCCGGACCGCCTTTTCTTCCAGCTTGGGAAGATAGCGCAGGCAGTCCTTTTCCATGGTGGTATCAAAATGGCAGGCCGCCCGGAAATCGCAGAACTTGCAGGCGTTTTCCTTCCAGTTGATCCGGTAGGGATCCGCTTCGATATCGCCGGCGCTGATCTGCCGGGCGATCCGCCGGAGGGTCTCTTCCGTCTTGTGCAGCAGTCCGTTCAGCTGCAGCGCCGAGACCAGAGAGGACCGCTCGCCAAAGGAGCCGTCCTTTTTCAGGGACACCGGCAAAAAGCGGAACCGCCCGCCGTGTTCCATGGCTTCCAGAAGGTCTCCGTCGTCCCGCACCAGCCCGATGCGCCGCAGCTCCTGATCCAGCCGGCTCTGGAATTTTTCGTCCGTCTCCCCCGGCTCACGGAAAAGATAGGGCGTCTTCGCCGGGACATACAGCGCGCCGCAGGGCTCCGTCCGCTGCACGCCGCCGCAGCCGGAAAAGCTGTCCAGCGCGGCGGGGCCGCTCTGCTTGAGCATCATCAGATAAAGGAACATCTGCAGATTCAGCCCGTAAAGCACATCGGAGAGCCGGAATTCCTTTTTCCCCGTCTTATAGTCCACGACCTTCAGGTAGAGCGTATTGCCGCGGATATAACCATCCACCCGGTCGATCTTTCCGCTGACGGAGAGCATGACGCCGCCCTCCTGCAGCGTCAGCGGCGGCAGGTCTCCATGGTTCCGGCTGAAGTTCAGCTCAAAGCACACCGGGCGGAAGGCGCCGGCCTGGATCTCCTCCCATACATTTCCGGCGATCTGGCAGACCATCCTTCCCGCTTCTGCGAAAAGCGCCAGAAAGCGGGCGGAACGCGGCCCCGGCGGAAGATGGTTTTCCAGATAATCATTCACATATTTTGCGGCCACGGCCTCCGGGACGGCGTCTGGCATATTGCAAAGCTCCCGCACGGTATGCTCCATCACATAATGCACAAAGGTCCCGATCTCCGGCGCGCCGAAGCGGGCCTGCCGCCGGGGCTGGGCCTTCAGGCCATACTGCATAAAATAGGAGAATCGGCAGGTGGAGACCTTTTCCAGCCGGGATGCGGTCATATTCAGCTGGCTTCCGTAAAGCTGCCGCACCAGCGCCGGATCATGCACCGGGCCCCGGGGCGCGCAGTCATAGGCCCGGAGACTTTGCAGAAACGCCGCCCGCTCCGGCCAGACTGTCAGCGCGGAAAGCGCCGCCTTTTCCACAGGGGAGGGGGAAAGCTCATTTGCTTTACACGCTGTTTCCATCAACGGTTCCTTCGCCGTCAGACGCAGCTGCTCCAAGGTTTCCTCCTGCTCGGGCGTGATGCTGCAAAGCTGGGCGATCCGGCGGAAAAGATAGCTTTGCCGGCAGGGGGAGCCGTCCGGCAGACGGCGGGGACAGGTCACCGCAAGGCTTTCCGCCGGCGCAGATACCGCCCTTGCCGCGCAGCACTGCTGCTGCCAGGCCCGCTCCTCCGCCTTTTGGGTCAGTTCGATGCCCAGGCGTTCCAGCGCGGCCCGGTCTCCCTCGCCAAGGATGCTCAGGCTGGGCTTTTCCGGCGGGAAGACGCCCTCCTGTCCGCCCACGATGACCACATGGCGCAGCCGTTCCTCCGGCAGACGCTCAAAGGAGACCGCCAGGACGCTGTCCAGCGAGGGCGGGATCGCGGAAACATCATACTGCCGCAGCACCAGCTTCAGCAGCTTGAGAAACTCCCGCCGGTCCATGGGCTCCTGCTCCAGCGCCGCAGAAAACTGCTCCAGCGCGTTCTGCAGGATCTGATACAGCTGCGCCGTCTCTGCGGCTTCCCGGCCAAAGCCTGCAAGCTGAAGCGCTTTACAGCGATCCTCCAAGTGTTCCTCCAGGCAGATCTGTTCATAATGCTCCTGCAGCGCGGCGGCAAACTGGCCCCCCGTTTTTGCCTTTGCCAGCGCCTGACGGAACGGCCCCAGCCAGGCTGCGATCCTGCTGCGGAGCGCTTCCAGCGCAGCCAGCCGTTCCGTCTCGTCCCGGGCCGGGAGCCCATAGCCGCAGGTGGGCGCGGTAAAGGGCTCCAGCCAGCGCTGGCCCCGGATCTGCCACTGAAAGCAATAATTCTCCAGCCGGTCCAGCCCGTCCCGCGGTATGCCGCACAGGCCGCAGCGCAGCCAGGCGATCACGCTTTCGAAGGACAGTCCGTCCTCCAGCGCTTCCAGCGCGCCCAGCGCCGCCGCCAGCGCCGGCTTTTGCAGCAGATCGGTCTTTTCGCTGAGAAACAGCGGGATCTCATATTTTTCAAAGGCCGCAGCCAGCAGCGGGCCGTATTGCTCCAGATCGCCGCACACCACGGCCATCTCCCGCAGCCGGACGCCGGAAAGAGCCTTCTGCCGCAGCAGAGCGGCGGCCAGCTCACACTCCTCGTTCGTCCCGGAAACCTCGTAAAGGCTGACGGCATTACAGTCCTTCCAGCCAGCGGATCCATGGTCAAACAGCGCTTCTCCCAGCGCCCCAATGACGGGATCCTTTCCCGCTGGATCCGGCGAAAGCGCCTGCTGGACCGTCTCCACGCCGCAGCGGGCCGCCATGCGCTGCAGCCGCTGGATGGTCTTGCGCTGCTCTCCGTAGATCAGCCGGTCTTTGCCCAGCTGCAGCGCCGCCGTCACCCCCTCCGCCGCCTGCAAAAGCGCTTCCAGCATGGCATATTTCTGAGCCGTGAAGCCCTCGAAGCCCAGAATGCACAACTCCGTCTCCCGCACAAGGCCGCTCTCCGCCAGCCGGGCCGCAGCCAGATCGATCCGCGCGGAGGGATCCAGCGGCCCGTTTTGACAAAACGCCATGTATTGGGCGTAGATCAGCCCGAGATCGTGCAGCTTGGGTGACATTTTCTCCGCCTGCAGCAGCATCTCTGCCGAAACGGAGCAGGCCTGCAGCTCCTTTACCGCCTCCAACAGCTTTTCCGTAAGCTGAGGCCGGCCCGCCTTCCGGTAATACTGCAGCGCGGAGCGCACCGCCGTCAGCGCCCGGTGCATGGTGAGGACCTGTCCGCCGGCGTCCATGGTCACCGCGCCGAAGCCCACCGCCTCCAGAACATCGTCCGTCAGCTTGCTGAAGGTGGTCACCTGGGCATATTCTCCCGCCCGGTTGCCGCAGCAGGCCAGAAGCGCCCGCTCCATCTGGTGGGAGCCGCTTTCCGGCACCAGCAGCAGCGAGCGCAGTCCGCGCTGTGCCCGGGATCGGATCCGATCCAGCAGCGCCTGTCTTCCGTCCCTGCCGGGAGCATAGGTCCATAGGGTCAGCATGCGTTCTCCTCCTGAGTCTTTTTTGCTATTTTATCACAGTTTCCTCCGCTTGGCACCTGTTTTTCGCAAAAAGTCCGCACAGCGGCCCTTTGCCCCCGCCCTTTTCTTGACCTGCCGCAGGATACCGGTTATAATAGGCTTGATCGTGCAAAACGATCCCGAAGCATTCTGGAGGCCTGTTATGAAAATATTCCATGTTGCCGGCGGCGGCGACCGCGGCGGCGCGAAGACCCATATCCTTGCTCTCTGCTCCCGGCTGCAGAAGGAGCACGACCTGCAGCTGATCAGCCTGCGCTCCGGCGATTTTCCGGAGTCGGCCCAGGCTGCCGGCATCCGCACCACCACCTTTTTTTCCTGGTTCGTTCCCTATGATTATTACCGCCTGATCCGAAAGGTCCGGCGGGAAAAGCCGGAGATCGTCCATTGCCACGGCGCCAAGGCCAACATTGCGGGCCTTCTGGTCAAGCTCTTCTGCCATACCACGGTGGTCTCCACCGTCCACAGCGACTATCAGCTGGATTATCTCAGCTCTCTGCCCAAGCGGCTCTCCATCGGCTTTCTGAACGCCAGAGCCCTGCGGCATATCGACTACTATGTCACCGTCTCCGAGCTGTTCAAGCAGATGCTCATTTCCCGGGGCTTTGACCCGCTGCGGTGTATGGTCATCTACAACGGCCTGGATTTTCAGGACAAGGCGGAGCCCTTCGACCGGGAGGCCTGGCTTCGTCAGGCCGGCATCGACTATCAGCCCGGCGATGTGGTCCTGGGGATCCTGGCCCGGCTGACGCCGGTAAAGGACATCCCCACCCTGCTCCATGCCTTTGCGCAGGCCCGGAAGGAAGATCCGCGGCTCAAGCTGCTCATCGGCGGCGACGGAGAAGACGCGGAAAAGCTCAAGGTCCTGGCCCGGCAGCTGAAGCTGGGCACCAGCGTCAGCTTTATGGGCTGGGTCACCGATGTGAAGCACTTTTTTGCCGCCTGTGATATTGATGTGCTGTGCTCCATCTCCGAATCCTTCCCCTATTCCATTCTGGAGGGCGTTCGGGAGGGCTGCGCCGTCATCACCTCCGATGTGGGCGGCATGCGCCGTCTGATCGAACAGGGCGAGAGCGGCTATATCTTCCATCCGGGAGACCGGGAGGCCTTTGCCCGGTATATTCTGGAGCTTTCCCGCGACGGGGAGAAGCGCCGCGCCTTTGCGCAGAAGCTCTATGAACGGGCATCGCAGCTCTATTCTCTGGACAGCATGGCCGCCACGCAAAGCCAGATCTATGAGAACATCCGCCATCTGCAGTCGCTGCCCAAGCGCAGCGGCGTCCTGATCTGCGGCGCTTACGGCCGGGGCAATTCCGGCGACGAGGCCATCCTCCGGGCCATCATCACCTCCATGCGCTCCATCGACCCGCTGATGCCCCTGACCGTCATGACCCGCAAGCCCCGGGAGACCCGTCTGCTCTATGGCGTCCGGGCCATTTATACCTTCAATATCCCGCGGTTTCTCCGCTGCGCCCGGAAGACGCAGCTCTTTATCAACGGCGGCGGCAGCCTGATCCAGGATTCCACCTCCAACCGTTCTCTTTACTATTACCTCTTCACCATCTGGGCCTCCCGCCATGCAGGCGCCCATGTGCTCATGTATGGCTGCGGCATCGGCCATGTGGCCCGGCCCTCAAACCGGCGGCTGGCCCGGCTGGTCCTGGACGACAGCGCCGAGCTGATCACCGTCCGGGACAGCATCTCCCTGGACGAGCTCCACGAGATGGGGATCACAAAACCCACCGTGCGGCCCTCTGCCGACCCGGCGCTGAGCCTTCAGCCCGCCCCGGAGGAAGACGCCTGTCAATATCTGCGGCAGCACGGGCTGGATCCCGACGGGCGCTACATCTGCTTCTCCATCCGCCAGTGGAAGGATTTTGACAATTATCAGGCCTTTGCTGAAGCGGCGGACTACGCCTGGAGCACCTATGGGCTGGAGACGGTCTTTATGCCCATCGAGCAGCCCTCCGACATTCCTCCCTCCCAGAAAACGGCCCAGCTGATGCACTGCAGGAGCCATTTCCTGCCTGCGCCGGACTATGTGGAGCTGACCATGGCGGTGCTCCGGCGGATGAAGCTGGTCTGCGCCATGCGGCTCCATGCGCTGGTCTTTTCCGCCGCCGCCAATACGCCCTTCCTGGCGGTCTCCTACGATATCAAGGTCTCCAGCTTTATGAAATATGTGGGCAACCCCTCCTGCTGTGATCTGACGGAGGTCACCGGCGCGTTTCTCTGCCGGCAGATCGACCGGATCATGCGCCAGCCGGAGGATTATCAGAATTATGTTCTCCGCCTGCAGGCGCTGGAGGCGGAAAACACCCGGGCCGCCCGGGAGCTGCTGGGCGCCGCAGAATAATTGTACCGTTTTTTGGCCAGCCTTCCATGGAGAGGGCTGGCCGTTTCTGAAAAAATCTGAAGAACCGCCCCCGCCCATTGCGCGCCCTCCGGCTCCTTTTATAAAATAGGCTTAGCAAACCGCGCTTGCTGGAAGAAAGAAGGTCTTTTTATGAAAAAACTGCTGGCATTGCTGCTGGTGGCCATGCTTTTGCTCTCCTCCTGCGGAACAAAGCCGGAAAAACCGCCCGCCCCGGACAAGCCTTCTGTCGAGGCTCCGGCAAATCCTACGCCGGAGGAGCCTGCGCTTCCGGAGGAGCCTGCATCTAACGAAGACGAGCTTGCCTTTCTGCGGGAAAACTTTCCCCGGCTGGACGGCTCCACCTCGCTGATCCCGCTGGAGGCCGGCATCCGCTCCGCCATCTTCGGCCTTTCCATGGAGGAAGCCCAGAAGGATGTGGTCCATTCCACCACCTGGGGCTCCTTTTCCAAGCTGCTGGAGGGGCAGGCGGACATGATCTTCTCCACGCCCATCTCGGAAGAGCAGGAGACCATGGCGCTGGAGGCCGGCGTGACGCTGGAGCAGACGCCCATCGTCCGGGAGGCCTTTGTGTTCGTGGTGAACGCAAAAAATCCCGTGGACACGCTGACGCAGCAGCAGATCCGGGACATTTATTCCGGAAGAATCACCAACTGGAAGGAGCTGGGCGGCGAAGACGAGCCCATCGTTGCCTTCCAGCGAAACACGGATTCCGGCAGCCAGAACTATATGCTGGACTTTATGGGTGACACGCCGCTGATGGACGCGCCGGAGGAGCTGCGGCCCGCCAGCATGAGCGGGCTCATGTCAGTGATCGCTCCAAACGATGGCTCTCTGGGCTCCATCGGCTATTCCGTCTATGCCTATGCCGCAGATATGTACGGTCTTGGCGACAGCATCAAGTTTATCCGGCTGGACGGCGTCGCTCCAAGCAAGGCCACGATGATCTCGGCGGAATATCCGCTGACCAGCTTTAACTATGCCATCTACCGCGCCGACGCCCCGGAGGACGGCGCAGTCCGCCGGCTGGCAAGCTGGATCACCTCCTACGACGGTCAGCTGGCCATCGCCAAGGCAGGCTATGCCACGCTGGAGGAGATCGGCTTTGACTATCCCAGCCAGACGCTGGCGAAGTATTCCGCCGCCGGAACGGGCATGGAATATCCGGGCAGCATCCCCTCCTACGAATATATCATCCCCATGGAGGAGGAGCGCTTTGCCGGCTGGAGCGAGGATCAGCTGGGCTTCTGCTTCCGGTTTTCCGGCAGCGATTACGACCCCAGCTTTTTGACGGATCCGGCGCTCCGGCAGCAGGTCCGGGATTTTATCGAGGCCAGCGCGCCCATCGTCACCCAGGACTATGAAAGCATGCAGCGCATGATCCGGCAGGTCAACAGCAGCACCGACAGCACCTGGCTCCGCTACGAAGAGGGGCTGGGCTATCTCTCCCAAGACACGCAGCTGGACAGCAAGCACTACGCCGTGGCCGCCACGGTGAAAAACGGCTATCTTTCCGTTGCCGTCACCATGGGCTATACCGATAACATCATGGACGGCTACCCCCGCTTTTACCGCACGGAGACCGCCGTCTGGGATCTGCTCTCCGGCCGGCGGCTGGCGCCGGAGGAGCTGTTTTATCAGGGCGTGGACATCGCGGCGGCGCTGAACGACTATCTTTCCCTGCGGGTCCAGCAGCGGGAGGATGAGTTTGCCGGTGATTACCGGATGAAGACCGCCTTTGCCGGGCTGACGGAGCAGGGCTGGCACCTGACGGCCGACGCCATCTATTTCGATCAGGACAACCCCTATTTCGCCTGCGGCTACCGGTTTTCCCTGCGGGATCTGCCGGAGGGGCTGATGGTCACGGAGCAGCCCAGAGATATGTCCTCCGCCCTGAACACCGCCTGCGCCAAGCAGTTCCGCCAGGTGCGGACCAGCCATGTGAATATGCAGGTGGAGGAACAGGGGCTCTGCTCCTATGCCCTGCTGAAGGAGGGCGCTTATCCCGGCTGGCAGGCCATCAACCGGACCATTCAGGATTATATGGAAACCTATTGCAGCAACGAAGCCATCTACGCCTATTATGCGGGGCTTGGCATTTCCGATCCTTCCTTTGATCTGGGCTCGTTTGACTACGGCATGGCCGATCTGGGCGGAAAATATATTCTTCTGACCAGTTCGGTGCCCGGCGTCTGGGTCCAGAACCCGGCGGGCTACGGCGAGCTGGATCCCTCGCTGGACTATCCCCACTGGCGGCATTTTATCTTCGACGCGGAGACCGGGCAGGAGCTGCAGTGGACCGATCTGCTGCAGGAGGGCTGGCAGGACGCCGTCATCTACCGCAATGAAAACCGGTTCCTGCCGGACGAGCGCTATGTGCTCACCTACCTGTGGAACGATGCGGCCGCCGGCCCCACCTTCGTCTTTCAAAAGCCTCAGGACGAGAGCTACAGCAGCATCCGCCTATGCATCCCCTCGGAGCTTATCCGCTGGTAAGCCCTACCCATAGCAAAACGGCACCCTGACGAGCCTTTTCGTCAGGGTGCCTTATGTTTTTTATCGTTTCCGGATCATTTCAGCGCCAGGCCCGCCACGAACACATTGACTGCGGCCACCTCGATGCCCGCCGCCGCGTCCACGGCCAGCTTTACCGCCCGCTGGACGGCCTTTGCCGTCTGGGAAAACACCGTCCCCTGCTGCACCAGGATATGCACCTCGATGGTGCAGACGCCGATCTCGCTGAGCTCCACCCGAACGCCCTTCACCGCGGCCTGGGGAACATTGGCCAGCCCAGCCACGCCGGAGACGGCCAGCGCCGCTTCCGCGGCGATCTCGCCCAGGGCGGCAAAGGAGATCAGGATGCGGCCATCCTCCTCCTGCAGATCCAGATATGCCTTTTCTTCGGCCATCGTCCTTCAGCTCCTCTTTTGGTAGGATGGCTCTATTTTAGCGGATCTTTGCCCATTTTGCAAGAGCTTTATTCCGCTTCGATGATGCGGATGGCCTCCGCCGCCACATTGGCTTCGCTGATGACGATATCCCGGATGCGGGCCACATCCGTATCCTGCAGGCCGGTCTCCGTTTTTGCCACGATGACATTGACGCTGCTGTCGTTGACAAAGGCCACGCAGTCCTGATAGCCCTTGGCGATGACCAGGCTCTCGATCCGGGCCTCCACCATGGCGTTGCCCGCCATCAGCTGGATACTGGTGCTGGCGGCCGTCCGCGCTTCCTCTGCCGCGCCCTCATTTTCCGCCGTCTGCGTCAGGATCCCAACGGCTTCGTCTCTGGCCTGCTGGCGGGAGAGCCTGGCCTGAGCAAAATAAGCGCTGCCCTGTCCCGCCGTCTGCTCTGCCTGCTCCAACGGATCTGCCCCGGCGACGCCGTCTACCAGGACGGATTCGCCCAGCACCTTGCCGTCGGCCTGCTGCTGCCCCTCCTCCAGCGGATCGCCCTTGCTGTAATACCAGTTGAGATAGACCGCCACGCACAGCATCAGCGCCACGACAGAATAGATCGCTCCTCGTTTTTTCATGGGTATTGCCTCCTATTGTTTCATTTTTGAGATCACGATATGGTCGCTGGGGATCCCTGTCAACGACTGCACGATCCTCGTCACGGCCAGCTGCACCGTGGGGCTCCCGCCCCCCTCGCACACCACTGCCGCCCCCAGATAGACCGGGCTTTCCTGCCGGCGGGTCACCGGCGTCTGGCTGCCGCCGGCATTGACGGTGACCAGCTGGCTCTGGCGGGAAAGCGTCTCTGCTGCGCCCTCGCCGCTGCGGGATTCGGTTTTGTCGTAGGCATAGATGCTCTCGCTGCCGCTTTTGACCGTCAGCAGCACCTGCGCCCTGCCTACGCCGTCCATCTGCTCCAGAATGCTCCGGAGCCGCGTCTCCAGCCGGGCGACGCTCTCCTCCGCGGTCTCCTCCTCCGCCGAGAGGGAGGGCGCCGCCGCGCTTTTTTCGCCGCTGGGCCAGAGCATCAGCGCCAGCCCCAGCGCACACACCAGAAGAACATATTTATACTTATGGAACAGGGCCTTCCAATATGCCGGGGCCTGTAATTTCTCAAATGCTTTCATAGCTTTCCCTCCCGGATCACGATCTGCTCTCTTGTTATGCCCAGCTGCAGCGGAAGCTCCTCCATCAGCTGCTGCAGGCCCGCCGGGGCAAGCTCCGGCAGCAGCAGCTCCACCTGCGTCACCGTCACCTGTCCTTCCTGCAGCGCGCAGGTCACATGGGCCTCGCAGGAGATGCCGCGGGCCGCCGCCATGCGGACCACCTCCTGGGCCAGCCCCTGCTGCGTCTGGTGCAGAAGCTCCGTCATCGTCTCCTGCCGGGCCTGCTCCACCGTCTGGTCCAGCTCCGCCTCATAGGCGGAAAAGGGCAGCTCCGGGAGCGTCTGTCCCTGCAGGGTGGTCAGCACAAGGATCAGCATCACGCAGGCGCAGCAAAAGCGCAGGATCTCCTTTCTGGCTCCGCTGCCGCCCAGCGACAGCAGCGCGCCGCAGAGCGCGCCCGCCGCCGTCAGCCGCAGCAGGACATGGACCAGCGTCTTCATGTCCGGATCACCGTCAGGCTCACCACGATGGTAATGAACTGCAGCGCACAGCAGGCGCCCAAAATGCCCAAAAGCATCCCGTAAGCGCCGGAGACTGCCTCCAGCATGGTCTTCACGCCCCCTTCCGCATAGGATCCGGCCAGCAGCGCCAGCAGGCGAAACACCAGCAGGTGGCAGAGTGCCTGCAGAAACGGCGTCAGGCAGAGGG
>USML01000036.1 GCA_900555855.1 uncultured Eubacteriales bacterium | reverse complement strand
CACGGAGACCTGGTCCCGGAGGGACTCCAGGTCGTATTCCCGCACGTCCCGTCCGCCCACCAGCACCTGCCCGGCGGTGATGCCGGACTGGTATTTGGCGGCATCCTCCACGCTTATCTGGGTGGTTGGGTCCTCCACCTCCTCCACAACGTCCTTGCGCAGCGCCACATAGAACCGGCCGGTTTCGGGGTCGATCTCCACCACGCTGTTTTCGCTGTTGAAGGGGTCCTTCTTGATGGCCTGGCCAATGGCGGTCTGGATCTTTTCGATCATGTAATCCACCGGGATGCCCTTTTCGTTTTCCAGCATCCCCGCCTGCAAAAAGGCCCGGGAGTCATAATGCATCAGGATCGTTCCGCCGGCAAAGCTGTCGTCGTAGCTTTCCGAGGGCTTGCCCTGCTGCACCACGGTGAACTTTTCCCCGTGATACTGATCCTCGCCCGGCCGCTGGCAGGTGACCCATACCTGCGCCCCCAGCTCCATTTCCGCCAATGTCATGCTCCGTCCTCCTCAGCTGTACTGGATCCAGATCTGCCCGTTGCTTCCGCCGGAGGGCTCCGCCGTGGACAGCACGATATTCCGCAACTGCGCCGTGGTATACTGCTCGTTGTCCTGTGCCTTCACCACGCCGCCCAGCGTCCCCGCCGTGACCTGCCCCGCCCCGTGGGTGTGGCTCAGGGGAGCCTTCTGTGCCAGCAGCTGACTGTGGGCGTCTGCCGCCGCAGCATGGGCCGCCAGCGCGCCGGCCGCCGACTGAACAGCCTCCGCCTTAGCCTGCGCCGCCATGGCGGCGCAGACCGTCTGGGTCACCAGTCCCTGCTGATTTACCGTCACCGCCACGGCTTCCCCGGGCAAAATGCTCTCCGTCAGATAAAAGGTCACGGTCAGGTCGGTCTCCGGCTCCACCGTCAGCGTCTCGTCCATCCGGAAGAGCTTGTAGAGCACCTCTGTGCCGCCTTGCTCCTTGGCGTAAAGGCCGATCTCCCGCAGCACATATTCCTGTTCGGCGTCCGATGCGCTCAGCGCCGCCTGCACCTGACAGTGCTGGCCGTCCGCCTCCTTGCGCAGCAGGGTCAGATCCTGCTTCTTTTCCGCCAGCGCGGCGGCATCCGTCTCCGTCCGGCCTGCGCCGGCCTCCGCCCGGGTCAGGATCAGGCCCGTCCCTCTGGCCAAAACGCCCGCCGCCAGCGCAGCGCCCGCCGTAGTATAGCATCCCGTCAATGTCATATCGTTTCCTCCTTGGTGGTATGGATCTCCAGCGCCGCGCCCTGGATCAGGACCCGTCTTCCCTGCGGCGCCGTCTCTGCCTGAAGCCTTGCCTGCAGCAGACACTGCAGGTGGGCCGGCGCCGCCTTTTGCATGGCCCTTTCCACAAGGCTCAGCCGGGAGGGCAGCATCTGGCTCCCCCGGATCTCCAGCCGCAGCGTCTGCCCGGCAAAATCCTCCTGAATGGCGGCGCTTCCCCGGGTCAGCTGCTCCAACAGCGCGCAGAGCCGCCGGGGCGTGCAGGTCTCCATCTGGGCCAGCGTCAAGAGCGCCAGCACTCTTCTGGCGTCCAGGCTCAGCCCGCCGCCGTTTTCCGCGCCCAGCTCCCGCTCCCACAGCTCCATCCCCGTCTCATCCGCCGTATGGATGGCCAGCCGGCGGCAGGCCGCCCTTGCCTCCTGCTCCACGCGCTGGAACTCCGGCTGCAGGGCGGAAAGGATCTCCCCGATGCCTCTGGTCCTGCCCACGAAGGGCGGCAGCGTCTTCTTCAGATCAGCCATCCTGCGCTTCCTCCGTCAGCGTCACCGTGCCGGCTCTGGCATAGCTCCCGGCGGAAAGGCTGAGATTTTCCGCCTTGCCGTCGATGCGGACCTCCGAAACATCCGCCGCCCCGGCGCAGCTCACCAGCAGGCCGATGATCCGGTTCAGGCTCACCAGCCTTCCCCCGCTTTTCAGCCGCACGCCGTTCAGATATTCCTCCAGCCGCGTCAAAAAGCTCTGCTTCACGGTCTCCAGCGCCGCGCTTCCGTCCAGCGTCACCGTGGCCGTCACATTCAGCGCCACGGCCTGGGCCTCCTGCGCCAGAACATCCGCGCCCACCGGGCGCTGCTCCTCCAGAAAGGCCTGCACCCGCTGCTGCAGCCCCGCTTCCGCGCCTTCCGCAGGCACATAGTATACATCCACCGTTCCGTTTCCCCGGGCCAGCGGGACGACGCCCGCCGCCGCCACGCCCTCCACGGAAAGGGCCCAGGCCTCATAGTCCGCCGCGTTGCCGCTGGCGCCCCGGCCCCGGATCCATTCCAGCGCCCGCTGCCGCAGCTCCCGGTCGCTTTCGCCGGTCTTCCGGCTCAGGCCAAAGTTCCCGCAGACGGCATCCAGCCATTCTCCCTCCGCCGTGGAAAGAAAGCCCCGCTGGGTGACGGTATCCATCTCCTGCGACCAGATCCTGGCCAGCTCCGCCGCCACGGCCTGCAGGATATCTCCCGCAAAGGTGCCCTCCATGGTGCTGACGCCGGAGCTCATGCTCTCCCGCAGCCTGCCCAGGATGGCGTCAAAATCATAATTCACAGTGTTACCTCGCTCTCCGCCGTCAGCGCGCCGTAAACGGTCTTCACCGTAAAGGCGGCCTTCAGCCCGCTTTTCTCCCGCGTGAAGGAAAACCGCTCCACGCTGGTGATATAGGGGCAGACCCGCAGCGCCTCCCGCACCATCCGTGCCAGCCGGTTTTCCGCCTCCGGCAGCGCCAGCCCCGCCAGCTTCATCAGCTGGTTTCCGTAACTGCCGGTGTGGGCGGCGTAAACGAACCGGGCGTTTTCCGGCTGCAGCGCCCGCCAGATCCAGACCTTCACCGCCTCCCGCCCTGAAACATACCGGAAGTCTCCGTTTTCCATCACCGGCTGCCCGGTGGCGGGGTCCGTCTCAAGCTCCCGGAACAGCGGCAGCTCCGCCGCCGTTTTCTTGGCAAAAAACGCCATCCTCTCACGCTCCTTCCAGCTGTGTCAGGCGACACAGCGCATACATGCCCTCCGGCCCGTCCAGACAAAGCAGCAGCGCGCCTGCCGGCAGCGCCCTGAGCGACAGCTCCGCAGCCCGCCCCTGCAGGCTGCAGCCTTGTCCCCGCGCCGCCACGGCGCCCGTCTCCGGATCGGTCAGCTCCGCCGTGACCAGCCGCCAGCCGTCCTCCTGCGGCCGCAGCAGCTCCGCCAGCCGGTAAAAGGGATCTCCCGTCATATGCCCTCCATCTCCAGTTCCGTGGTCTTCCTTCCGCCGCCGCAGCAAAGCCGCACCGCCGTGACCGCATAATCGCCGTAAGCGCCCGCCATGGGCCGGTCCAGCGTCACCCGCTGCCCGCACCGGACGGCATACAGCCCCTCCAAAACAGCGCTCGCCTCCCGCTTCATGCCCCGAAGCCCGGCCTCCGCCTGCTCCCGCGGCATGGCATAGGCCGAAGAAGGGCTCTCCGTTTTCTGCCGCAGCCCCTGCTGCGCCAGTCCTGCCGGGTCGCTGACCTCTGCCAGGATCCGCCCTCCGCCGCAGACCCTTACCCGGTTCACCGCGTCCTCCGCCGTATTCTTTGCCGTCAGCGCCAACAGCCTTCCGCCATCCAATACGGCGCGGCTCTCGCCCACGGCCACCACCGAGATCCTTCCCTCCCGGTATTCCACCGTATAGCCCTCGCCATAGACCTGCCGGATGCCCCGGTAGGCGCTCCTGCCGCAGAGCGCCCCCAGCCGGGTGACCTGTCCGCTGCCCTCCGCCAGCGTTCCCGGCTCCAGACCGCATTCCCTGCAAAGGGCCGCCGCGATCTCCGCCGGCGTTCCCTCCAGCGGCCCATAGCACTGGCACCGGGCCAGCCGCGCCGCCGGATCGAAGCACTGCAGGATCAGCGTCAGCGCCGCCGCGTCATACCGGATGGTCTCCACCGTGCCGAAAAACAGCTGGGTCTCTCCCTCCCGGACCTCCAATGTCTCGCCGCAGGAGGGATTGAGCTTCGGCAGCCGACCGTCCTCCGGCGCGCAGACCGCCCGGAGGGTCGCTTCCATCCCCGCGGCGGCCCGATCCTTTTCCAGGATCACCCGGGTACACAGTCCGGTGATTTCCCGTCCCGCCAGCCATACCGTCATGTGAGCCAGATCTCCTTTCCCTTGGGCAGTCCGTGGGGGTCGCTGATGCCGTTGCGCCGGGCCAGCTCCTTCCATCGGCTCCCGTCGCCCAGCAGGCGGCGGGAGATCGTCCAGAGATCCTCTCCCTGCCCCGTGATATAGACTGCCGGCGTCTCCCGTTCATCCGCCCGGACCAGCAGACCTCCCGCGCCCTGCAGCGCGGTTCCGTTTTCTCCCAGCGAAAGAAACCGGTATTCCTTCAGCAGGATCATGATGCCCACATCCGCATCCCCCTCCTGCAGGCTCTGCCGCAGCTCCGCAAGGAGAAACAGCTCGTCCAGCTCCGTCCCGGAGATCATCAGCCGCACCGGCGTTCCGTTCTCCTTCCATTGCCGCAGCAGCGCCAGCGCCTCCTCCGGCGCAGTGCCCAGGTAAAACCGGGAGCTCTCTCCCGGCAGAAAGGTCTCCAGCGCCACCTGCGTCAGACCCTTCCCCCGGGCCGCCTGAATGCTCTCTCCGTCAATGGTCTGATAGCGCAGCAGGTTCTGCGGCCGGGAGATCACCACCGTTCTGGGGTTCACCGGCAGCTCCAGCCGGTTCTCCCCCTCGTCGCTCTGCTGCAGGACCATGGTCCTCGTCTTGTGCGCCATAAGTCCTCCTCTTTATGTTTAAGTGATTTACTGATTGGCCGCGGCGGAGACCAGCCGCCGGGCAAAGACCCGCGCCAGCTCCAAAACGGTGTCCTCGCCGCGCTCCTCCTCCTGCCGGGAAAAGAGCTGCCGCAGCCCATATTCCTCCGCTGCCGCCTGTTCCGGGTCATCTTCCGGCGCCGTCTCTCCCGGCTCCTCCGGCTGCTTCTGCCAGAAGGGCGTCTCCCCGGCGGAAAGCTCCATCGCCCGCTGCCCCTCCGGTCCTTCCTCCAAAAGGCTCACCTGCGCGCCTGCCGCGCCGCTCTTTTCCAGGATCGCGCCGCCTGCCGCCAGAATATCGCCGTAGGCCAGCCGCCGGGTGATGTCAAAGCTCATGGCCAGCGCTCCCTGCAGCCTGAGCTGCTCTCCCGCCTGCCGCAAGGCGTCGCAGGAAAGATACAGCGCATAGCGCAGACCCTTTTCGCCGCCCATCCGGCGGCATTCCTCCACTTCGTCCGCCTGCAGCGGCCGGCACCGGGCCTCCAGCCCCAGCCGCTGGAACCGCAGAGAAAACCCCGCCTGCTCCGCGCCCAGTGCCGCGGCCCACTGCTCTGCCGTGCTCATGCCAGCGCCTCCGTGACGCCGATGGCGGAAAGCTGCTTCAGATCGCCGGGCAAAAACCGGAAGGGCACCGTCTGCTCGTTCACCTTGCCCGCCGCATAGTTCACCAGCGGCAGGCTTTCCAGCGCCACATTATCCACGCTGTAGCGCTCCTCCTCGCCGTTGACACTGTCCGGATCCTTCAGCGCCGTGGTGATGGTCACCCGGATATCCTTCCCCTCGGCGGCCCCCTCCACGATGTCAAAAAACCGGCTGAACACCTGCCGCAGACGCAGCTGACCCTCGCCCCGCCAGCCGGTGATCTTGGAATCCACATCCATGCCGATCTGCACATCGCTGCGCTGCATCTTAATGGTCATCTGAATGCCGCTGGCCTCCGCGATGCGGCTGCCGTCCACCCAGATCTCTGCAAAAGAGCCGGAAAGGACCCGGCTCGCGCTCCATGCTGCCATGCTTCTCCTCCTTTACATGCTGATCTCAAAGGTCAGGTCCTCCATGGCGTCTGCAAACCGCAAATTTGCCCGGAGAAACACCTGGCTGCCGGTATTGGCGGAAAGGATGGCCGTATCGCTCAGCGCGGCGGTATCCACGCCCCGGCCTTCCAGCCAATGCTTCTGGGCCTCAAAATCCACCGCCGCCGTGTTTCGCCGTCCCGTATCCAAAACGCTGCCCTCCAGCCCGGCAAAATAGCTGTTGATGGCCGTCACCAGCAGCAGCTTGGAATCATAATCGTTGAGTACCTTTCCCACATATTCGCTCTCAAACACGCTGCGGATATCCGCCCGGATCAGATCCACGCCCTCCGCGATCTTGATCTTCTGAAAGGCGCTGTCTCCCGGCTGGGAAAGGGTCGTCAGGCTGGTAACGGCCCGGGCGATGCGTGCGCCCTCGCTGCCCTGATCCAGGATCAGCCTGCCTGCGGCAATGTCCGCCTCCTCGTCCTGGCTGCTGACAAAGCCCGTGACCTCCGGCAGCGGATAATAGGTCGCGCTCTCCCGTAGAGAAAGCCCCGCCAGGATGCCGGCGATGCGGGCGCAGTAGTCCGCCGTATCCACGCTTTCCGTCTTTCCCTCCAGCAAAACAGTGATGCCCTGGGTGGTCAGGTTGACGATGCCGGCGCAGTCCGGCCCCGCCTCGCTGCTGACCACGGCCCGCAGGGGCCGGCCCTCTGCCCGCTTGCTTTTGACAAAGGCCGTCACCGTCTGCGCATCCATCTGCGGCGCGCAGAGCCAGCCGCCCTCTGCCGCCGGCGCACACCGCGCCAGTGCTGCCGTCTCCTCTCCCTTGGGATAGCGGTAAAGCAGCACCTTGGCCGGCCCGCCCAAAAAGCACAGCCGCAAAAGTCTCCGGCAGTCCTCCGCCAGCCCGGCGCTCTCCGCCTGCTCCGCTTCGGAAAAGCTGTAAAGCTCCGCCTTCTCGCCCTCCGCCAGCAGGACCGCCTGTCCCCGGGCGCTGCGGCGCACAGCGCTGCTGCCCGCCGTTCTGAAATTGATGATGATCTGGGGCAAGCCCATCTCTCATTCCTCCTTTTCCGTTTCCATGGTCAGCGAGAGAGAGCCCATCTTCTCCGCAATCTCTCCGCCGCCCTCCGCGCCGCTTCCGCCGGGCGTATCATAAAACTCCAGCGAAAACCGCACCTGCGGCAGCTGGCTGCTGCTGATCTCGCTCTCCAGCGCCGCGGGGCAGAGCTTCCGCTCGCCCAGCGCAAAGCCCTCCGCCGCCGCACGCTCCAGCTTGTCCAGCTGCTGCATGCCCTCTTCTCTGCCCCGCCGGGGCGAGGGGTAGCAGGTGAGCGTCACCTGCACCCGCCGCCGGATCTGCCGGCTGCCCAGCTCCGTCTCGCCGGAGACCTCCGCCAGACAGCAGGGATACGCCGGGTTCTCGATCCGTCCTGCCAAAACAGGCGTCCCCGTCCGCCGGGTCAGCGTCCGGGCGATCTGCCGCGCCATTTCCCAAAGGCCCATCATGCCTCCGTCACCTCCTGGATCTCCACTGCCGCCAGCGCAAAGCTCTCATATCCCAGCGATGCGCTGCAGATCCCCCGGTATTTCTGTCCCTCCCGCAGGATCTCCGCCCGGTCGCCGGCCAGCAGCCTTGTCCCCTTCGGCAGATACAGCATCATCCGGAAGCTGCTCTCCGCGGCGCCCGCCAGAGCGCTCCGCAGCCGGGGCACCGCCGTATGGCTGCCCCGGGAAAGGGCACAGGGCAGCGCTTCATAGACCTGCGCCGTCTGATACCCTTCCCCGTCCCAGATCTGCCGGAAAAAATCCCCCCGGTCCGTCATGGTCTCCCGCAGGATCTCATGCTCCAGCATCCCGCTTCCAGCTCCTTTCCGGGCTGCGCAGCCGGACGAAGGGCGCCAGCAGCGCCTCAAACGAAGGCTGCTGCCGGTCATAGGTGATGGCGGTATCGCCCCGCTTGACCGAGCTCACCGGCCGCTCCAGCCCCTCTCGGAAGAGCCGCGCCAGCAAAACCGCCAGCGCGCCCTCCATCTCCTCGGGAATATCCCCGCGGCCGCAATGCCCCAGCGCATGGGCGGCCAGCGTCTCCAGCAGCGCCGTCTCCCGCTCTGCCGGCAGCTCCAGCCCCGAGATCACTCTCGCCTGCTGCCGGATGCGTTCCGCGCCGCCCTCTGCAAATCCGGCGTTCATCAGGCCGTCTTCTCCACCAGCGCGCCGATGGTGCCAACCTTGCCGTCGGGCACATACAGATCGTAGAGATATCTCGCCTGAATGGCGGTGCCGTCAAACAGCTGATTCTCCTGCGGGCCAAACTGCTTCAGGCTGTCGATCCGGGCCACAGCCAGCGGTGCATCCCACGCCGTGACCACTGCCAGGATCCGCTTCGCACCGGTGCCGGCACGGATGCCGCCCGCAGCCTGCTGACCTCTGCCGCTCTGGGCGGCAATGACGGTATGCATTCTGCTGGTAGGCACGAAAATACAGGGCAGGTCGTTGAGCATCATCACATGCTCATAGGAAACGCCGTTGATCTCCACCGTCTGCTCAAAGGCAATGTTGTTAAAGGTCTGGGCGGAGGCCTTCAAAAAGGCCGTCTTCTGATCCGCGGCCACCATGGCCACAAAGCCGCCGCTGCGCTCGCTGTCATTTTCCAGCGTCTGGACCAGGCCGCACAGCTTGTCCACGATGTCGTCCGTGCCGATCTCAAAATCCAGCACATGGGTGCCCTTGTGGGTGCTGTCTGCGGCGGCCAGCGAATAGAGCTTATGGATGCGGTAAGCGTCCTGCTCCTTGGCCAGCTGGCTGCGGGCAAACTCCCGCACCACAGCCTCCACGCTGGCGTCAAAGCCGATATCCTGGGGAGAGGTGCGGTCCAGCGCAAACTTCACGCCCCGATCCATGCTCAGTGTCTGGGCGCTCCAGCTGCTGGTGACTGCACCGGCAGGATAAGCCGTGCCGTCCGTCTTGCTGCTGTCATAATCGCCCAGGCCCGTGGTGCTCAGGTCGTTGACCTCAACCTCCTTGCCGCCGCAAAAGCGGACCTGCCCCTCGCCCGCCGCCATCCACTGGGTGCCGGAGGCTGAAGCAAGCTCCTCGTCGATGAAGCCCTGATAGATTTTTGCATGATCCTTTGCCATAAAAGATTCCTCCTTCAAAATGATGGCCCCATCATACCCCCTCTTTTCGGAAAAGAAAAAGGAACGCCGTCTCTTGACATTTCCCCTCCCGTTTTTCTTTTTTTCCTTGCGTTTTTCCCTTCGGTATGCTATGCTTGGTGTATACACCTTTCCATTCCAAACTCCGGATGAAAGTGAGGAATTCCCATGAAAAAACGACTGTTCAGCCTTCTGCTGATCTGCTGCATGGTGCTTTGTCTCCTGCCTGCGCCTGCGCAGGCAGAGGGCGCCGCTGCGCCCGCAGCGGCGATTCGCTCTGGCACAGACGGCATCCACGGCTATAATGCCGAGAGCGGCTATAGCTACATCTATTACGGCGTCTGGCGAAACGCTCCCATCAAATGGCGCGTGCTGGATACCAAAGCCAACACCGGCGCAGCCGACGCCCTGTTCCTGCTGACGGATGAATGCCTGTACCCGCTTCCCGGCGACTTGTATGACTGTTATATTCAATTCAATCCGGATGGTAAAACAGACAGACACCTCTGGAAGGGCAGCACGCTGCAAGACTGGTTCAAAAATACCTTTTACAGCGGCGAAAACAGCGCCTTTACCTCCGCCGAGCGCGCGCTGATCCCTGCGACAAGGCAGGAAGGCAGCGTGTTTTCATACAAAGTGCCGGGGGCCCCCTCGTGGGACCCTGGCATGAGATTCCAAATATGCGCTCTGGAAGCGGAACATGTGTTTGCTCCTTCCATTCGGGATATAATGCATGCAGCCTATGGGTTTACCGATTCAACATCGCGTATCGCGGGGCCGCGCAATTCTTGGGGTCCCGGTACGCGGTATTGGCTTCGCTCATTCGAAATCAGCGAAAAGCCACCGTTTATGGTTGGCGAAGATGCCAGCCTGTACAGTGATTTTAGTGGTGCATTTTCTGCGGTTCGTCCCGCCATGAACCTCACTACCACCGGCAACAATATTCTCTTTATCTCCGCCGCGGAAGGCGGCAAGCCCTCCGGCGGCCTGACCGAAATTGGCGAATATACCGGAAACGACTGGAAGCTGACCCTTTTGGACAGCTCCCGCAGCGGCTTTTCTGTGACCACCACCAGCGTTTCCACCACCAATTACGGCGGCGATATTGCGATCACCTATTCCGGCGCAAAGACCGGCCCCAACGAATATATCTCCGTCCTGCTCAAGGATGTCAACGACAATCCCACTTATTACGGCCGCAGCACCGAAAATCTCAGCTCTGAAAGCGGCAGCGTCACCATCCCCGTCGCCGCCGGCCTTACCGCAGGCGAGTATACCCTTTATGTCTATAACGAGCAGTACAACGGCGATAAAATGACCGACCTCGCCAGCGACCTCAAAAACATCTCCTTGACCGTGGCGGAAGCCAAAACCTACACCGTCACCTACAGCCCCGGCACAAACGGCACGGGAGCGGCATCTACAGCCACCAAAATTGAAGGCCTTCCCCTTACCCTTGCCGGTGAATCCTTCACCCGCACCGGCTATACCCAGACCGGCTGGGCCACCGTTGACGGCGGTGAAAAAGTCTATGACCTCGGCGCGATCTACGAGGAAAACGCACCCATCACCCTCTACCCCGTGTGGACAGCCAATCAGTACACCGTTACCCTCGATTCCAACGGCGGCGGCACTGTAACGCCATCGACGGTCACGGTCACCTACGGTGAGGACTGTCCTGCCATGCCCGTGCTGCAATGGGCGGGTCATATTTTCTACGGCTGGTATGATGCACAAACAGGCGGCAAGCAGTATGTCAATGATAAGGGCAACAGCACAGCCAGATATGACAAAACAGAGAACTGCACCCTATATGCCATATGGAGCGATGCTCCCCTCTGCACGGTCACCTTCGACCCAAACGGCGGCGTATTGGCCGGCAAGACCACAAGCGAACAGAGGTCAAACGACTCTGTCCAATACAAGCCCGATGACCCCGCCAGAGAAGGTCACAACTTCACCGGCTGGTATCAAGACTCCGCCTGCACCCAGCGCTGGGACTTCGACGACTGGGTGACGGAGGATATGACGCTCTACGCCGGCTGGCGCATTCTCAACTACACCATCTTCTTTGATTCTGCCGGCGGCAGCGCCATTGACCCCATCACCCAGGACTACGGCACGGCAATTAACGCCCCCGCAGCTCCCACCAAAACCGGCTACACCTTCATCGGCTGGTCCCCGGCGATTCCCTCCGCCATGCCCGCGGAGAATATCACGGTCACCGCCCAGTGGAGCATCAACAGCTACACGGTTTCGCTGGATCCCAACGGCGGCCGGGTCTCGCCCGATGCCCTCTCCGTCACCTATCTGACGCCCTACGGCTCGCTGCCCACGCCGGTTCGCTCCGATTACCGCTTTGACGGCTGGTATCTGGGCGATGAAAAGATCGAGGCCCAAACCGTCATGTCTCAGGCCTCGCCCCACACGCTCACCGCCCGCTGGACCTTCCAGCCCTCTGCCATCGTTGGCCCCAGCCGCGACACCCTGACCCTCGAGACCAACGGCGGCAGCCCCATCGCGCCCATCCACGCCGCCCGCGGCACAACGCTGGAGCTTTCCGCGCTTCAGCCGGAAAAGAGCGGCTTCCGCTTTACCGGCTGGTATCTGGACAAGGCCCTGACCCTTCCCGTCACCTCCCTCCGGCTGGACGGCGACCAGACCGTTTACGCCGGCTGGGTCTCTCTGGAGCTCCCCTTCCGGGATGTGCGCCCCGAAGACTGGTTCTATGACGATGTGCGCTATGTCTACGAATCCGGCCTGATGAACGGCACCGCCGAGGGCCTCTTCAGCCCCGATCTCTTCACCTCCCGCGCCATGATCGTGACCGTCCTCTGGCGGCTTTCCGGCTCCCCCGTGGTCAATTACTATATGCCCTTCGCCGATGTGGACCAGGCCGCCTGGTATGCCGAGGCCGTCCGCTGGGCCGCCTCCTGCGGCATCATCGCTGGCTACGACAACGGCAATTTCGGCCCCAACGATCCCATCACCCGGGAGCAGCTGGCCGCCATGCTTTACCGCAGCGCCGGTTCGCCGGAGGTGACCGGGAGCCTGTCCTTCACCGATGCCGCCTCCGTCTCGGAATACGCCGTCCCCGCCCTGCAGTGGGCCTGCGGCGCCGGCATCCTTCAGGGTGCCGACGGTGCGCTGCTTCCCACCCATCCGGCCACCCGCGCCCAGACCGCAGCCATCCTGCACCGCTTCTGCCAGCAGTGATCCCCGCAATAAGCTCATAACAGGAGGGACCTTATGAAGAAAAAAGCTCTGAGCCTGCTTTTGGCGCTGCTGCTGTGCCTGACGCAGCTGCCCCTTTTCTCCCGGGCAGCCGCGGAGGAAACGCCGCCGTCAGAGATCCCGCAGCTTCCGGCCTCGCTGGAGATCCAGGGCGAAGACGCTGTCTCCATCCCCGGCACAGCGCAATACCTTGTTCATGGCCTCGTTGAAAATGAACTGTTTCCCCTGAAGGACGACCTGATCCGTTGGAGCGTGGAGAATGCTCCCGCCGGCGTCAGCATCGAGCCGTCCAGCGGCTTCCTGACCGTGACGGACAACGCACGCGCCGGTGCCGTCACCCTCTCCGTCACCTATGGCAGCGCTCCCCATACGGTCTCCGCCAGCAAGTCTGTGTCGCTTACAGCGCCCGCCCCTGCCCCCGCCCTCACCATTACCGGCAAGCCCGATTCCGTGGTTTACGGCGATACCTTCACGCTGACGGCCACGGTGGAGCATGCCGCCCCGGGCGGCGAATGGCTCTGGGAAAGCAGCGATCCCTCTGTGCTGGGCATCCCCGCGCAGGAGGGCGGCCCCAGCATCCTCTCTCTTTCCGCAGAGGAACGCATCGCCCACACCTGCTCCCTGCAGGCCTATAAGCGCGGCGCCGTCAAGCTCACGGCCCCCTACTTTTTTGACGGCGTCTCCGTCCAAAGCAGTCTGGAGCTTTCCGTCGCCCCCCGCACCATCACCGTCAGGGCAGACGATAAGCGCATGACCGTTGGCGATCCCCTCCCGGAGCTCACCGTCAGCTATGGTGGCTTTGCCGCCGGCGACAGCGCAGAGCAGGTCCTTTCCGCCCCGGCCGCCGCATCTGCTGCCGCCGCCGGCGAGACGGCGGGCAGCTTCCCCATCACCGTTGAGACCGCGCCGACCCTCAAGGAAGGCTGGGAGGAAAAGTATACCCTCGGCGCGCCGGAAGCCGGCGTCCTGACCGTAGAAGCAAAGCCCGCCTCCGGCGGCAGACCCGTGGCCCCCGTGGGCAGCTCCGGCACAAAGACGGAGACCACCACTGATCCCGATGGCTCCACCACCCGGACCGAAACCAAAAAAGACGGTACCGTCACCGTCAAGACCACTTATCCGGACGGCAGCACCGTCGAGACCGTCACCCGGCCCGACGGTTCCTCCACCACCCAGCGCCGCACCCCCGAAGGCTCCGTGGGCACGCTCACCAAAGACGCCTACGGCCGGACCTCCGGCGATGTTCAGGTCAGTGAAAAAGCGCTGGAAGCTGCGGCAGCCGAAGGCAGCGCCGTCAGGCTCCCGCTGGAAGCCGATGGCGTGCGCGATCCCAACGAAGCGGCCATCCTCCGCATCACGCTGCCGCAGGATGCCGGCGAGACAACGCTGGAGATCCCCGTCCGCAATCTGACCTCCGGCACGGTCATCGTCATCGTCCATGAAGACGGCACGGAGGAGATCCTCAAGCGCTGCATCCCCACGGAAACCGGCCTGCAGTTCACCGCCAGCGGCAGCATCCAGATCAAGATTCTGGAGAATTCCAAAGATTATACGGATTCCACGAATCACTGGTCCCGGGACGATGTGTCCTTCGTCTGCGCCCGCGAGCTGTTCAACGGCGTCGGCGGCGGCAGCTTCGGCGTAAACGATCCCATGACCCGCGGCATGGTCAACACCGTCCTCGCCCGCCTTGCCGGCCAGAACACCACGCCCGCCGACGGCCAGCCATGGTATGCGCTGGGCAACAGCTGGGCGAAGCAGACCGGCGTCTCCGACGGCACGAACCCCGAATCCCCCGTCACCCGGGAGCAGCTGGCCGCCATGCTTTACCGCAGCGCCGGTTCGCCGGAGGTGACCGGGAGCCTGTCCTTCAGCGATGCCGGCGAGACCAGCCCCTATGCGCAGGACGCGCTGCTCTGGGCCGTGCAGAAGGGCATCCTCAACGGCACAGACAGCGGCCGCATCGCCCCGTCTGCCAATGCCGACCGCGCGCAGGTCGCCGCCATGCTGGCCAGATACCTTAAAAATCAGTAATTCTCTCTCGCCACGAACCAAAACCGCGCTGCGCGCCCCTCCGGCCGCAGCGCGGTTTCTGATTCTGTCCTACCTGCGCCCATCCTGTCCAAAGAAGAAAAGCATCTTTTGTGAACAACGGAGAAACTTCATGTTCAAATATGATCCCGCTTGCACCCCGCCCAGAAATTGTTATAATAAACAAAAAAGCATTGCTTTTCATTCATTTTTCCCATTGCATAAATAAGCGCAAAACAAACCCGTGCGCTCCATAAGGAGGAACAGCAAATGCACTTCTGGAAAAAGTCGCTTCTTTCTACCGTGACCGCCGCGCTTCTGCTTCTCTCCCTCTCCGCCTGCGGGCAGCGGGAGACGCACCAGGATTATGGCTCCGCCGAGGAGCTCCATTACAGCGCCGTGCACACCGTTTTGCCCTATTACGATGCGATCCAGGCCGCCTGCGCCGTCCAGGATACTCTGTATTATGTCTCGGCGCAGCAGACGGAGACCGGCGTTTCGCCCGCCCGGCTCTATCATTTTGATCCGGCCGCCGGCGAATGCACCCCGCTGGAATCCTTTGACGAGAGCCACAAGGCGCGGATGCAGCAGAATAACGAGCTGCTGGAGCAGATCATGGCGCTGTGCGCCGGGCCGGAGGGCTCGCTGCGGATGGCCGCCGCCTGTGTGCCAAGGCTGGAGGGAAGCTCCTGTTACCGTCTGTTTTCGCTGGATCCGGAGGGAGCGATCCTTTGGGACACGCGCTTTCCGGAAGAGTTCGGCCCTTATCCCGTAGCCGCCATGGCGGCGGATGCCGACGGCTTTTGCTATGCGCTCAGCTACGACGGCACCCTCCTGATCGCCGACAGTCAGGGCGAAATTCTCCTTTGTGAAGAAGTGGAAGGAAAAAGTCTTGCGCCGCTGGCAGACGGCCGCGTCGTCCTGCTACAGGCCACGGCAGACGGCGCGCTCTGGGAGGCCCGTCTTCCCGACCCCAAAAATGGGGGATCCACCGTCATCGGCAGCTTCCCCGCGCCCCAGGCGGGCGGGCCGGAGGATGTACGCCTGTGCGCCGGGAAAAACGGCTATGACCTGTTTTGCGGCGCAGATCTTTCCCTCTATGGCCTGCGCCTGCAGACAGAGGAGCAGGAGGGCCTTTGCCAGCCCATCCTCACCTGGCTCAACTGTGATGTGGAAGGCACCTCGCTGACGGCGCTGGCCGCCTTGGAGGACCGGCAGTTTCTGGTCCTGAGCAGCAGCGCCGCGCTGGGTGCGGAGGGCGCGCTGCTTCAGTGGCACGAGACCGATCCCAACGCGGAAAAGACCCGGCTGACGCTGGCCTGCCGCCAGCTGCCCGGGACGGTCTCCTCCGCCATTCTTCGCTTCAATCGCAATACTCCGGACTGCCGGGTGCTGATCCGGGATTACGGCGTCCTCCGGCAGGACGGCGTAGACCGGCTCACCGCCGATCTGAACGCCGGCACTCCGCCCGATCTGTTTTGCCTGGAGGGGATCCGGCAGACGCCGCTGATCCAAAAAGGCTATCTGGAGGATCTCTGGCCCTGGATCGACGGCGACGAGCAGCTGACCCGGGAAGCGCTGGTGCAGTCGGTCTTCCGCGCCATGAGCATAGACGGCAGGCTGTATTCCGTCACCGGCGGCTTCACGCTGCTGACGGTCATCGGCCAAACGCCCCTCACCGGCGATTCCCCCGGCTGGACGCTGGAGCAGTTTGCCGCGGCACGGGATGCGGTCCCGGAGCTGAAAAGCATCTGCGAAGCGCAAAACAACACGCGGGAAGCCCTTCTGGAGGATCTCGTTTCCCTCTATGCCCAAAGCTTCTGGGATCCGGTGCAGGGCGCCGCCAGCTTCGACAGCCCCGCCTTTCTTGCGCTTCTGGAATATGCCGCCGCCTATCCTTCCGAAAAGCCCGCCGGAGCGGACAGCGCCCAGTGGCTTGCAGAGGGAAAGCAGCTATTTGCCCATGTGGAGATCGCCAGCCCCATCGCCTCCCGCTATGCCCAGCTGCGGTTCACAGGCCGCACCGATACCACCTGGATCGGCTATCCCGGTCTGGGCGGCAGCGGCAGCGCCTTTCGCCCCACCACACCGCTGGCCATGTCCTCCGCCTGCAAAAACAAAGCGGCCGCATGGCGCTTTCTGCGCACGGTTCTCCTTCCGGAGCATCAGAGCTTTGACCGGGCCTGGAGCCTGCAGGACAGCAGCGTTGGCTGTATGCCCACCAACCGTTCCGTTTTCGATGCCATGGTGCTGGAGATGCAATCCAAGCCGCCGGAGCTGTCGGTAAGCTATGTGGATCCCTACGGAAACCCGGTGGAGCTCACGGGCTGGTCTTCTGCGGAGGGCGAGGCCTTCGTCCGCCTGGTGGAGGAAACCACGCAGACCGTTTCCACGGACGATGCCTTGGCCGGCATCCTGCGGGACGAGCTTGGCCGCTTTTTTGGCGGCCAGCAGTCCGCGCAATCCGCCGCTGCAGCCATCCAGCGCCGCGTTCAGCTCTATCTGGATGAGCTCGCCTGACCTTCCAGGGCGCTTCCCTCCAGCAAAACCGCGCCGCGCCTCCGCCGTCCGGATCCTATCCGTGAACACAGGCGTCTTTGCGGATGCATCCATCCTCTGGGACCGGTACAGCGATTCCGCTTCCACCGAAGGGCTTC
>USML01000035.1 GCA_900555855.1 uncultured Eubacteriales bacterium | reverse complement strand
GCGAGGGCTTCAAGATCGCCATGAAGACGCTGGACGGCGGCCGTATCGGCATCGCCTCTCAGGCTCTGGGCCTGGGCGAGGGCGCCGTGGAGGAAGCCATCAAGTATACCAAGGAGCGCGTCCAGTTCGGCAAGCGCCTGAGCCAGTTCCAGAACACCCAGTTCCAGCTGGCCGATATGCACTGCAGAATGCAGGCTGCCCAGTATCTGGTCTATGCCGCTGCCTGCAAGAAGGCCGAGCACGCCAAGAACTCCAAGGTCTCCTACAGCATGGACGCCGCCATGGCCAAGCTGTTTGCCGCTGAGGCCGCTTCCGATGTGACCCGCCGCGCCGTTCAGCTGTTCGGCGGCTACGGCTACACCCGTGAATATCCCGTGGAGCGTATGATGCGCGACGCGAAGATCACCGAAATCTACGAAGGTACTTCCGAGGTCCAGAGAATGGTCATCGCCAGCAACCTTGGTGTGAAATAAGCAGGAGGTAAGGTAACTATGAAAATCATTGTTTGTGTCAAGCAGGTCCCGGATACCTCCGGTAAGGTTGCCGTGAATCCCGATGGTACGCTGAACCGCGCGTCCATGCAGGCCATCACAAACCCCGACGATAAAAACGCCGTGGAAGCCGCTCTGAAGCTGAAAGAGCAGACCGGCTGCAAGGTCACCGTGGTCTCCATGGGCCCCCCGCCCGCAGAGGGCATGCTGCGTGAGCTGATCGCCATGGGCTGCGACGACGCCGTTCTGGTGTCCGGCCGTGAGTTCGGCGGCTCCGATACCTTCGCCACCTCCCAGATCCTGGCCGCCGCCATCGACGAGCTGGGCATCGAGGAAGACGATATCATCTTCTGCGGCCGTCAGGCCATCGACGGCGATACCGCGCAGGTCGGTCCCCAGATCGCCGAGAAGCTGGGCCTGCCCCAGATCTCCTATGCCGCCGACATCAAGCTGGAGGGCAAGACCCTGACCGTCAAGCGTATGCTGGAGGACGGCTATATGACCGTTCAGGTCCAGACTCCCTGCCTGATCACCTGCATCAAGGAGCTGAACACGCCCCGTTACATGAGCGTCAATGGTATCGTGGAAGCTTATGACAAGCCCATGGCCATCTTTGACTTCCCCAAGCTGAAGGATAACCCCCTGATCGAGCTGGATAGCATCGGTCTGAAGGGCTCCCCCACCAACATCCTGACCTCCTTCACGCCTCCGCAGAAGGGCGCTGGCATGATGCTGGAAGGCGCTGACAGAGCTACATGCGAGAAGCTGGCTGGCATTCTGGTCGCCAAGCACATCATCTGATTGAAAGGAGATTATAGGAATGGTTGAGTTTAAGAATACCGTCTTGGAAGACTTCAAGGATGTTTGGGTATTTTGTGAGCAGCGTCAGGGCAAGCTGATGCCCACCGACTTCGAGCTGATCTCGGAAGGCCGCAAGCTGGCCGACGAGCTGGGCGTGAAGCTGTGCGGCCTGCTGCTGGGCGATAAGGTCGAGGGCCTGGCCGCTGAGCTGGCCGGCTACGGCGCCGACGAGATCATCGTCTGCGAGCATCCCCTGCTGAAGGACTACACCACCGACGCTTACACCAAGGTCATCTGCGACATGGTCGTGGAGCGCAAGCCCGAGGCTCTGCTGGTGGGCGCCACCAACATCGGCCGCGATCTGGCGCCCCGCTGCGCCGCCCGCCTGCACACCGGTCTGTGCGCCGACTGCACCCATCTGGATGTGGATCTGGGCATTTATCAGGCTTTCCTGCACGAGGCTTCCACCCTCACCGATGAGAAGATCGCCGCGACCAAGAGCGCTCTGGTGCTGGGCCAGCCTCACGATGTGTCCCGCGACCTGAAGATGACCCGTCCCGCGTTCGGCGGCCATCTGATGGCTTCCATTATCTGCCCCCGCTTCCGTCCCTGCATGGCCACCGTCCGTCCCGGCGTTATGAAGAAGGCCGCGTTCGATGCCAACCGCAAGTTTGTCCTGACCAAGCCCGAGGTCAAGCTGGAAGAGGCTGATCTGAAGACCAAGGTCCTGGAAGTGGTCAAGGAATCCCGCAAGCTGGTGGATCTGACCGGCGCCGAGGTCATCGTCTCTGTGGGCCGCGGCATTTCCAAGGATGTGGAAGGCGGCAAGAAGCTGGCGGAAGAGCTGGCCGAAGTGTTGCACGGCGTTGTGGGCTCCTCCCGTGCCTGCGTGGATGCCGGCTGGATGACTGCCGACCATCAGGTCGGTCAGACCGGTAAGACCGTCCGTCCCAAGATCTACATCGCGCTGGGCATCTCCGGCGCCATCCAGCACAAGGCCGGTATGTCCGATTCCGAGTGCATCATCGCCGTCAACAAGAACGACAGCGCTCCCATCTTTGAGATCGCCGATTACGGCATCGTGGGCGACCTGTTCAAGGTCACTCCGCTGCTGATCGAAGAGTTCAAGAAGGCCATCGCCAACAAATAAGCTGATTTGATCCATGGGTGGGGAGCCTGAAGAGGCTCCCCACCTGTCATAAAGGAGAAATTATGATCCGTCCGAAATCTCTCAAGCCCGGCGACCGTCTGGCGGTGCTCTGCGGCTCCAGCCCCACCTCCCTTTCGCAGGAGGAGCTGGCTTCCGCCGTCCGCGCCATGGGGCTGGAGCCGGTGTTTTATCCCAGCGCCATGGCAAAGCACGGCTATCTTTCCGGCACGGACGCCGTCCGCGCCGCCGATCTGAACGCTGCCTTTGCCGACGACAGCATTCAGGGCATCGTCACCACCCGGGGCGGCTACGGCTTCCACCGGATCCTGCCCCTGCTGGACTGGAAAACCATCAAAAAGCACCCCAAATTCTTCGGCGGCTACAGCGATGTGACCGCCATGATCGCCGCTCTGAACCAGATCTGCAATCAGGAGGCCTATCATATGCCCATGGTGGGCGCATGGAGCAAGGGGCTGGATGATTATAGCCTTTCCTATGTGAAGGCCATGCTCTTCGGGGAGGAGATCGAATATAAAGACCCGGAGGGCTATTCTCTCCGGAGCCTGAACCCGGGCAAGGCCCAGGGCCGTCTGTGCGGCGGCAATCTGTCGCTGATCACGGCCTCCATCGGCACGCCCTATGAGCTGGATACCAAGGGCAAGATCCTCTTTATCGAAGAAGTGGGCGAGCCGCCCTATAAGGTGGACGGGATGCTCACCCATCTGCGCAACAGCGGCAAGCTGGCAGACGCCGCAGGCATCCTGCTGGGCTCCTTCACCCGCTGCGAGGAGGAAGAGCCCAAGACCGGTCTGGACCTGAATCAGGTCTTTGCCGAGCTTATCGTTCCCGCCGGAAAGCCCACCATCGCCGGTCTGGAATGCGGCCACGGCAGCATCAGCATGTCGCTGCCCATGGGCCGGATGTTCCAGATGAACGCCGAGACCTGTACCTTCGGCCCGGTGGAATGATCCAAAAAAATACCCGGCTCCCGCAGACGGCGGGGCCGGGCTTTTCTTTTTGCTCAGAAGGTCAGCCGCATCTGATACCAGACGGCGCCGCCGTGGTCAGAGCGGGACAGGCCCTCGCTGACGAAGCCCAGCTTGGCGTAATAATGCACCAGCCGGTCCTTGCAGGTGAGCACAAGGCCCTTCCGGCCCTGGGCGCGGGCGTCGGCGATCACCTGCCGCAGCACCTGCTCCGCAAGGCCCTGCTTCTGGCGCGCCGGGTCTGTGGCCACGCTGAAGATCATCTGCCAGGCGCCGGCTTCCCGGTGAAGGCCGGCGTTGTCATACATTTCGTCGGTAAGATCGGGCAGGTCGGTGACCATGCCATTGACCATGCACACCAGCTGCCCGCCGTCGAACAGCAGCCAGAAATGATCGGGAAAGGCGGCGATGCGGGCGCGGATGGAAGCCAGAGAAGCGGCTTCCGCTGCGGGAAAACAGGCGGCCTCCAGCCGGGCGGCGGCCTCTGCATCGGCAGGGGCGGCGTGTCGAAGTTCCATACAATACCTCCGTTTTTTGAGCCGCCGGAGAAAGTTTCAAATTTGACCCTGTTCACCGGCGAAAATTTCTGCTATACTATAAGATGCTTTTATCATAGCACAGAGCGGCCGAAAAGAAAAGGGGGGAGCGGCGATGCGCTTGGAGACTGCGCGGCTGGTGCTCGCCGAATGGGAGCCAGCCATGGCGGCGGCGCTTTGCGCACTGTCACAGGATCCGGAAAACCGCCGCTTTCTGCCGGATGAGGTCTTTGAAACGCCGGAGGAAGCGGATGCGGCCATCTGCAGGCTGCTGCAATGCCGCAGGACCGGCGGCGGAGCGCAGGTGCTGGCCGTTTTGCAGAAAGACGGAACGCTGGCGGGCCATGTGGAGCTTTGTCCCCTGCAGGAGCCGCCCGGGGCATGGGAGGCGGGTTATCATATCGGCGCGCCTTACCGGGGGCGGGGCTATGCTGCGGAAGCGCTGGCGGCCTTTTTGCCGGCAATGCTGCCGGCGCTGGGCCTGCGGGAGGCCTTTGGGATCTGCGAGGTGTCTAATGGCGCGTCCTGACGGGTGCTGGAGCGCTGCGGCTTCCGGCTTTGCGTTCAAAAGCCGGCGACGGTCTACGGACGCCCGGTCATGATGCGGAAATACAGGTATACACTGCCGGAAACGGCGGAGAAGGAGAAAGCATGAGATATCAGGGAAGCGTTTACCGGCCGCCCTCTGAGGCCCGGAGCCTGATCGTGCAGGTGACCTATGGCTGCAGCCACAACACCTGCGCCTTTTGCAGCATGTATAAGGAAAAACGGTTTGCCCTGCGGCCCATGGAGGAGATCCTGGAGGACTTTCAAATGGCGCGGCGGCAATATTCCCGGGTGGGAAGGATCTTTTTGGCGGACGGTGATGCGCTGATCCGCCCGGCGGAGGAGCTGGAGCGCATTCTGGACGAGATCGCGTCGCTGTTCCCCGAGTGTGAGCGGGTCACCTGCTATGCATCTCCCGGAAGCATCCAGAAGCGCACGCCGGAGGAGCTCAAGCGCCTGCGGGACAAAAACCTCACCATGGTCTATATGGGCCTGGAATCCGGCTGCGACACCGTCCTGCTGCAGATGCGCAAGGGCCATACGGCGGCGGAAATCGTGGCGGCGGGACAAAAGGTCCGTCAGGCGGGCATGGCTCTTTCGGTGACGGCGATCTCCGGTCTGGGCGGACAGGAGCTTTGGAAGGAGCACGCGCTGGACACCGCCGCGGCCTTCAGCGCCATGCGCCCGGACTATATCGGCCTGCTGACGCTGATGGTGGAGCCGGGGACGCCGCTCTACGACTGGGTGGAGCAGGGCAGCTTCCGCCTGCTGGACAGCCGCCGGGTATTGGAGGAGACGGCGCTGCTGCTGGGACATCTGGATGCGCCGGGCTGCGTCTTCCGGATGAACCATGCCTCCAATTATCTGAACCTGCGAGGCACGCTGAATCAGGACCGGGAGCTTATGCTGCGGCAGCTGGAACAGGCGCTTCAGGGCCACACGGAGCTCAAGCCGGAATACTGGCGGGCCCTCTGAAAGGACGGAGATCATGCGGAAAAACGGCTTTTTTGCCATGATGACCCGGATGCGGAACATCGCCCGCTGGGGCCTCATGCGCAACAGCATTCAGGAAAATCTCGCGGAGCACAGCTTCGACACGGCGGTCACGGCCCACGCGCTGGCCCTCATCGGCCGGGAGCACTTTGGCCGCCAGGTCGATCCCGGCAAGGTCGCGGCGGCGGCGCTCTTTCACGATGCGCCGGAGATCATCACCGGCGACCTGCCCACCCCCGTCAAATACAATAACCCGGAGATCTGCTCCGCCTATAAATCCATCGAGCACGCCGCGGCAGACAGTCTTCTCCGGATGCTTCCGGAAAGCCTGCGCCCCCATTACCGGCTTTTGATGACCATGGAGGAGCAGGATCCCGAAACCTACCGCTACATCAAGGCAGCAGACAAGATCAGCGCTTATATCAAATGCGTGGAGGAGCTGCGCAGCGGCAACGACGAATTCCGCCGGGCGGCGGAGCAGACCCGCAAGGCCATCCGGGCGCTGGAGCTTCCGGAGGCGGATCTTTATATGGAACAGTTTGCGCCGGCCTTCGCGCTGAATCTGGACGAGCTGCAGGAGGAACAGCAATGACCACTTTCGATTATGTTTTAGGCGCGATCTGCGTCTGCGTCCTGATCTATCAGATCATTCTCATGCTGCGGATGCAGCGGACCGCCGTCGTCCGCGGGAAGAGCATCAACAAAAAGGCCGTGACGCTGATCATTCTGGCGCTGCTGGCGCTGGCCCTCTGGCGCATGGAAGATATTCAAAACCGCTGGCCCGTGCTGCTGGCCATCGGCGGCGTCTGCGCGTCGTTTTTGCTCTCCGGAACGGCCCTCTCCAAGGACGGCGTCTTTTACGGCGGGCGCTTTATGCCCTATGACCGGGCGGAATATTATCTGGTGGAGCGGGCGGACAGCGACGCCCCCGTGCTGCGGCTCTCCCGCGTGACCAAGGAGGCCATCGTCCAGCTCACCCGGGAACAGCTGCCCCAGGCGCTGGCGCTTTTGGAGGAAAAGAAGGTCCCCACCCGGGAGGAATATTCCAAACGGCTGGAAAAGCGCGTCCAGCAGCGGCAGGCAAACCGCCGCAAATACGGAAAAAAGAAAAAATAAACCAAAAATTGCCTTTTGCGGAAAGCAGAGGGCATTTTTTGCGCAATATTACACTTCTGTTACATCCGGGCCAAAACCGTTGACTTTTTTCCGCCGGGCGGATAAGATAGACGCAGGATAACGGAAGCAGGCTTTTTCCCAAGCCGGAAAGTAGCGCCGGACGAAGAAAGCGCCTGCGGAAGAAGTCCAAAAAATTATTAGGAGGAAATCAAACCATGAGCACTCTCAAAAAGATCCTCGCGCTGAGCCTGGCTCTGGCCATGATCCTCTCCGTGTCTGTTTTCGCTGGCTACACTACGGACTCCTATAAGGATGCCGCTGCCATCGATAAGGACGCCGCGGAGTCTGTTGAGCTGCTGTATGCGCTCGACATCATGACCGGTGACGAGAAGGGTAACTTCAACCCCAACGCCACCATCACCCGTGCCGAAGTTGCCAAGATGATCTATGTCATCCTGAACAAGGGCAACGACGACAAGGCTGCCACCTACGCTGTTGCGAATCTGTTCACTGATGTCCCCGCTACCGCCTGGTATGCCGGCTACATCAACTACCTGGCCGCTCTGGGCCTGGTCAACGGCAGCGAAGGCAAGTTCTATCCCACCAACCCCGTCAAGACCGCTGAAGCGGCCAAGATGCTGCTGACCGCCATCGGCTACAATTCCGCTGACCGTCAGTATGTGGGCGCCAACTGGGCCAAGAATGTCCTGAGCGATGCTTCCATCGTTGGCCTGCTGAGCGGCTACAAGGCCGACATCAACGGCGCTGCTCCCCGTCAGTGGGTCGCCGTCATGTTCGCCAACGCTCTGCTGGATGCTTACACCTTTGATACCGTCTTGCCCTCCGGCTACAACGGCATCTTCGGTTCCGGCGCTGTTGCTGGCACCAACAAGTTCATCAAGTTCGGCTATAAGTATTACAAGCTGTACGACAACGAGGTCTATGCTTACGCTACTCCCACTGCGTACATTGATACTATCGCGAACACCACGAATCACTATGCTTCTAAGAACTATGTCCTGTTCTCTGATGGCAACGAGTTCAAGAGCACCGGTCTGGGCTACATGGATCTGGGCCAGAAGTACCGCGTCATCGCTCGCGGCGACAAGGCTCTGTCCGTCCGTCCCGTGACCTCCGTGGTTGCCGACGCTACTGTTGCTGAGATCACCTACAAGTTCGAGTACAACAAGGGCAGCAGCACCCGTATGTTCACCATCGGCGACATGACTGCTTCCTTCGCTGACACCAAGATCAACGCTCTTGGCAATGGCGATGCTGCGGAGAAGGCCAAGGCCAATACCGCTTTCACTGAGAAAAACCTGACCGACAAGATGGATGCCCAGTGCAATGATCTGGTCAGAGCCATCGACCGCAACGGCGACGGCGAGATCGATTATATCATCCTGGTCTACTCCGACTATGCTTATGTCAAGAAGGCTGCTACCGACAAGTCCGGCGACTATGTTATCCTGGGCTACACCAACGGCAAGAGCTCTGGCAAGCTGTGGCTGGGCGGCGCTGTTGACTGCGACGAAGAACTGGTCGCTGGCAACTATGTCAAGCGCACCTGGAATCAGGACAACGGCAACTATGATCTGGAAGTCCTGCCCGTTGCTACCGAAGTGAAGTACACCAAGAAGACCGGCATCAAGGCTCCCGTCTACACCATCGGCGATGTCGAGTATCTGCTGGCTTCCAAGGGCTTTACCACCAACACCGATATGGCGGCTCTGAAGAACAAGAAGACCAATGTTGTTTATGACGAGGGTCTGGCTGTTTATGTCGGCAAGTACACCTTTGCTTACACCGATATCGAGGATATCTACAATCAGCTGGGCGTCTTTGTTGAGAACTTCAGAATGAACAGCAGCATCCGCCCCAACCGCAATGTTGATGGCGTTGCTTACTACAACATCACTCCCGAGCTGCTCGAAGAAGAGCTCGATAAAGACTGTGCTCAGCCTAAGAATTCGGATAAGTACACGCTGTTTGCTGTTTCTGTTGATGAAGAATCCGGCACGACTCTGACCAGACTGACTGAGCAGAACTTCCTCAAGGCGCTGAGCGCTGATGAGGATCTGGTCAAGACCTTCAAGACTGGTAAGGGCACTCTGAACGGCAAGAAGGATTCCTTCGCCTTCAACAGTGAGTCTGCCAGCAAGTTTGACGCTGACGCTAAGTTCTTCGTCATCACCAAGTCCAACTCCAAGGTCGTCGTCGAAGTGAAGACTATCGACGAGATCGAAGAGAAGACCTATAGCAATATCTATGCTGAGCTGTTCTACAGCCCCGAGGATGCGAAGGGTAATTCCACTATCATCGGCGGTCTGCTGGACTTCCGGACTCAGACCTACGGCGGTGACAGCGATTACTTCTTCATCGTGGATGCGCTGGATGAGCACAATCAGCCTGTTGTCAGCTCTGAGACGGTCAAGGTCAACGGCAATGATACCACTGTTTGGAATCGTACCGTCCGCGTCATGTTCTCTGACAAGAGCGTGGATGATGTGGATCTGCGTTTCGCCACCGAACAGGAGGCCAAGGCTGCGCTGAAGGAAGACGCTCTGTACGCGTATAAGTACGACGGCGATGCCGAAGTCTACACGCTGACCTCTCTCTGCGAGAATGGCGATGGCTTCGACTTCAATGACACTACTTTCGTTGATCCCGCGAACAACGGCAACTGGGAGTGCAAGAAGGATCGTCTGGCCGACTTCGGCGAGCTGGTCTTCAGCGTCCAGGGCGGCACCGATCGAGTCAAGAATGACTTTGACGGCGATACGCTGATCGCTCTGACTGTCAAGCACTACAGCAACGATAATAAGCACGAGCTGATGAGCGTTGAGCACTACTTCACCGATATCGACGGCCTGGCCGCGATCCTCGAGGAAGAGGGCGATCTGACCATCGTCAATGGCATTGAAGTTACTACCGGCGAAGTCGAGTCCTTCACTTGCTACTCCGATATGTACACGGTTAATGCTTCTCTGCTGAACATCTGCATCTACGCGGATGATCTGTGGAAATAATCAACGATCCACTTTCGTGAATCATTGAACAAAGCCCCCGGCTTCGGCCGGGGGCTTTTCCTGTCCCGTGCAAGCTGATTTTGCGCGCAAAAAAGCCGCGGCCGCTGCAATGCAGCGCCGCGGCAGGGCCTTTTCTGCGGATCAGGCAGTCTGCTCCGGCAGGTCGCAGACCTGCACCCACGCCCGGGCGTGGGCAATGGAAAAAAGCTCCTCCGGCGTCAGCTCCACGGCGGAAGCCGCCGTCCCCGCCGCGGGAAAGACCGTGGAAAAGCGCTTCAGGCTCTCGTCGCAATAAACGGCAACGCCCTCCGGCAGGGCGAAGGGGCAGACCCCGCCAACGCCGTGGCCCGTCATTTCCGCTGTCTGTTCATGGGAGAGCATCTTCGGCTTGAAGCCGAAATATTCCTTGAACCTCCGGTTGCTGACCTTGCCGTCGCCCGCCGCGCAGATCAGGATGCAGCTGCCGTCCTTATGCAAAAAGGCCAGCGTCTTGCAGATGCGCGCCCCCTCCACGCCAACGGCCTGCGCCGCCAGCTCCACCGTGGCGCTGGAGACGGAAAATTCCCGGACGGCCTCTGCCTTGCCATATTCCGCAAGGTAAGCCCGGACCTTCTCGATCGACATAATGCTATCCCCCGATTCATGTTTTTTCCCATTATAAGTCATGATCAAGTCAAAAACAAGGCCCCCGGCGGAAATCCCCGCAATTTTCCGCAAATTTTTGACAGAGATAAAACCATCCGTAGTTGTCAAGTCAAAAATGCGAAAAAATCCAACAAAAAATCCGCAAAAAAAATTACACCCTGTTTTCGACAAAAACTCTTTACAACCGCCCCGCGCAAGGGTATACTAAAAAAGCAACTTTGGAAGGAACGGTAACAGGACTATGGTGATGGATTTTCCGCGCACTCTGAGCCTGCTGCGGCAGGAAAAAAAGATCAGCCAGCGCAAGGCCGCGGGCGAGCTTGGGGTCTCTCAGGCCCTTTTGTCCCACTACGAAAACGGCGTCCGGGAGCCGGGCTTGAGCTTCGTGGTGCGGGCCGCGGATTTCTATGGCGTTTCGGCGGATTTTTTGCTGGGGCGCACCATGGCCCGGGATGGCGGCGCGATCCTCGCGGACGACCTGATGGACAGCAGCCAGGAGAAGGACAATGTCCTCCGGGGCAGCGCCATGGTCATGCTGCAGAAAAAGCTGCTGGTCAATTCCCTTTCCCTGCTCTATGAGCAGCTGGGCAAGGAGAGCCTGCGGCTGACGAGGGCCGTTTCCGATTATTTGAGCCTTTCCTTTTATAAGACCTTCCGCCTGCTCTATGAAATGGACGAGAGCGCCAGCCGCAAGGCCTTTGCCGCGCCGAAGTCCGTTTTTTCCGAGCTTTGCGACTGCGAGATGAAGCGCTGCGAGAGCGTCCTGCGGCAGCTGGCCGCCGACGGGGAAGATGCGACGCTGGATATGTCGCTGGAACGGATGCAGCAGAATTGGCCCCGGCTGGCGCCGTCGCTGCTTTCGCTGCTCCATAATATGGACGAAAAAATTGACCCGGAAAACGAAAAAAAGTGAGAAAAAGGCTTGCTTTTTTCCGAGAGCTATGGTAATATAATACTCGCGCCGAGTGAGAGGCAGAAGTGCTGGTGTAGCTCAGCCGGTAGAGCAGCTGATTTGTAATCAGCAGGTCGGGGGTTCGAATCCGTCCACCAGCTCCATTTCCGGCGTCTCGGCAGGGAATATGGGAGTGTTCCCGAGTGGCCAAAGGGGGCAGACTGTAAATCTGTTGGCAGTGCCTACGGTGGTTCGAATCCACCCGCTCCCACCAAGCTGACGAACGATTTTGTTCGTCAGCTTTTTTGTATTTCGCCGGGGATCATTCCCGCACCGGCAGAACGATCCGGGAGCAAAATAGTGGCGGGTCTCGATCTCCCGGCCCGTGTAGGGCGCGACGATGCCCAGAATGCGCGGCGGCGCTGCAGGCGTCAGCTTCCGCGCCTTTGCTTCGCGGCCAAGGGTCAGCCATGCTTCGTCCACGCCGGTATAATCGCCGCAGTACAGCACCGAAAGCGCGCGGCATTCCGGCAGCGTCACTGCGTCTGCCGGCGCGGTCTCCGGCCGGACGGGGACGCAGACCGCATAGGGATAAGGCGCTTCGCGGATGACGCCCTCCCAATAGTCCTGCCGGTCGGAGATGGTAAAGAGCGGCTCGTCGGAGAGGATGCAGCCCTTGCGGACGCATTCGCTGTAGAAATCATACATGGAGGCGTAGCGCTCCGCAAAGGTGAACCCCCGGCACCAGCGTATGCAGCAGGTGACGGCGGAAAGCGTCATCAGCTGCACGGAGGTGCTGGGTCCCTCCGCCGCCCGCAGGCCCCGTTTCTCCATGCGCAAAAGCGTGCTGCGGGAAAGCCCGCAGGCGTGGGCGGCCTCTGTGATCCCTTTTTCATGGTTTTTTCCTCCGATGCTACTTGCTTCGTTCAGGGATGAACGGATTATAATATCATTGAAAAATACGGGGGCCAAAGCACATACGGTCCGGGTGGCCGGCTATGCCGATGTAATGATCGACAACAACGACCGTGCGCCCATCTGCGCCACGGAAGACGGCGGCAACACCCTTTTGATGACGGGCGCGCCCCAAAATGATTATGCCTTCCGTCTGGTGGCCACCACCTGCGATACCGTTTGGTACGGGCTCTGGAGCATGCGCATAAAAGAATGCTTTACAGATCTGGAAAACCGCGGGCCGGACTATGTTTACAGCCGGGACAGCGGCCTTGCCTATTCCTGGACGGCGACGGTGCGCCCCGGCGAGGAATGGAGCCGCTATGTGCTGATCGGCACCGGCAGCGAGGAACAGATGACGGTGGAGATCCCGCAGATCCCGGTGCCTGCGCCGGGGATCCCGGAAGCGGAGATCACGCTGAACACCGGGGAGGTCTATCTGACCGAGGGAGATGCCCTGCCCGATTGGAACAGCTATATTGCCGCTTTGCAGGGGACCCTCCGCATTACGGGCCAGCCCGCCGACAGCAGCACCCCCGGCAGCAGCAACGTTCTTTATACGGCCACCAGCGGCGATACGGCAAAAACGGCGCGCTTACCGCCGCTGCAGGCGGACTGACGGAGGGCATCCTCTACTATGTCCGCGCTTATGCCAGGGCTGCGGACGGCACGGTGGTCTATGGCCCCCAGAGCAAGGGCTTTGGCCTGAATACGCCCAATTATGGCGTCTTTCGGGTGACGAACAGCGGAAAGAATGTTTTTACCATTGAGCGCACCGGCGGGACAGATGGGGCACAGACCGTCTATTACCGGACGGTGAACGGCTCCGCCGTGGGCGGGACGCACTTTACACACGCGGCAGGCAGCGTGACCTTTGCCAAAGGGGAGAGCAAAAAGACCGTCACGGTCACGGAAAAGTCTGTGACCGCGGCCTTCCAGAAGGCGGGCGCCGCTTACCCCGCCACGGCCTATTCCAATGGGGACCGCACTTATCAGATGGAAATTTACCGGGTGGACGGCGGCGCGATCATTGACGGGAACGGCAATCGGGCCACGCGGACCATGGCGAAAAGCACCAACTACACGATCGACCGCGCGCTTTACAGCACGGAGCAGTCCCGGGTAAACATCGCGAAAACGGCCAGCGGGGAAAACAGAGCGAAGATCGCAGATACGACGACAAGTCAGGGCGGTTCAACTCAAAAGATCCACTTCCTGCTGAACCGTGACAACAAGGAGAACTATCATACTTCCTCAAACCTTTCCTCCTATTTTTCCGGGAATACGCTGTCTTATCTGCAAAACACCTGCACCAACTGGCTTTACCGCTATGAGATGTATGCCTATGAGCAGGAGGATTGCTATGAACATGCCTACATGGGAAGCAAACCGGCCGCAAAACAGCACTATGACTTAAGCGGCAAAGATAAAGCCGTTTCTGGGATCGACGGGCAGCTTTGGGCCTGCAATTTCCTGCAGCCAGAAGGACAAACCCATAAACAGTATTGCTTCCCGGATCAGCGCACCGGCGGCAAGGAAGGCAGCGGATACCCGCTGGATGCCAACGGCAGCACGACGGAAATCAATGGAAAGCGTTATGTTACACCGGGCGTCAATGATCCATGCTACCTCTATTTCAGCGCTGCAGGTGCAAGCGAGGACATCTGGTGGATCAACGGCCTGACCAGCTACGCCCTGCCGTATGACAATGTTGAGCCGCAGCTGCTCGCGATCACACCGATGGCGGGCGGGACCTGGTATCTTCATGCCCGCGCCACCAATTCCGACGGCGTGACGGCCACGGCTTATCGGAGCGTGACGATCCCCAGCTCCGGCGGCAGCTATAGCGCCATGACCAACGGCCTTTACACCTTTACGCTGACCTTCAACGGCGAGACCGTGACCCGTCAGGCCGCGGTCAGCAAGCTGGACACCATGGCCCCGGCCATCACCGTTTCCCAGCTGCCCGGCGATGCGTATGCCGAGCAGGTGACGCTGGAGATCTCCGTCACGGACGGCGGCTCCGGCGTAAAGACCGTCACGGCGAAGTGGGGCGAGACCCCGGCAGTCCTGACCGATCATGGCGACGGCGCCTATTCCGCCACCTGTCCCAATGCAGCGGGAGCATATAAGCTCACCGTCACCGCCGCGGACAATGTGGGCAACAGCGCCAGCGCGGAATCCAAAACCTATATCGTTGACCTGAAGAAACCCATCCTGACCGTGCGCGAGACATCCTCCGGCACTGCGGGAGAGACCTATGCCTATACGGTCAACGCCAACGGCAACCGGGATGTGACCGTCCGCCTGCCGGACGGCACGGAGACTTCGGCCCTCACCGGCAGCTTTACCCTTGCGGAGCCGGAAACCTATCTTGTTATCGTCACCGATGCGGCGGGGCACTTTGTGTCGCAGGAGATCACGGTCTCGGCCGCGGTGGACGGCGTCGCACCCGATGTGCGGCTGTATGCAGACGATACTGTCGATTTGCCGGTGCTGACGGCTGCAGCTGCGATATATGAAGCGGGCAGCGCGCCCACCGTCCTGCTGGACGGGGCCGCACTGACGGTGGCCGATCAGGGCGACGGACTTTATACAGGCTCTTTTCCCGTGACCCGCGGCGGGCTATCGCTTTGATGGCTGGTATACGGCGGCAGAAGGCGGGGCCGAGGTAAAAACCGGCGCGGAGATCGGGTCAAATTACACGGTATATGCCCGCTGGACGCACATCGCCCACGCCGGCGGCACGGCCACCTGCCAGAAGCGGGCGGTCTGCGCGGTCTGCGGCGCAGAATATGGCGACCTTTCCGGCCACGCGCCCGCAGCCCAATGGTCAAAGGATGAAAGCGGCCACTGGCATGCGTGCCAGACGGAGGGCTGCACGGAAAAGTGCGATTTCGCGGCGCATCTTCCGGATCATCCCGGCGGCGCGACCGAGGAATATGCGGTCCTGTGTACGGTGTGCGGCTATGTGATCCAGCCGCAGCTCACCCATACGCACATATTTGATCAGGAAAAGGCGGAGGAAGCGGAGGGCGTCAAGCAGCGTAGCTGCCAGAACGATCCGCAGCATATAGACCGGCAGAACATCCCGAAGCTGCCTGCCCGCCGTTGGGCCAAAGCCCGCGGAAAAGCCGCAGGAAACGCCCGGCAGCGGGTTTGTGGATGTACCGGAGGAGAGCTATTTCCGGGAAGCCGTGGATTGGGCCGTGAAAAACGGCATCACCACCGGCGTGGACGCCGCGCATTTTGCGCCGGACGGCATCTGCACCGGCGCAACCGCCTTCAGCCCGGACGCCGCCTGCACCCGGGGCGAGATCGTGACCTTCATCTGGCGGAGCAGAGGCTCCGCCGCATGAGCCGAAGGAGATCGGAAAACGGGAGTTGCATTTTTGCAGGCCCGGTGATAAAATAAAGAAAATTCCGGCAGGATCGGATGGAACTGCCGGAATTCAAAAGGCCATGGCCTTTTTCTGCGCTCCCACGGAAAGAGCGCAGAAAAAGTCTGCTGTGGCCGGGCAGGTTGATCACACAAGCACAAAAAGGAGCAAAACATGAAAACAAAAAGCAAAAAGACAGCATTGCTCATGAGCTTCACCTCTCTGCTCATCTGCTTCGCCATGCTGGCCGAATCTACCTTCGCGTGGTTCACGGATACGGCGACCACCGGTGTCAATCAGATCAAGTCCGGTACGCTGGATGTGGAACTTTGGGATGATACCGAGGATAAAAAGCTTTCGGAAGAGCCACTGAAGTGGATTAAGGCGCAGGGTCATGAGAATGAAGAAGTCCTGTGGGAGCCGGGCTGCCGCTATAATCTGGAAGGCTTCCGCATTAAAAACAATGGCAAGCTGGCGCTGAAGTACAAAATTCAGATCACCGGCATCGTTGGCGATAACGAGCTGAAGGACGCCATTGACTTTACCTATAAAATTGGCAATGACACCCTGAACCTGAACAAAGAATGGCATCTGAAGGCGGGCGAGATTTCTGATGTGATCTCCATCAACGGCGAAATGAAGAAATCCGCTGGCAACGAATATCAGAATAAATCCATCGACGGCATCGCCATCACTGTTTACGCCACGCAGGACACCGTGGAAAATGACAGCTTTGATAATCAGTATGATCGATTTGCTGCTTACGCCCCCTCTGGCAAAAGCTATATTGTCAAAACCCATGAGGAAGCCAAAAGCGCCTTTGCGGCGGGCGGCAGCATTATCATTAACGATTATCTTCAGGGCGATGCGACAAAAACCGCGGTTTCAGACCGTCTTGTGATCAAATATCCCTCGGTTATTGAACTCAATGGAGCCATCCATGTACCCGGTTCGCTGGAGGACAGCGATAACTGGGCGGAGTTCTTTATCAACGCAGATACGACGATCAACGCAGCCGTCGGCGGAGGAATTTCCTGCAACGATAAAGTGGGGGCGGGAAGCTCCGGATATATTGGCGGTCCCTATGTTGCGCATGTGAATGGTGAAAACATTGTTGTGACGGTCAATGGCGGCGTTTATCACGGCGGCGGAACCACTTTTAATGTTCAGAAAGGGACGCTGATCGTAAACGGCGGTTTCTTCCAGGTGACGCCGGACATTGAAACCAATGACTATCGATATACCTTAAACTGCATTGACGCCAACTACAAAAATGGCACCGCGAATATCATCGTCAAGGGCGGCACCTTTGTGAACTTTGATCCCTCCAATAACCTTGCGGAAGGCGCAAATACGAATTTTGTTGCGCCGGGTTACAAGGTCATTTCCGAAACACAGTCGAACGGAGATATCTACTACACCGTCGTTGCCGAATAAGCAGACCACGCGCAAAAACGACTCCCCCGG
>USML01000034.1 GCA_900555855.1 uncultured Eubacteriales bacterium | reverse complement strand
CCACCAGACCCTCCGGCGCGCCGGGCATCAGCTGCAGCAGATAGCCGCCCGCGCAGGTGACGCTCTGATCCTTCCCCACCAAAACGCCCAGGGCGCACACCGTGGGGATCTGTTCGCTGATCACATAATAGGCCGCCACATCCTCGGCGATCTCGCCGGAGCGCAGCTCCACCCGGCCGGTAAAGAGCTCCCGCTCGCCGATATCCTTTATGACGGTGAGGATGCCTTCCCGGCCAACGCCGCCGCCCACATCCAGATGGCCGTCAGCCTTCAGCGGCAGGATCGCCGCCGGATTCTGCAGATAGCCCCGCACATTTCCACGGTTGTCGCTGACGGCGGTGATGCCGCCCAGCGGGCCGTCTCCGCGGATCTGCAGCGTGACCGAGCCGTTTTCATATTTCAGGTCGTTGCCCATCATGGAAACGGCGGAAAGCGTCCGCCCCAGCGCGGCCGTCGCCAGCGGCAGGGTCTTATGGATCTGCCGCGCCCGTTCCACGGTCTCCGTGGTCTGAACGGCGGTGATCTTCACAAAGCCGTCCTTTGTCATTCCTCTGACAATAAAATCCTTCATGCTATCGTCCTTTTCCAAGCTCAGGCCAGGGGCTTTTCCGCAATAAACAGCAGGCGGCCCCGCGGCTCTTCTTCCTTCGACCCGGAGAGCGCCCGGGAAACACGCTTCAGCCGCAGACCTGCCCCCTGCAGCGCCTGCCGCAGGGTGTCTGTACTGTAAAAGCGCTGTTCATGCGCTTCTGTAAAGCGGATATACTTGTCACCATCCTGCCGGAACAGATCCACCTGATGAAAGGCCCGGCCGGAGCGCCGGTCAAAGCCATACTGCCAGCTGGAGAAGCTTTCCTCGTCCTCCTGGACGCTGGCCGTGCCTGCCAGCGCTTCAAACATCTCCCGGGATTTCACATCAAACAGAAACACGCCGCCCGGCTCCAGAAACAGGCTCACCAGCGAAAAGGCCCGCTTCAGCTCCCGCAGGCCGGTGAGATAATTGACGCTGTCCATACAGCAGACGGCGGCGCGGACCGTGCCGTAAAGGTCCAGCTCGTCCGCCCGCTGACAGATCCAGACCGGCGGGACCTCCAGCGCCCGGCATTTTTCCCGGGCAATATCCAGCATTTCCGGCGACGCATCGCAGCCGATCATTTCATAGCCGCGCAGCGAAAGCAGACGCGTCAGCGTGCCGGTGCCGCAGCAAAGGTCCAGCACCAGCCCATCTCGGATGTCTGCCCGGGCAAGCTCCGTGCAGAGCACCTCGCAAAACCGCCGGTAGACCTCCGGATCCATCAGGCTGTCATAATAAGCCGCCAGAGAGGTATATGCGTTCATTCGCCGTCTTCCAGGCCGTCCAGCGCCCGGGCATAGCCGCCGTCGCCATACTGCAGGCTCCGGTTCACCCGGCTGATGGTGGCAGTGCTGGCGCCGGTGACCTCCACGATATCCGAATAAATGCAGCCTTCCCGCAGCAGCTGGGCCACCCAGAAGCGCTGCTTCATGGACAGCAGCTCCGTCACCGTGCAGAGATCCCGGAAAAAGTGATAGCACTCCTCCACGGAATCCAGCTTCAGGATCGCTTCAAAAAGCTGATCCATATGTTCATCGCGCAGCTTATTTCGCATTGCACATGCCCCTTTCACCGTTTCACTGTTATGCATTCACAACTTCCTGCGTTACAGTTTAACACGGTAAAGAGCCCATGTAAAGAGCATTTTGCCGGATTTTCCGTATTTCACGGACAGCTCCAAATAAAATCGTGTAAATTGCCCTGCGCTCCGCCTGCGGAAATCTCCTCATGCCTTCTCCCCCTTCTGCATAGATATAGACCACGAAAAAGGAGGAGATTGCTTATGAGACCGTTCCGAGTGAAGATCGTGCTGCTGCACCACAAAAAGTGGGTTTTTACCGGCCTGGCGGCGCTTTTGGGCCTGGTGATCTGCGTTGCCTGTGTTTCTGCCAGAAGCATCCCAACGGCAGCCACCCTGCGGGAGCTGCCCATTTACTGCGTCCAGAAGGAGACACCCATCTGCGCCCTGAGCTTCGACGCCGCCTGGGGCAACGAGGATACCCAGCAGCTCATCGAGATCTTTGACAAATACCAGCTCAAAACCACCTTCTTTGTGGTGGGCGAATGGGTGGACAAATATCCGGAATCGGTGCAGGCGCTGCACGCCGCGGGGCATGAGGTGATGAATCATTCCGATGATCATCCCTATTTTACCAAGCTCTCCGCCCAGCAGATGCAGGAGCAGCTCAGCGCCTGCAACGAAAAGATCGCCGCCATCACCGGAGAGACGCCGCTCCTGTTTCGTCCGCCCTACGGCGACTATAACGATACGGTGATCCGCACTGTGCGGGACTGCGGCATGTATGCCATCCAGTGGGATGTGGACAGTCTCGACTGGAAGGACCCCACGCCGGAGGAGATCTGCCAGCGCGTTTTGAAGCGGGTCCAGCCCGGCAGCATCATCCTGTTCCACAATGCGGCGAAAAACACGCCCGCCGCCCTGCCCTCCGTGATCGAAGGGCTCATCCGGCAGGGCTATGAGATCGTCCCGGTGAGCCAGCTGATCTATCGGGAGGATTTTACCATGGACCATACCGGCAGGCAGATCCCCAACTGACCCGCGCCCCGAAGCGCCCCCTCCGGCAGCAGCTGCGGCAGATCCAGGCCAAGCAGCTTCTGCTGGAGCAGCGCCGCTCCCAGGATCACTGCCAGCGCGATGCCCGCCGTCAGATAAAACGGGGGATCCGGCCGGAGCGCTCTGGCCTTGGCCGGCGACAGCCGCAGCCTGCGGGAGGAGAGCTGGATGCTCTGCCGGGCAAGCAGCAGCAGGACGCTCAGCGTAAGAAAGCCCGTCAGCAGCCGCGGCAGCGCCGCCGTCAGATAAGCGCCCCCTTCCATATTGGAGGTCAGAACGGCAGCCTCTGCCGCCAGCAGAAAGCCCTTGATCAGCAGCGCCATCAGCGCCCAGACGCCGCCCAGACGCAAAAAGCCGGAAACGCACAGGGCCAGAAGCAGCAAAAGCTCCGGCCAAAGCAGCGCGGACAGGCTCTCCTGTATCAGCCGGCTCTGCAGCAGGCTGCGGAGCCACGGCACCCCGGCGCCGCACAGGCTTCCCGCAACGGCGCCCAGCAGCACTGCGCACGCCGGCAGCAGCCACGGCCGGGAACGGGGCATGGTCTTTTTCATTTCCACGGTTTTCATCGTCATCACCCGCTGCTATCCTATGGCCTGTCCCGCAGGATTAGAACCGGCGCGGGGAAAACCGCTGTAATTTACGGAAAAAGCAGCCGGTCAAGCTCTTCCGGAAAGGATCTGCCGGCGTTCAGCTGGGCCCGGGTCAGCCCCAGCTGCCGGATGCGCCAGGTCAGTTCCTCCCAGAGCATGGCCTGATATTCCGGCGACCGGGAATATGCGTGAAGAATGCATTCCCCCGCTTCCGCCGCCTGAGAAAGGACGAGAAACAGATCCGGGATCCGCTCCTCCCACAGGACGGGGACGGCTTCCGGGCAGACCAGCTCCGGCGCCCAGCCCGTCTTCCCCTGCAGAAAGCCGGTTTCCTTTACAGCATAGAGAGAACAGGCCTTTCCGCCATAAATCCTCCGGAATGCGCCGGGGTAACACTCCCAAAGCACGGGCCGGCCCTCCCCTTCGTCCATCAGCAGGTCAAAATCATCCTTGGACGCGCCGAAGCACAGGGCCGTGAGCCTGCCGCGGATGGCGTAGACATAGGGCGTCTGATGGGTGGAGGTCTGCGGGAGCAGCACCGTCAGGCCGGAGACCTGCGAGGCGTGATACAGCATTGCGATCCGCTCCTTTCCCTGCGGTTTCTGAAAAAAATCACCCGGAAAAGCGGCAGGCTCTTCCGGGCGATGCATTGGATCTGAGCTCACATAGCCTTGATGGTGAAATACACCGCCGAAGCCAAAACATAAACGCCGAGGACGATACCGGCGATCAGCGCAGCGCTCCCCTTCAGCAGGGCGGCCAGCGCCAGCGCCGCCAGCGTCACCGCGCAGGTGAGCAGGATATAGCGCTTGTCATACTGCCGGCCCAGGATCGCATGGGTCAGCCGGCCATCCTTTTTGGCCAGCAGGGCAAAGATCCCCGCCGCCACGCATAAAACGCCGGCCAGCAGGATCAGCGCCTTTCCCTCCAGAACGGACCGGTAAATGCAGTACGCCGCGCTGATGGCCACCGCCTCCAGCACGCAGAAGGAAAAGAACTGCCGCTCATAAACATAAAACACCAGATACAGCACGGCGCACAGCGGCAGGAACACATAAACGATGTGCGCGCCGTTTTCCAGACAGAAGCGCAGGATCAGGCAGCAGGCGCAGAAGGCGCCGGAAAAAAGCGCATAGAGCGCCGTATTGAAGACCCGGTCCTTCCGGAAGGTCCCCTTTTTGAGCTGGCTGCGCAACAGCACCAGAAACAGCACCGTCAGCGCGCCGCTGACCAGCGTCAGGATCAGGTTCACTCTGCGGCCCAGCAAAAAGGTGGTGCCGAAGGTCATCAGCCTGCTCAGCCAGGACATCCCCCAAAGCAGCAGGACCACAAAAACGAACACCGCCATAACGCGATTGGTCACCAGCTCCTGGGCCCGCTGTTTCTTCCGATTCTTCTCATTCAATGAAGCTCACTCTCCGATGTCAAAATTGCCTGTTTGATACATGATGGCACAGACTGCCGCCACCGGCGCCGTCTCGCAGCGAAGGATCCTGGGCCCGATGGACACGCAGGAAAGGCCCGCCTCCAGCGCCTGAGCCGCCTCCTTTTCTGAAAACCCGCCCTCCGGGCCGGTGACTACAGAAAAGTCTCTGCCGCTCTGATGCTCCCGCAGGACCTGGGAAAGGCTCTGCCGGTTTTCTTTTTCATAAAGGAACAGGGCGCATTCCGCGCCTTTCGCCATGGCGATGGCGGTATCATAGGAGACGATCTCCCCCACCGTCACGGGCCGGGAGCGCTGGCATTGCTTGGAGGCCTCCAGCGCGATCCGGGCATAACGCTGCTGCTTTTTCTGCCGGTCCTTTTCCTCGACCTTTACAACGCAGTATTTGGAAAGAAACGGCACGATATGCGAAGCGCCGCACTCCACCGCCTTCTGGATCAGATAATCGAACCGGTCGCCCTTGGAGAGCCCGGCATAGACCGTTACAAAAGCGGAGGGCTCGTTGTCAAAGGGAGAGGCCGACAGGATCCGCGCGGTGACGCGCCCCTTCTCCACCGTCTCCAGACAGCACTGATAGGCCTGTCTGTTGTCGCAGCAGGCGGTGATCTCCTCCCCGGGCCGCATCCGCAAAACGCGGGAAATATGCTGGGCGTCGCTTTCGTCCAGCGTCAGCAATTCGCCGCTGATCTGCCCGGCAGAAACAAAAAAACGCATGAAGTTCTCCTCACAGCTAAAGGTTATTATACCAAATGAAAAACGATTTGTCTATTCCAAAACCGATATTTCAGAAGTTTTTAGGAATTTTCCCCCTTGCTGCGCATACAGCACAGCATGACCCAGCCATCGCGAGCGATCTCGTTGACGATGACCATGCCCGCCTGCCGAAAGGCCCGGCGGACCTCCTCCGCCCGGGTATCAATGATGCCGGAGAGGATCAGATGGCCGTCCTCCGCCAGCCAGCCGGGCAGATATGCCGCCATGGCGATGAGCACATCCGCCACGATGTTGGCTAAGATCACATCGTAAGGGCCCCGTTCACACAGCTCCTGCCGCAGCGCCGGATCGGAAAGCAGATCCCCGCAGCGAGTGCTGTAGCGCAAGCCGGACAGGCCGTTTTTGTCCATATTCTCGGCCGTGACGCGCATGGCATTTTCTTCAATATCGCAGGCCAGCGCGTGCCGTCCGCCCAGCAGCAGCGCCGTACAGGCCAGAATACCGCTGCCGCAGCCCACATCCAGGATCCGTGCGCCGTCCAGGGACAGAGCGTCCAGCTGCTCCATGCACATCCGCGTGGTGGCATGGGAGCCGGTGCCGAAGCTGGAAGCAGGATCCATGGTCAGAAGCGTCCGCCCCTCCGGTACCTGTGCCTCCTCCCAGCTGGGACAGACATAAAGCCGCCGGCCCACCGGGAAGGGCTTGTAATACTGCTTCCAGTTGTTTTCCCAATCCTCGCTGCGGACAGGCGAGACCTCCAGCTTCAGGCTCCCGTAAAAGCCCGTTTCGTCCTGCTCCTTCAGCGCCGCCAGCAGCGCGCCCATCTCCCGGAGCCGGCGCGCGCCATCCTCGTCCGGACTAAGATAGCAGCAGACAGAAGGCTCTCGCTTTGGGTTGTCGAACAGCTGTTCTTCAATGTAATCCCAACGCTTCACCGGCGCCTGAACAAAATCCTCCACGGTCTGGGGATCATCCACCGAGCAGCCGCCGGTGATCTCCGCCAGCTGATCCGCCAGCAGCTCCGAGGCTTCGTGGGTGGTCGTCACCCGCACTTCGATATAATCCATGCTTCAGTTCCTCTCTTCCCGCAAAAAAGTCTCCGCCGCCCGGATGGTGCGGCAAAAATAGTCCATGGCCTCCGCCGGGTAGCGCCCTGCGGCAGTCTCCCCTGTGAGCATCAGGGCGGAAGCGCCGTCCAGCACGGCGTTGAAAATATCGCTGACCTCCGCCCGGGTGGGAACAGCCGTTCGCTCCATGGAGGCCAGCATCTGCGTCACCACCAAAAAGGGCTTTCCCGCCTGTCTGGCCCGGGCAGCCACCCGCTTCTGTACGCCGGGCAGCTCCCATAGGGGCACCGCATTGCCCAGATCACCCCGGGCGATCACCAAAACATCCGGCAGCCGGATCCACTGCTCCAGAGAATCCAGCCCGGCCCGGTTTTCCAGCTTTGCAAAATGGCGCAGCCCCGTTCCGCAAAGCGCCGTCCGGACCTCCTCCACATCCTCCCGGCTCCGAACGAAGGACTGCATCACGCCGGTGACGCCGAAGGCGCTCGCCAGCGAAAGATTTTTCCGGTCCGCCGCCGTCAGAGCGGGCAGCGCCGCGCAAAGCCCGGGGGCTGCGACGCTTTTTCCGGGGGCCAGCGTCCCGCCCCGCAGCACACGGCCCTCTCCCTCCGGCAGCACCCGGACGCAGAGCCTGCCGTCGTCCAGAAGCAGCTCTGTCTCCGGCTGCAGCGCAGCGTACAAATGCTCCGGAAGCGCCAGACGGCGGAGCGGAAGGCGCACGCCCTCCTCCAACAGAAGCGGAAGCCCCTGCTTTCCCACCCGCAGCTCCGGGCCCTGCAGGTCGATCAGCAGCTGCGGCCGGACGCCGCACCGCTCTGCCGCCAGATGCATCTGCTCCAGCAGCGGGGCGCTCTCCTCCAGCGATGTATGGGAAAGATTCAGCCGAAGCCCGGTCATGCCGCAGCGGAACATTTGTTCCAGGATCACCCCCTGGGCGCAGGCCGGGCCCAGCGTGCCATAGATCTCCATCATTCCTCCAGCGTAAACTCCCAGCTGCAGGCGCAGCTGTCGTCGGTCTTTTCCGGATAGCAGCTGAGGGCCCGGCAGGTGATCCGGTCATCAATGGTGCGGGCAAAGCCGGCATATTCCACCTCGCCCACTGCCTTGCAGGGGTGCCAGGGCATATTTTTCCGGCTGCGGGCCGTCTGGACCCGGCAGTCCAGCGTGCGGTAGATCAGCCGGTTTCCCTCCCGCAGCAGCTCGCCCCGATTGATATTGGCATAGAGCCGCAGCTTCAGCGCCTTTTCCAGCCCCTCCAGGCCGGCCCGCTCCGGCAGGCCCAGAAAGGCCTTGAGCTTTTTGGCTTCAATGACGGTAAATTGCTTCCAGATCTCGACATCCTGCTCCATCGCCAGATCCATTCCGAACCTGCGTTCGGAAGACTGGAACCAGACGCCGTCCATGGCCAGCCAATCCTTGCAGTAGATGGCGATCAGCTCCTCCAGCTGCTCCCGGGAAAGCGCCTTCAAGGCTTCGTTTTGCATATGACCCATCCTCCGTATCCTTTCAAAACTCCCTTGATTATACCGGCATTCCGGCGGAAATACAATCCGGTTTGCGCTGTTTTTGATTTTTTACCGTAATGCCTTTACAAAAACGAACATATGTGCTATATTTGAGACAACAAACAAATGTTCTATTTCGAGGGGATCCTATGGAAGTTCTGGACAAGCTGACCATTTTGGCCGACGCCGCAAAATACGACGCCGCCTGCACCTCCAGCGGGCTGGACCGGGCCTCCCGGCCGGGCGGGCTGGGCGCCACCATGGCCTGCGGCTGCTGCCACAGCTTTTCCGCCGATGGCCGGTGCATCACGCTGCTGAAGGTCCTGCAAAGCAATGCCTGCAGCTACGACTGCACCTACTGCGTCAACCGCCGCTCCAACGATACAAGGCGCGCCACCTTTACGCCCCGGGAGCTGGCGGAGCTGACGATCCAGTTTTACCGGCGAAATTATATTGAGGGCCTGTTTCTGTCCAGCGCGGTGGTGCAGAGCCCGGACCACACCTGCGAGCTGATGCTGGAGACCCTGCGGATCCTGCGGCAGGAGTATCATTTTTTTGGCTACATCCATGCCAAGGCCATCCCCGGCGCCAGCCGGGAGCTTTTAGCACAGCTGGCTATGCTGGCCGACCGGATGAGCGTCAATATCGAGCTTCCCTCCCGGCAGAGTCTTGCCCTGCTGGCGCCGGACAAGCATAAGGAGGATATCCTGAAGCCCATGGCCTTTCTGCGGGACGGCATCGCCCAGGGAAAGCAGGAGCTGATCCGCTACCGCCACGCCCCCCGGTTTGCGCCGGCGGGCCAGAGCACCCAGCTTATCGTGGGCGCCACGCCGGAGACGGACCTGCAGATCCTGCGGCTGTCCACCGCCATGTATCAAAAATACGCTCTGAAGCGGGTCTTTTACTCTGCCTATCTTCCCGTGGTGGAGCATAAAAACCTGCCTGCTCTGGCCACCCGTCCGCCGCTGCTGCGGGAGCACAGGCTTTATCAGGCCGACTGGCTGCTGCGGTATTATCATTTTCAGGCGGAGGAACTTCTGGACGAGCAGGAGCCGAACTTCAACCCTTATCTGGACCCGAAATGCGGCTGGGCCATCCGGCATCCGGAGCAGTTTCCCGTGGAGGTGAACCGGGCGGAATATGAAACGCTGCTGCGCGTCCCGGGGATCGGCGTCAAAAGCGCACGGCGCATCGTAACGGCCCGCCGCTCCGGCCGGCTGGACTTCGCCGGGCTGAAAAAGCTGGGCGTCGTGCTGAAACGGGCCAAATACTTTACACTGTGCGGCGGCAAAGCGTTTCCCGGCATCCGAATGGAGCACGACGCCATCCTGCGGGCGCTGCTTTCCGATGCGGCGCTGGAGACCATGGGTCAGGCGGACCAGCTGAGCCTGTTTGACCCGACGATGGAGGATGTGAGGGCATGTATCACAGGACAGATGTAGTCTATCAATACGACGGGAGCTTCGACGGCCTGCTCTGCTGCGTGTTCCGGGCCTTTTATCAAAAGGAGGAGCCGCTGGAGATCCGTCCGGCGGAGGAGGCGCAGCCCACGCTGCTTTCCGCCGTCACCGTCCCCACCCGGCCGGATCAGGCCCGGCGGGTGCTGCGCTCCATCCCGGAAAAGATCGCGCCGGCGGCGCTGCGGTGGGTGGAGCTGGCCTTTCTCTCCTGCATGGAGGAAAAGGAGCTGGCGATCCTGCGCTTTCTGCGGCTGGGCTATCGGCTGGGGCCGCAGGTCCTGCGCCAGCTGACGGATGAACGGGTCCGCGTCATTTATACCGCGGCGCAGAATGTTTTGGGCGAAGCCCATCTTTTGAAGGGCTTTACCCGGTTTTCCCAATATGACGCGGTGCTGGCGGCGGAGATCGAGCCGAAAAACCATGTGCTTCCCCTGCTTTTGAAGCATTTTCGGGCGCGGATGCCGGGAGAGAGCTTTTTGATCTATGACCGGACGCACCGCTCCGTTCTGCTGTTCAGCGGCGGGAACCATCAGATCCTTCCGCTGGAATCCCTTTCGCTGCCGGAGGCGGAAGCGCCGGAGCAGCTTTACCGCCGGCTCTGGACGCGGTTTTACAACACCATCAGCATCGAGGGCCGCTACAACCCGAAATGCCGCCAGACCCATATGCCAAAGCGGTTTTGGGGCACCATGACGGAATTTCAGCCGGAAACGCAAGGAGCGCTTCCCCGCCCGAAGGAGGTATGAGGAAAAAATTTTCTGTAAAACCGCCTTGCGCGGCCCCGGGCACTATTATATACTATAGGTGATCTCTTTTTTGGGGAGGGATTCTGTGGTATTCAGCAGTCTGCCGTTTCTGTTTGTGTTTGCGCCGCTGTTTTTTCTGATCTACAGTCTGGTCCCCGTCCGCTGGAAAAACGGGGTCCTGCTGCTGGGCAGCCTGGCGTTTTATGCCTACGGCGTATGGGAAACGCCGCAATATATGCTTTTGCTGCTGGCGGCCATTCTGGTCAACTGGCGGCTCGGCCTGCATCTCGGCAGGGGCCAGCCCCGCCGGAAGCTGATGCTGGCGCTGGGGCTGATCTATAATATCGGCTGGCTGGTCCTGTTCAAATACGCCGGCTTTTTCCGGGACAACCTCGCCGCCCTCTGGGGCCTGCTTTCCCGCCAGACGGTATCTGCCCGCAGCTGGGAGCTGCTGCTGCCGCTGGGCATCAGCTTCTATACCTTCCAGTGTCTTTCCTATCTGCTGGATGTCTATCATGAAAGGGTCCAGCCGGAGCGCTCGCTGACGCGCATGGCCCTTTACATCTCCCTGTTTCCAAAGCTTACCGCCGGTCCCCTCACCTCCTACCGGGCGATCTCCGGGCAGCTGCAGGAGCGGCAGGTCTCCTGGGAACGGGCGGAGCACGGCGCGAAGCTTTTCGTTCTGGGCCTGGGCTTCAAGGTGCTGCTGGCCAATCGGATCGGCTCCCTCTGGAGCGATATTTCCGCCATCGGCTTTGAGGGCATCTCCACGCCGCTGGCCTGGATGGGCGCTTTTGCTTACAGCTTTCAGATCTACTTTGATTTTTACGGCTATTCCCTGATGGCGCTGGGGCTGGGGCAGCTTTTGGGCTTTGACCTGCCGGAAAACTTTGCGGATCCCTATCTTTCCCGGAGCATGACGGAGTTCTGGCGGCGTTGGCACATCACGCTGGGCGGCTGGTTCCGGGATTATGTCTATATCCCGCTGGGCGGCAGCCGGCAGGGCCGGGGCAGGACCATCCGCAATCTGCTGGCGGTCTGGCTGCTGACGGGCCTTTGGCACGGTGCCAGCTGGAACTTTATTCTCTGGGGTCTGCTGCTGTTTTTGCTGCAGCTTCTGGAACGGCTGGGCCTTGGAAAGGTGCTGGAGCGCCGCCCGGTTTTCGGCCATCTATATATGATCCTTATGATTCCTCTGTCCTTCACGGTGTTTTCCATCACGGATCTTTCTCAGCTTGGCGTCTATTTCGGCAGGCTTTTCCCTTTCGGCGGCTGCTGGGCTGGAATCATGGCCGGAGATTATCTGAAATACGGCAGGATGTATGGCGTTCTGCTGCTTTTAGGGCTGCTGTTTTGTCTGCCCTGGCCCAAAAAGCTCTGGCATAGGCTGGAGCGCTCGCCTCTGGTCATCCCCTTTCTGCTGGCCATCTTCTGGGGCGCGGTCTATTGCCTCTGCCGGGGCATGAACGACCCCTTCCTTTACTTTGGATTTTAAGGACAGGTGACGGGATGAAAAAGATCTTAAACGCACCGTTTCTGCTGGCGCTTCTGCTGACTATGCTGGTGGCCGCCCCCTTTGTCTGGAAGGAGATGGGCCTTTTTCCTTCCCCGACCGGGCAGCAAGCGGAGCAGGAACCGCCTGCGCCGCAGCAGCCGGAGCTCCGGGATCCCCCGCAGGAACCGCCTTCTCCTCCGGAGGAGCTGCCTTCTCCTCCGGCGCAGGATGATCCGGAGAGCCCGGACACGATGCCGGAGCTGCCGCAGCCTGTGCCAGATCAGCCGGAGGAGCCAGAGGAACCGGAGGAGCCTTCCGCGCCCGTCAAGCCGGAGGATCCCTTTACCAACGCCCTGTTCATCGGCGACAGCCGCACCGTCGGCATCGCGGAATATTCCGGCATCACCGAGGCGGATTTCTTTGCCTTCACCGGCATGAGCGTTTATACCGCCTTTAAGAAGGAAAGCGCCGTCGGCAGCTGGCAGAAGGGAACGCTGCTGGCCGACGCGCTGCAGGCCCGCCAATATGACCGGGTCTATTTGATGCTGGGCGTCAACGAGCTGGGCTATAATTTTCAGAAGACCGTGGAGCGCTACGGCGAAATGGTGCAGCAGATCCGGGAGCTGCAGCCCGACGCCTATCTGATCCTGGAAGCCAGTCTGCATGTGACCAAAAAGCGCTCGGATACGGATGCCACCTTCAACAACAGCAACATCGACCGCATGAATCAGGCCCAGGCCGCCTATGCCGACGGCGAGCATATCTTCTTTATTGATGTGAACCCCGCCTTTGACGACGAAACCGGCGCGCTGAACCAGGACTATACCTTTGACAACACCCATCCCTATGGAAAATACTATTCCAAATGGGCCGACTGGCTGCGGGAAAACACCCCCGCCTGAGCCGAAGGAGCAATCATGGAGCTTAACCCCGTGTCCCCCATCCCTATGGAGCTGCTGCAGGCCATTGACGAAAAACTTCCGCAGCTGGAGCGTCTGCTGCTGGCCATCGACGGCGGAAGTGCCAGCGGCAAAACTACACTGGCTGCACTTTTAGGGCAGCGCTATGGCTGCCCCGTGTTTCATATGGATGACTTTTTTCTGCGGCCGGAGCAGCGTACACCCCAGCGACTGGCAGAGCCCGGCGGAAATGTGGATCGGGAGCGCTTTTTTACAGAGGTTCTGCTGCCGCTGCGCCAGGGCAGACCCTTGACCTATCGCCGGTATGATTGTCAGACTGGCCAATTTCTGCCGCCGGTCCTGCGGCAGGCCGGGCAGCTCAATGTGATCGAGGGCGCCTACAGCATGCATCCGGAGCTTTCGGCGCTGTATGATCTTTCGGTTTTTCTGGCTGTCTCTCCGGAAACGCAGCACCGGCGTATCCTACAGCGGGAGCCGGCCTTCAAGCAGCAACTGTTTTTCCAGAAGTGGATCCCTATGGAAAACCGCTATTTTCAGACCTTTTCCATCCCGGAGCGGTGCGATTTGTGCATTGAGATTGGCTGAGCAGGAAAAAATCTGCTGGAACGGTTGCGTTTCCTTACGCCTTATGCTAATATAATAGCGGTTTTGCCGGCGTGGCGAAACTGGCAGACGCAAGGGACTTAAAATCCCTCGATAGCAATATCATACCGGTTCGAGCCCGGTCGCCGGCACCAGAAAAGCATGATCCGGATCTGACTTTCTCTCAGAGGAACAGATCCGGATCTTTTTCTTTGCCCTGCGGCACCCCTTCCCTTCTTTTCCGCATAGAATGAAGAAAACCGGAATAAGGAGGCGCAGCATGCCCAATGTTTTTCTAAGCCCGTCCACCCAGGATTGGAATCATTATCTCAATGGTGGAACAGAGGAGCAGTATATGAACCTGGTCTGCGACCAGGTGATCCCCTATCTTTTTTCCAGCGGCATTGACTATGCCCGCAATGATCCTGATGGCACCGCCGGAGACGCCATCCGCCAGGCCAACGCCGGGAATTACGGCCTGTATGTCGCCATCCACAGCAACGCCGCCCCGGAGGGTCAGGCCGGAAGCCAGCGGGGCTCGGATGTTTATTACTACCGCTACGGCGCAAACAGCCGCCGGGCCGCCCAGATCTTCCGCAAAAATCTGCAGCAGATCTATCCCCTGCCGGAAAAGGTGCGCATTCTGCCCACCACGGCGCTGGGCGAGGTGGCGCAGTCCAAAGCGCCGGCGGTCCTTCTGGAGCTTGCCTATCATGACAACGCCCAGGATGAGGCCTGGATCAAGGGTAGCATCCCCCAGATCGCCTGGGCCATTGCCCTTTCCATCGCCCAATACTTCGGCTTGCCGCTGGCCCAGCCCCAGGCGCCGCAGCAGGCCCGGGTGACCATGCGCTACGGCACGCTGAATCTGCGGGCCGCGCCTTCCCTTTCCGCCCGGGTGCTGGCTTCCATCCCCAACGGCGAAGCCGTCACCGTTCTTGGGACGCTGGAGGGCTGGTATGTGGTGCGCTACGGCAGTCTGACCGGCTATGTCTCCGCCCAGTATGTCACCCTGCGCTGAAGCGGCATAGACTGGTGCAGAATACTGTTTTGAGAGGAGTTTTGACATTGAACCGACCGATGAACCGGCCGAGACAGGTGCCCTCCTGCGCCTGTCCCCGGTCTGCACCAGTGACCTGTCAGGCGTCTGTTTCCCTGACAGAATGGAATCAGGAGCTGAAGCAGCTGCCCCTGGCCATGGCATATGTCCCCATCCAGAGCTGGAGCGAGCCCTATGCCGCCGGCCGTGCGCTGTGCCGCGGGACCATCTTTCCCGTGCTGGATCTGCCCTTTGGGGAGGTGAACGGCTTATGATGATGAATCGAGCGGAGGCACTGAAGGCCGTTCAGGAGACCTCCTTTGTGATGGTGGAGCTGAATGAATATCTGAATACGCATCCCGCTTGCAGCAGCGGTCTTGCCGCTTATCAGCAGGCCATGGACGCCCACCGGGCGGCGTCCTCCGCTTATACGGCGCAATATGGTCCGCTGTTGGCCACGGATATTGGTGCAGGCAGCAGCTGGCAGTGGGTGGAGACGCCCTGGCCCTGGGAATTGGAGGAATGACCTATGTGGATCTATGAACGCAAGCTGCAATACCCTGTCCGCATCAAAAATCCCGACGCCCGCGCCGCAAAGATCATCATTTCGCAGTACGGTGGGCCGGACGGCGAGCTGGGCGCATCCCTGCGCTATCTTTCCCAGCGGTATTCCATGCCCTACCGAACGGTGGCGGGGGTGCTGACGGATATCGGTACCGAGGAGCTGGCCCATCTGGAGATGATCTCCGCCATGGTCTATCAGCTGACCCGGAATCTGACCATCGAGCAGATCAAGGCCCAGGGGTTTGCCGATTATTTTGTGGACCACACCGCCGGCGTCTATCCGGTGGCCGCTTCCGGGCCCGCCTTTACCGCGGATTACTTCCAATCCAAGGGCGACGCCATCACCGATCTCAGCGAGAATATGGCGGCGGAGCAGAAGGCCCGCACCACCTACGACAACATCCTCCGTCTGGTGGACGATCCGGACATCATCGATCCCATCCGCTTTCTGCGGGAGCGGGAGATCGTACATTACCAGCGCTTCGGCGAAGCAAAGCGTACAAGATGGAGAGTTACCAAAAGAGCTGCTGAACAGAACAGCCGCAAGTCATCAAAAATGGTGGCTTGCGGCTGTTTGACTCTGAAATCCATGGTAATGGGCGCACACCCTCTCACAGCAAGTTTTTTCCGTTTCCCTCAATGCGGCCATCCGTCATCTGAACAATCCTGTCACAGCGTTCGGCAATCGAAGGGTCGTGCGTAACGATGATCAGCGTCTTGCCGCTTTCCTTGCAGAGCCGCATGAGGATGTCCATGACATTCGCTTTGTTCGCCGCGTCCAGTGAGCCGGTGGGTTCGTCCGCAAGGATGATCGGCTGGTCACAGACGATTGCACGGGCGATCGCCACCCGCTGCCGCTCTCCACCGGACAATTTGCCCGCCTTGCGGTTCAGCTTGTCTGATATGTCCAGCTTCTGCGCGATCTCCCTGATTCGGGGCTTATGCTCCCTGCGCTTGATCTGCCTGTTGTAAAGCAGGGGGATTCGGATGTTGTGATATACGGTTTCATCGTCCAGCAGGGCGAAGTCCTGCACAATATAGCCGAACGAGGCATTTCGGAAAGCGCTGCACCGCCTGTCGCTCATGTTCAGGACTTCCTCTCCGCCCACAGCGACGCTTCCGGAATCCGGCTTCAAAATCAGACCGATAATGTTCAAAAGTGTGGACTTGCCGCTGCCGGAAGGTCCGACAATGGCGACGGCTTCGCCGCTTTCCACGGAAAGATTGGCGTGATTCACCGCTTTTACGGTGTAGTGGCTGGTTTCATAGCTCTTGCAGGCTTGTGTAACGGTGATTCCCGGCATAGTTCATTCCCTCCTTAATCCCTGTGAAAATTTAGATACAAAACGCTGCTGCACAATACTTGTGACAAGGAACGCCGAGCCCATGGTGGCTGCGAATACCATGAGAAGATTCAGCGGCGACGCGAGCCTGTTCAATGACAGGATCAAGAGCGTACCCACAAGCGGGATCACATGGTATCCCAACACGAACAGATACATCCTTGCAAAGATAAACCGCTGTGTTGCGCCAAACAGATGATGCACCGCATATTCCGGGATCCTGCGTCGCAGGATGCGATAGGTGTTCAGCAGCAGCGCACCGAATAAAACCAGCGTGGACATGATGTAGAACAGAAGATATGCCTGATGGGTGCGGGTGCTGCTTGCGGCGGAAAGCCGCAAAAAGTTTTCCGTTGACTGTATCTCCGCATAGGCGGAATAGTTTTGATACAGGAACGACCTGACATCGGCGGCGCTTTCCTCTGTGGGTTCGGCAAGAATCAGACGGTCTATGAACATATCCACCGATACGTGCGGAAACGCCGCGAGGGAAAGGGCATCCTCACAGGATGGCGAGAAAACATAGAGCGTTTTCTTCAGATTCTCCGATGCGGGGGGACTGTAGTGCAGCGGATGGTAAACGTCCATATCGGATGGGACAACGGTTACAGTGCATTCGTGATCTCCGATGCGGAGCGTCTTTCCTTTGTCCCCGGCGCAGTCCGGCGAAACTGCGGCGATGGGTGCATCACTGCCTGCCGGAAACGGGAATGCTGTCAGCCGGGTATAGGCGCCCACATAAACGATGGTCTGCTGATACCCGCCGATGCCGGGGAGAAGGACGAGGCTGCCGAGGTTGTCATGCTTTTGAAACAGCTCCACGAGGCTCTGCTGCCGCCCGCTGCCTGTTCTGACAGGCTGTGCGGTAGTTTCCCGGTCTGCCGCTGTCATAAGACTGCTCAAATCCTTTACCCGCACCATGCTCACATCGTTTTGTGTAAAGCGACGGA